>NZ_JAKFGB010000011.1 GCF_022267515.1 Rubinisphaera margarita | reverse complement strand
AATAAATCCCGCGTCACTCGCCACCCAGACGCACGCGTCTGGGCCATCCTGTGGAAGACGCAGCGTTTCAGGGATTCAACGCTCATTCGCGGACATACGGTAGAGCGATCCGCTCTAGAAAATTGGCTGACCTTCGGAGAGCAGTTTGGCGACGTGAGCCGCTCCGAGCAGCGGGGCGCGGTTGGTCATGATGACGTAGACCGGCACCTTCTTCAGGACCGACTGCAGGCGGCCTTTGTGGCGGAAGGCGTCGCGGAAGGTTTCGCTGTCGAGTAACGGCAGAATCTTCGGAGCGATTCCCCCGCCGATGTAGATACCCCCTACGGCCATGATCTTTAACGCCAGGTTGCCCGCTTCGGCTCCGTAGAGCCCCACGAAGATTTCCATCGTGCGAATGCATGCCGGACACTGTTCGTCGAGGGCAGCAGCCGTAATGACGGCGGCCGGGATCTCTTCCTTCATCTTGTCGAGGACGGCTTGAGACGGCTTCTCGCGATAGGTATTCACGAGGAACTCAAAGATGTTCTCAATGCCTGGCCCGGACAGCACCCGTTCCCAGGAGACATGATGATACTTGTTGCGGAGGAAGCTCAGCAGAGCGTCTTCTTCGTGCGACTGTGGCGAGAAATCGGCGTGGCCACCCTCACTGGCGAAGGGATGATATCGCGTGCCGTACCAGATCCCGGCTTCTCCCAGACCCGTTCCGGCAGCGATAACGCCCCGGTTTTCGTCGACTTCTCGGCCTTCATGAATGCAGACCAAGTCCTTGGGCTGCAGCGTTTCGACCGACCAGGCCATTGCTTCCAGGTCGTTGGTCAGATGGACGCGTTCGGTGCCAACGACAGACACGAGGTTCTTCTGTTCGACGGTCCAGGGCAGGTTGATCGTCTTGCAGACGCCGTCTTCAACCGGGCCGGCCAGTCCGAAACAGGCGGCTTCGACTTTGACCTGATGCTTCTCCAGATACGACGAGACGATTTCCTGCAAACCGGAAAAGGTGGCTGAGGGGAATCGTTCTTCGTGCAGCGGCTCTCCGGGACGGTCCTTGTCGAACAACGCGAGAACTGTCTTGGTGCCGCCGGTGTCTCCTGCCAGAAGCATGCGAATCCTCCAGATGCCGTGGTCAGTGGGGAGAAAGGTGGCGGATGATATCCCGTCAGAAATGCCTCAACAAGGCTGCCTGCGGATTGCCTTCCCAAAGGATATGGCACACTGCAGGGGCCTCCCTCTACCCCGAACTCGAAGAACCTTCTCCCCCGGACGGAGACTGCAGAAAGATTGCATTGTCTTTGACCTGATCGTCAGGGAGATCGTTCAGCACGTCTGTTGGGTCGTACCGCTGGCCTTCCATCTTCTTGAGGACTTTCTGGGCTTCATCGTCCACGGGGGGAAACTGTTCCTTCATCCGGGTTTGAAACAATCGATCGCCATGGCTGTAAGCGGACACAAGCAGAATTGTGCCAAGTCCGAAGAAGGCCGCGAACAGAATGATATAGGGCTGAAGTCCCGTCCCACTGGGGGCGACCCGGACCACCACGTTTGAGTCGACTCGAGCGGACAGAATCAACGGGGCGATGTGCATGCCGCCCTGGGAGGCGTAGCTGTATTGCTTGAAGAAGTAGCCGATCGCTTTGATCGGAGCATTCACGTTTTCGCCGACCGGCAGCCGTTCATCGATCGACTTGGCCACGATTCGCCACGGCTCGCTGCCGGAATCGTCAGTTGTAATCCAGATCTCATACAGCTTGCGGATTCCGTACTGATTCTCGGTCGCGTCGAGTGGGACGATGCGGCGAGCCGTCCCTTTGAGTTGAACGAGTTCGCCGCGATAGCGTTCCGGCTCGTGCATCAGATTGACGTGCAGGACATCACTGCGGGCAGACCGGCTCAACAGATCTTCATCGAGCCGCGTCACATGAGCGAGCACCCGGTAGTACGAGTCGGACTCGTCGGCCCGCAGCCCGATGTACTGGTCGTTGACATCTTCCAACCAGTCTTCGGGGATCTCCACCGGGGATCCCGTTGTGTTGGCGACCGGACGAGAATCGTTCTGTTTCAGCGGAGTTTCGGGAGCCGAGAAGGGATTCGAAGCCGGCGGAGCCTGGTCACTTTCGAAGCGAGGCGCGGAATCGAGATCGGACTCCGGATCGGCTTCGTTCAAAGCCGTTTCGTTATCGGGCGGGATCAGCCAGTGCCACGAGGCCGGGCGAGCCGCCCAGATGACGGCGATCACGACGAATGAAAGCACCGCCACCATGCCGAGCAGACGTCTCTGGTCTTGCCGGTTGAGATAAGGAGCAGGTTCCCGTGGGTCGTCAAAACGCATCATGGACCTCGGCGCCGCAAGGGGCACCAGCCTCGGATTTCACTTTGGGAGCAGGGCGGAAGGAGATTCGCCGCCTGCATTCAAACTGTAGCGACCGGGCAGCTTAAGGAGAATGTCGAAAATATTCTAGAAAAAATTGGCCCGACCGAAAACCTGACCTAGGTTTGAGTAGGACTGCTGCTCAGCGATCCTGACCGATTGGGCATAAATTCTTTCACGGGTGTTCGATCGGACCTTCCTACGGGTGTCACTCGCGTCCTGATGGCGCGAGAAATAATGTGTCAGGTTAGAAAAATTTGAGAGGTAACCCAGATGAAAAACATCATCGACAACGTGAAGCACTTCCTGGTGTGTGAAGATGGACCGACGGCTGTTGAGTACGCCGTCATGCTGGCTCTGATCGTGGTCGTCTGTCTGACCGCCATCAAGGCCATCGGAACAAACGCCAACACCCAGTTCGGCAAAGTTCGCGACGCCATCAGCTAAGTCTGAAAACAACCGATTCTCCGCCGTTCACCTCGCGGGCATTTTGTGACCGGAGGAGAGTCAGCTGGAATCGATGGGCTGTCAGGCGTTCGGGTCTGACAGCCCATTTTCCCGCGCTACGACCAACCGGTTCGCTGGCGAGACATTGCCCCTCTGCGGCAACTTCATTCCTTTGTGTGTAATCGAGAAACAAATATGTTTCCCTTCTGGTGCGACACTCTGTTTACCAGCGTCTGCCAGGCATTCCCTGTTCTGGTCGGAATGCTGATGTGGCTGTTTTCCTGCGCGGGACGCTAAAGCAAATTCAAAATCGGACTGCAGGCGTTTGCAGAAGCAAACTCAGCATGGCAGAGGATTGGCGCCCACGCGACTGCAGGAGAAGCATGAAAATGCTTTGGCCGCGGAGTTCCCTGCATTCCACGCGGACGGATTGTTTCCCTGTTGGGGCAACTGCTCCACCCCTCGCTCGGCCTGTTCTTGTCCTGGCCGATGCCTTCGCGCGCTCGATCTGAAATGCCGGATGCGAGTCCCGTGTTCCTGCACTGGCGCTTTGCGACTGCGGGTTCGGCTGCGTCTCTGATCGGCTCGATCGAGGCTCCTCAGATTTTCGGAATTTTCTCCGCAGACCCCCCAATCTCGACCTATGGTTGCAGGGCAGTCCTTCCGTATTCCGCGACAGAGGAGTTACTGACGCGACGACTGCTGCTGGACAAAGAAGTCCAGTGCTCAACGATGCCCCTCATCAAACAGGCCGAAAGGTGACAACTCATGGATTGGCAATTTCTACTGGAAAACTGGCACGTAAAACTGGTGGCTGTGATTCTGATCGTGGCTGCGTGGATCGATGGTAAGGAACTGCGGGTTCCGAACTGGATTACGTTCCCAATGGTCTTCTGCGGACTGATCTATTCCACCTGGATGGGCGGAATCAATGGCCTTGGCGATGGGCTCTGGGGCATGACCGTCGGTCTGCTCACGCTGCTGCCTCTGTACGCTGTGGGCGGCATGGGAGCGGGTGATGTGAAACTCATGGCCGGCATCGGTGCCTGGCTGGGAGCAGCTGTCACCTGGCATGCGTTCTGTGTCTCCGTGATCGTCGGAGCCATCATGGCCGTCATCATGGTGCTCTACCGTCGCAGCTGGCAGCGTCACTATTCGAACTTCCTGATGATTGTCTTTGAGTTTCTGACCATCCGGAAACCAGCCGAACTGTACAAAATTGCCGCTGAGCGGAAGCCGCAGATGCTGCTGCTGCCCTACGGCATTCCGATCTGCATCGGGTCGATCGCGTACTTCTTCTACGCCGGCATGATGTAACAGACTGGACGGACGAGCCCACGGGATCGATGGGCTGGGAAGTCTGGGTGTTTTGTGGTGATTGAGTGCAAATTCGTCATCTTCAAACCATCCGATACGTCCGTCATAAGGTGAAGAGTTTAACAATCTACAGCCGATGAAGTGACACAGCGGACTTTGCGCCGCGTGTTCTCTCGGTCATTTTCGATCGCAGCGAGGAGCTGCCGATCAGTCAAATACTGATCGAGGGGATAGCCATGAAGATGAAAACCGTTGTAGTCCTGGCGTTTGCGGTCGGATGCGGCCTGATCGCCATGATGGGTGTCCAGCAGATGATCGCTCAGCAGTCGAACGATGGTCAGGACGTACCAGTCAAAGTGCTGGTCGCCACGACGGATCTTCCGCCGGGGGTTCTGATCAGCGACGTGAACTGCGAGTTCAAGGAATATCCGGCCAGTATGGTGCCTGAAGACGCCATCCGGTCAAAGGACGAATATCACGATCGCGGATTGCTCGTTCCGGTCACCGCCGGCGACATCATCCGGGGTGCCAAGTTGGGTGGTCGGGGAGAGATTGCCGCCTCGGCGAGTATCCCCAAAGGGATGCGAACCTTCTCGATTAAGGTAGACGATACAAAGACACACAGCGGACTGCTGCAGCCGGGCGACCGGGTTGACTTGCAGGTCACCTACGACCTGCGAACGGCCAACGGTCAGATGCAGACCAAGACGGCAACTCTGCTGGAATACATCGAAGTGTTCGCTTCCGATTCCATCCGAAACTTGGAAGCGGGCGAATCCAAGGAAATCAAAGCCAAGAACATTACGTTCCTGGTGACGCCGGCTCAGGCTCAGCTGATTCAGCTGGCCGAGCGGAAAGCCGAAGTCATCCCCGTCATGCGGGCCAAGAACGATACCTCGACAATTACAACTGAAGAAGAACACGCGATCCTGCTCGAAGAGCTCAAAACCGGCAACGTTTATCAGTCCGATGAGTTCGCCAGGACAAAGGAAACGAAGAAGGAAAACGAACCGGTGAACGCCGCTCAGGCCTTCAAGCAGTTCCTTAGTCGTCAGGTCGTGGAGAAGCCAAAAGTCGAAGAGCCGGTCGAGGTGGTCAAAGCCGCCGAGCCGCAAATGTGGACCATCAAAATCTTTGCCGGAGAGGATGTCATTTCTCAGGACGTTCCGTTGCCCGTCTCTCTGACGACCAGCGGCCCGAGTCTGGGAATCTCCAACGCGGCATCGACGACGGAACAGAAGACCGACTTGAAGCCGGAAACAGCAACGCTGTCTGGTGAAACGGACGTGGAAACACCATCGGAACTGCTGGAGAGCATGACGGATCGAACCGCCGATGCGACCTCGCAGGGAACGATGACGATGCTCAAGGGGTTGATGAATTCGTTCTTCACGCCTGCAGAGGGTGAACTGAACGAGTTCCCGGCTTCTGAGTCAGAGACCGAAGACGACGGGGAAGTCATGGAATTCGGCGATGAGGACGATTCGCTGTTTCCAACCCGGTCATGAAATAAGCAGGGATGGGGGAGTTAGCGATCTGTCGGCGCTTTGACGACAGGTCGCTCTTTTGAAATGGAATTGTCTCGCAGAGGCCAGTGTGGGCTCTGCAGGACGTTTTACGATTGACGGAGTGCAAGGATGCAACCGTTCGCTACTGCAGTCGAAATTGATCTCGGTCCAACCGATCGTGGGGAGCGTGCCGGACATCGGTCAGGCATAGCCCCTGGACTGTGGTGGATGTGCCTGCTTTCGATGAGCCTGTTCGTGCTCGCCTGCAACATTCACATTGCGCAGGCTCAGCCCGAGACGCCGCTTTCGGCTCAGGCGAAAGTCTTTCATGTCGTTTCGCCCCGCAATGAGCTGACGCTCACGGAACGATTCGCCCGCGTGGTCGAACTCGACTCCCGCATTGTTCGCGTCGATGGCTTCGATCCCGCGATTCTTTCAGTGCAGGCGCTCACGCCGCATCGCATTCGGCTGCAGGCCGTCGCTTCTGGCGTAACGACTCTGGTTCTCGTCGACGAATTCGACAAGAACTACGAAATTGAAATCTTCGTCGAAGGGGATGTCCGGCATCTCCAGTCGTACATCAATCGCTTTTTCCCGGACTCTTCCGTCACAGCGGTCAAAGTCAAAGACAGTATTGTCCTTCGTGGCGTCGTCTCGGATCCAGCTCATATCTCACAGATCACGGAAGTCGCCGAAGAGTTTAATCCCAAAGTCATCAACCACATGCAGTTTGGAGCCGCCAACCAGGTTCGACTGCAGGTGCGAATTATGGAAGCGCAGCGTTCCCGCATTCGTCAGCTCGGCTTCAACTGGTCGCTGCTCAGCAGTAATGGATTCGTCGCGAGTAACCCCGGCAACCTGGGGACTCCGTCAGATGCTTCTCTCGGAGGCGGCACCAACTCGTTGACCTACGGGGGAGCCGGCCTGTCCGATTCCTCAATCAGCTTCGGCATCGTTAGCGGCGACTCGATCTTCCGTGGCTTCCTGGAAGCACTCAAGCAGGAAGGTCTGCTGCGGATTCTGGTGGAAACTTCGGTTGTCGCCGACAGTGGACGCCCGGCGTCTCTGCTGTCCGGCGGGGAATTCCCGATTCTCGTGCCGCAGGCACTGGGAACTCTGTCTGTGGAATGGCGTGAGTTCGGCGTGAAGCTCGAAGCGGTGCCCATTGTGCTTGGACAAGGACAGGTCGTTCTCGAAATCGCTCCGGAATTCAGCGAACGCGACTTCGCCAACGCCGCCACTCTCAACAATACGACGATTCCCGCCATCACAACACGGCGAGCCAACACACAGGTGCGGATGCGGTTCGGACAGACGCTGATGATCGGGGGACTGATCGCGACTCGATACACCGCGGAAACGGATAAGGTTCCCATCCTCGGCGAACTGCCCTGGATTGGAGCCGCATTCCGTCGTGTTCGTTACGACGAGAACGAAACCGAACTCATCATTCTGGTGACACCGGAATACGTTGCGCCGCTCGATCCTTGTCAGGTTCCACAGGGCGGACCGGGAGCCTTCTCGGACATTCCGACCGATCGCGAACTGTTCGGCCAGGGTCTGATCGAAGTGCCCAACTACGGGGGCCCAGTTCCTCCGGGGATCGATCAGTACGGTGGACCGGGAATGGAATACTGTCCGCCGGGACAGGGATACGAAGTTATCGGACCGGACGGCATGGGACTGCCGCCGGGAGCGATGATGGAATCGCCGGGACTTCAACCACGGAGCCTGACACCGCCGAGTCTGACTCCGCCGCCAATCACAACTCCACCTGTTTACGGGCCGCCCGAAACGATGCCGTTCCCTTCAGGCGGTGAATCCAAACAGGCTGTTCCCATGCTGCCGATGCCGGGTGAAGAACCGATGCCCGTGAATCCGAAGTCCACGACGCCAACTGTTCCGCTGTTGCCGCCTTCGGCACCGACGACACAGAACGATGCTCCCAACTGGAAGCAGTCGACCGGTCAGGCTGAAGTCATGCTGACCGGCGGTGTCGGCAATAATCAGAAGGCGACTCAGGCGCTTTATCAGTCTGGGAACGCGGGGCAGGCTCCATCGCTGATTCCGCCGGGTCAGCGACAAGTCGAAACAGCCGACGGCGTCCAGGCTCCAATGCCGTAGGTGATCGCGAAGTAAGTGAGATTGACGGGCCATGCGAGATAGTGAGATTGTGTCGAGGAAAGGGAGCTGCACATGAAAAGGGTTATACGACTGGCGGTCGTCGACCCGCACGACGTGACACGTGCCCAGCTCAAAAACTTGATGCTGGGTGTGGACACCGTCTGGCTTGAAGCCGAGTGCTCCCGCTACGAATTCTTCCTCGACGTCGCCATGCAGACGATCCCGGATATTCTCCTCGTGGCCATTGATGCCAACAAGGAGGCGGCGCTCGAGCTGGTCGGCAAACTGCGGCAGCAACTTCCGGGCAGCGCCATTCTGGTGGCCAGTTCCTCGCAGGACGGGCCGCTCATTCTGCAGGCGATGCGGCAGGGCGCTCAGGAGTTCCTCAACTTCCCGCTTCAGCTCGAAGATTTTCTCTCGGCTCTCGAACGGGTTCGGCACGCGGCGCCCAGCGGGGAAGGGGGCGAAGAGGTTCGCGATTCTCAGGTCATAACCATTGGCGGGGTCAACGGCGGCGTCGGTTCAACGTCCGTCGCAGTGAACCTGGCCTGCGTGCTCGCTCAGGATGAACACAACACGGTCGCTCTGATCGATCTGGATATGGCCCTGGGAGATGCCGATGTCTGGCTCGATATCATTCCTGACTACACAATTCAGGATGTCGCTGAAAACATCACGCGCATCGATTACTCGCTGCTGAAGCGATCCTTAACCAAGCACGAGAGCGGACTGTTTCTGCTGCCACGTCCCGTCAATCTCGACGCCGAGTTTCACCTGGGACCGGAAGACCTGCGGCGTGTGATCGGTCTGCTCAAGGCGACATTCACCCATCTGGTGATTGACATCAGCAAATCGTACGGCCCGATCGAAATGGCGGCCATCAACACATCGGACAAAACGCTGATCGTAACACAGCTCGATCTGCCGTGTCTGCGAAACGTCGTTCGGCTGGTTCAATACTTCGATCACATGGAGATGTCGAACGAGAAGCTGAAAATCGTCCTGAATCGAGCCGGTCTGAACGACATGCAGATCAGCACGAAGAAGGCGACTGAGATCATTGGGCGGGACATCTTCTGGAAGGTTCCCAACGACTATGCCACAATGGTCGAATCGCGGAACAATGGTGTGCCTCTGATTCTGCATGCTCCCAAAGCGAAGCTGACCAAATCGTACATCGATCTGGCCACTCAGCTCTCCGGCGTGCAACTCGACGAAGGAACCGAACCGGCCGGCAAGAAGAAACTCTTCAGCTTCCTGAGTCGGTAATCGATCCGGGGCCAGTGGTGTCTTCATTGCGGGGTGGATCCGAAAGTTTCTTTCGAGGCGGCGCAGCCATCGGAGAGCGGCATCTTCCTGAGAAATCGGTGACAACTACTCGCTGGGCAAAACGTATGTCAGCAACTGGAGTCATTGTCTGGGGCACGGGGGGACACGCCCGGGTTGTCAGTGAGATCATCGAACTGACGGATGGCTGCGAAGTCGCCGGCTATCTCGATGACTTCGCCAGAACGGACACCTTTCTCGATCGTCCGATCTTCGGCGGCCGCGACCGGTTGCCAGAGTTACTCGCCCATGGACTGAACGAGTTCGTGGTGGCAATTGGAAACTGCAACGTGCGTCTCGAAGCGGTCCGGCACGGTCTCTCGCTGGGATGGCAGAGTCGCGTCTGGGTTCATCCCCGAAGTAGCGTCTCCGCTCATGCGAAAATCGGCCCTGGAACCGTTATCTGCCCGGGAGCCGTGGTCAGTACGCACGCGGAACTGGGGGCGGGATGCATCGTCAACACCATGGCGTCGGTCGATCACGATTGCCGACTCGCCGATGGCGTGCATATCTGCCCGGGAGCTCACTTGGCGGGCGATGTCCACGTCGGTGAGGGTTCGTGGATCGGGATCGGCTCCTCGGTCGTTGAGGGAAAGAAGATTGGCAGTGGGGTGCTGATCGGAGCAGGCTCGGTCGTGAACCGCAACATCCCCGATGGCGTGAAAGCCTGGGGAATCCCCGCCCGCGTGCAGAAGGGCGTCTAATTCGGAGCCGCGGTTTCTAGAGCAGTTTCATGCTTCGCCTGCAGTCGCATGGGCGGCAATCCCCCGGCCATGCTGAATTTGCTCCTGCCAACGCCTGCAGTCGAATTCTGAATTTGCTCGAGAGCCGGCCGGCTCCTGCTCCAGTCGGGCAATGCAGGGGGCGTTTCTGCCACTCGCCATCGTAGCCGGTTGCGCTGGATTGAGGAAAAAACGATCCGAAGATCGGATTGAGCGCATGAAAAAACGTCGCCTGAAACAGGCGACGTTTTTGGTTCCAGTTCTCTGAGCAGACTAGCGGCTCAGGAAGGCGACCACCTGGTTGACTTCGACCGGGAGGCTGACATCATCGAACGTCGGCAGCGACGTAACGATGGCCTTCAGTTCCTTCTCATCGAAGGAAATCCAGTCGCAACCTTCGGTCGACGTGCTGTCGACGATGTCACGGTAGACCTTCTGCAGGTTGGGACGGTTACGCAGGGTGATGACATCGCCCGGCTTCACCATGATGGACGGCTTGTTGACCTTGCGGCCGTTCAGCTGAAAGTGCCCGTGCACAACGCCCTGGCGGGCCTGGGGACGGGTACTGACGAAACCGGCCCGACGCACAACGTTGTCGAGGCGACGCTCGCAGAGAACCAGCAGGTTCTCTCCGGTGTTGCCCTTCAGGCGACGACCTTCCGTGAAGTACTTCCGCAGCTGACGCTCACGCAGGCCATAGTAGTACTTGATCTTCTGCTTTTCGGTCAGAGCCGTTCCGTAGATCGTCGGCTTCTTACGACGGGTGTGCATCCCCGGTGGGAAATCCCGCTTTTCGAACGCACGCAGTGCCCCAGCATTCTCGAAAACTGCAGCTCCCAGCCGTCGATTGATTCGGGCTTTGGCTCCGGTGTAATGCCCCATCTGATCTCCCTTGGATCCTCTGTCTCTGACAATGTTCTGACGCGAAATATACGATATGTGAACGCCAGCGGTGTTATCTGTCCGGCCCGACTCATCGTTACGGCGGCCGAACGGTGAAGCTCTGCGTGTCACACGACTTTGTGTCGGCAGGATCGAGGATTCCTTCGAATCACTCGCTCAACATGCGCACAGTATACTTGCCCCCTCAATTCGGGGAAGCGATTGTTATCTCGAATCCGCAGGCAAACGTCAACCAATACCGATCGCTCCTCCCTGAAAATCCGTGGAAAATCCCGTTCGACGGCTTCCCACAACTAAATCTGGCCGATTCGACACTGTCGACGATACTGTCCGGGCGTGATCTTTCGATCCTTCTTGAAACTCTCCGAAAGATACTGAGCGGTCGCGAATCCGGTCCGCCGGGCGATCTCGTCGAGCGTCAGATCCGTATCGGCCAGCAGGTCGCTGACCCGTTGCAGTCGGACGCGAAGAATTTCCGCGTGTGGAGAGCGATGCAGCAGTGCCCGAATGCCCCGTTCCAGATAGCTGCGCGAGACCGGAATCCGCGAGAGAATCGCGTCGACCCGCAGCCCGGAGCAGGCTTCCTGGCGAATCATCCGCAGCGCATCGGCAATCAGCGGATCATCCACGGCCAGCACATCGGAAGACAACCGCGTGCAGACGCCATGGCTCGGAATCAGCACTGGAGCCGGCGAGATGTCCTCGCCATTCATCATTGCATCGAGCAGTTCCGCAGCGGCATATCCGACGGCGACTCCCGGGAGCATCAGGCTGGAAAGGGGCGGCGTGCTCATCGTTGCGAAGGTTTCGTCATTCTCGACGCCGACGACGGCAATCTGCTCCGGCACATGCACGCCCGCCCGGTGACAGGCATCGAGCAGCCAGCAGCCGAGTTGATCGGTACAGGCGAGTACGGCTGCCGGTTGATGCAGCGTCTGCACCCATTCAATCAGCTGTTGCTGCTGCCGCTCCCACTGACTCGGCTTCTCGCTGTGCCCCTTCTGCAGAAAGGCCGAACACTCGTAGCCGGCTTCGGCGAGTGTCGCCACGAAACTGTCGCGACGTTCGACAAAGAACGACTCGGTATCGAGCTCGTAAACGCCGAAGTTCTTGAAGCCCCGCTCCAGGAAATACTCGGCCGCCTGCCGCCCGGCGACCTGATTATCGACGCCGACGAAGGGGACGTTCGGATCGATCTGCCCCGAGGCCCGAAGTTCGACCATGGGGACGCCGACTTCCTTCACCGCCTGATAAATCCGCGGCGAGCCGGCTCGGCTGAGGATGCCGTCGCCGTCCCATCCTGAAAGCCAGGGAGGCACACGCGATTCGAGGTCGCGAACTTCGACGAACAGCGACCAGCCGCCATGAGATTCATTGTACTGCTTCACTCCACGCAGCAGATCCCGACCGTAGGTGCGGGAGGTTTCGATCAGCAGTGCGACGCGCTTCATGAGCTTGATCAATCTTGTTGCGGGAGGTTGGCTCGCCGGGAAGGAGGACCGATCCTATCCATGTTTGCGAGCGATCAAAGAGTGATGATGCGTCGTGACAAAATTCTGTAAAAAGAATACGAAAAAACAGAATCGTGTCTGTTGATGAGTTGTTACAATCGGCTCAGCAAATTTGGCTTGTGTGCATCTGCGAACGCTGCCTGAGAGCGGGACCTGTAACCGGGAATACTCAATGACACAGAACAATCTTTCGCGACGGAACTTCATTTCGACTTCAGCGGGCGTCATCGGAGCCGCCGCTGCCTGGCCCATGCTGTCCATGGCCGACGAAAAGCCCCGGGCTAAAGTCGAGCGGCTCGGAATTGGTGCCATCGGCATGCGATACCAGGGTTCGGTAATTACCGAGCAGGCGCGCAAGTACGCCGATGTCGTCGCCATCACTGATGTTGATCGTCATGTTCGCGAACAGGCTCGGGCCAGTTTCGGCAGCACGCCGCGAATCTTCGAAGACTATCAGGACATGCTGGCTCGCCCGGATATCGATGTCGTTCTGATCGCGACGCCGGACCACTGGCACACGAAGATGCTCGTCGATGCCGTCCGTGCCGGGAAAGATGTCTATTGCGAAAAGCCGCTGACGCTGACAATCGACGAAGGCAAGATCCTGCGGAATGTCGTCGGCAACAGCGATCGCGTTGTGCAGGTCGGAACCTGGCAGCGGAGCGATCATAACTTCCGTCTCGCCGTCGAAATGGTCCACCAGGGTCGACTCGGAAAGCTGCAGCGCGTCACCTGCACGACCAGCAAGAACCCGACCGGCGGACCGTTCCAGACCATGCCGGTGCCCGAGCACTTCAACTGGGATCTGTGGCAGGGCCCGACGCCCGATGTGGCTTATATTCCCCAGCGGGCTCACTACACCTTCCGCTGGTGGTACGAGTACTCGGGCGGCAAGATGACCGACTGGGGTGCCCACCATATTGATATCGCTCAGTGGGCCATTCAGAGCCTGCCGGTCGAGATCGACGGCCGCGCCACATTCCCGGATATCGAAAACGGGTTCAACGTCGCCAAAGATTTCGCGGCTGACTACAAGTACGCCAACGGCGTCGAACTCAAAGTTTCCGACGAAGGCCGTGATGGCATCCTTTTTGAAGGGGACAAGGGCCGCATCTTCGTCAACCGGGGTGGAATTCACGGAGCTCCAGCCGAAGAGCTCAAGAGTAACCCGTTCCCTCGAGAGTCGTTCAAGGCTTACGACAACGACAATCTCAGTCGCCCGATTCGGACTGGCAAGATCGAAGCGATCGTCAACCACATGGGGAACTTCTTCGACTGCGTCGAATCTCGCAAGCAGACGATCTCCGACATCGAAAGCCAGCACCGCAGCGTAAGCACCTGCCACCTGGGGAATATCTCCCAGCGACTCGGCCGCCCGCTCAAATGGGACCCCGAGCAGGAAGTCTTCGTCGGCGACGAAGAAGCCAACAAATGGCTCAAACGCGAATACCGGGCCGGCTTCGAAATCGGCTGATCAGTTCAACGGGTGCCATGCCCACGCTCGCGTGGGCATGCGCCTTGAGAACGCCCGAAACAAGCTCGGATCACACCGGGATGGCACAGAGATTCCTCTCTGTGTTGCGAAGCAACAGGCGGCCTGTCCTCAGCGGTCGATGAACAACCGACGCCGCATCGCGCACAGACAGGAATCAAGAGAAACCAATTTCACGGATCGACTCACTCGAAGACATGAAGGGTGGCCCTGATAGCTGTGCTATCAGGGCGGCGAAGCCGTAGGAGAACGCATCTGCCGCTTGCCCCGAGGGGCGATGTATTCCTGGGGGAAACATCGATCTCACTTCGCTCCCATCAGGATGAAACAGAGATTCCTCTCTGTGTTGCGAAGCAACAGGCGGTCTGTCTTCAGCGGTCGGTGAACAACCGAAGCCGCAGCACGCACAGACAGGAATGTCTGTGCCACCCTTTCGGAAATTTGCCTCTCGGGTGAACAGGTAAGATCAAACACAAGCATGTCCACGTGAGTGTGGGCATGGTACCCTGCTGAGAACTTTCTTATGAAGCGATCATGCGAATCCAGGAATCTTGGCAGCAGCCTGACCGGTTTGCTGATTCTGGTGGCATGTCTGGTCGTCAGCAGTGAATCGCAAGGGGCCGCGCCGCCGAACATCGTTTACATCCTCGCCGATGATCAGTCCTATCAGGACTTCGGCTTCATGGGGAACGACAAGGTTCTCACGCCGCACATCGATGCTCTTGCGGAACAGTCGGCTCGCTTTCCGAACGGCTATGTTCCGATGTCCGTCTGCCGGCCGTCTCTGGCGACGTTTCTCACCGGACTCTATCCGTATCAGCACGGGATTCATTTCAATCACCCTCCACCCGGGTTGAGTGAAATGCGGAAGATGTCGGCTGATGAGTACCACCAGACCCGGGCGGTCGCCGAACAGCTGATTCGCGATGTCCCGACACTGCCCCGCATTCTGGGCCGTCACGGCTATGTTTCCTTTCAGGCGGGCAAACACTGGGAAGGAAACTTCCGCAATGCCGGGTTCACTTCTGGAATGACAACCGCCCGTCCCGCCGATCGGCTCGGTTCGATTACCGGCACCCGGGAGCAGATCAACGGCGAATGGGTCGCTCACGGAAACGGAGACGCCGGACTTGAGATCGGCCGCGTGACCATGCAGCCGGTGTCGGAGTTCATCGTCGAGAATCGCCAGCGCCCCTTCTTCCTCTGGTACGCCCCCTTCCTGCCGCATACGCCCTTCGATGCCCCTCAGGAATACCGTGACCGTTACGCCGGGCGGGACATCGAACCGCACATGCTGCCGTACTATGCCGAGATTGCCCGCTTCGATGACACGGTCGGCGAACTGCTGAAAGTTCTCGATGAGAATGGTCTCCGCGAGAACACGCTGATTGTCTTTGCCGCCGATAACGGATTTCGTCCGCACAAAACGCGAAAAGAAGCCTACAACAGTCGTTCGAAACTGTCGGTCCACGAGGACGGGCTCCGCACGCCGATTCTGCTGAGCTGGCCGGGCATGATCCGGCCGTCTGATTACGAACAACTCGTGCAGACGGTCGACCTGATGCCGACGGTTCTGGCTGCGGTCGGGCTCGAAGCCGAGATCACGCCGCGAATGCCCGGATACAATCTGCTGCCGGCTGCCAAAGGCTTGCAGGATTTGCCCGATCGAGCCGCGTTCGGGGCGATCTATCCGAATGATGCCGAAGTGCTCCGCGACGCCCCTCGCCATGCCCGGGCCGTCTGGATTCGCGACGGTCACTTCAAACTGATTCTGCCGGGGCCGGGGCCGAAGCCACTCGATGCGGCTCTTTACAACCTGCGTGAAGATCCGGCGGAGCAGAAGAATCTGTATGGCGATGCGGCTTATCGTCAGCAGCAGACTCAGTTAATCGCCCAACTGAAAGCGTGGTGGCCGGCGATTTTGCCGAACACTTCGTCTGAATAGTTTCCATCGACGCCTGAATTCTGGAGTCCGAGATGCATACCGAACAACCTTCACTCTCCCGCCGATCGTTCTGTCAGACACTGGCGGCCGGAACCGCGGCCGCGATGGTTCCCGGCATCACCTTCGCCAGCGAATCTCGGAAGAGCTTCGAGCTGAAGTACATCGTGGGTTCCTGCATGTACGGCTACAAGCCGGTCGCTGAGATTCTGCCGGAAGTCCGCAAGACCGGAGCCACGGCCATCGACATCTGGCCCAAGGTGCATGGCGATCAGCGGGAACAGGTCGAAGAGATGGGAGCCGAGAAGTTCCGCCAGCTGCTGGCCGAGAATGACCTCACGCTCGGCTGCATCACACAGTACAAACTGGGGCCGTTCGGTCTGCAGGACGAGATGCGATTCGCAAAGTCATTCGGCTGCCCGACAATGGTCACTGGGGGCAAAGGACCACGCGGGTTGACTGGGCAGGAATTGAAGAAAGCGGTTGCAGACTTCTGCGAGCAGATGAAGCCGCACCTGGCGGTCGCTGAAGAAACCGGCGTCACGATTGCCATTGAGAATCACGCGAACAATCTGATCGAGTCACCCGATTCGCTGAAGTGGCTGGCCGAGCTGCGACCGTCGAAGAATCTGGGGATCGCCTTCGCTCCGTATCATCTGCCCCAAGATGAGAAGCAGCTGAGCCAGTTGATCAAAGACCTGGATGACTCGATCGCCATGTTCTACGCCTGGCAGCACGGCATGGGCTGCATGACAAAGCTGCCGAAAGAGCAGGAACTGCTGCAGATGCCCGGCCGCGGTGAACTCGATTTCAAACCGCTGCTCGCCGCGTTGAAGTCGATCAATTACACCGGCTGGACCGAGATCTTCATGCATCCGGTTCCACGCGGGATTCCCATTCACGAAGAGACCGCGGAAGTGACCGCCGAAATCAACCGGTCCCGCAAATACCTCGAAAACCTGCTGACGGAGATCGGCTGAGTCGATCTTTTCTCCCGCACCCAGAGCTTCGCAACAGAGAGACTGCATCCTGATGAGATTGCGTGAGACGTTCGCACTGCTGGCTGTCCTGTTCCTTTCCGCCGGGGTTGCCTCGGCTCAGGAAACGGGCTGGCCCGATCCGACGATTAACGAGGTCCTTCCGTATGAATCGCCGGGACTCGTCAACGGACCCTTTCTGGGACGCCCGACCCCGACGTCGATGCGGGTCTGGATTCAAACGCTGGAGCCGGTCGAGTTCGAAGTCCTCTACACGACTCAACTCCCGCTGAATCGCGATCCCGTTATCGTGGAGGGGCAAACCCGAGCGGAGGACGGCAACACCGGCATCGTTGATCTGACGGATCTCGAGCCGCAGACACGCTACTACTACGGCATTCGCATCAACGGCATGCTGGCCGATCTGCGAGCTTCGATGCAGTCGCGGTGGCCGTCGTTCCGCACGCTGCCCGTGCCGGAAAACTTTAAAGACGAGCAGTACAACGCGGAAGGCCGCATGAATGTCCGCTTTGCGGTCGGACACTGTGCGTCGCAGGATCCGTTCATCTCGGGAGGACAGTACGGCAGCACGCCGGCCTACTCGAACATTCTCGACAAGCACGCCGACGAAGTGATGTTCGCAATCGTCAACGGCGATGTGATCTACGAAGCCGAGCGGGACGGAACGCTCGAAGGAGTGCGGAACAACTACCGGCTCTACTTCTCACGCGGAAAGTCGTTCACGCAGCTCTTCCGCCATGTGCCGGGGATGTTCACGTTCGATGACCACGACGTCGGCTGGGATATCCACGGCTGTGGAGAGATCGGCCTGAAAGAGGGACCGCATCTGATTCGAGACACCGGGCTTCGCGGCTATCGAGAGAACCTGGCGTGGGCGAACTTTGAAGGTCCGCAGACGGGCGAACTCCGCTTCGGCACCGCGAAGGTCGAGAAAGGTTCCGATATTCTGTTCGATCCTGAAGCCGATTTCAGCAATCTTGATCCGGCAACGGTCAGCACGATTCATCTTGGCAACTTCACGCGAGTTGCGGAGACACCTCGACGCCGGGGACCCGCTCCCAGGAACGCGGGCGTGTATGGACTCGAAGAGGTGATCGATGCTCAGCATCTTCGCATCACCCCGGCTCCGAAATTCGATGAAGAACTCTCCTACAGCATCGGCACCCACCATTATTACGACTGGCAGATCTCGAACTGTCATTTCTTCGCACTCGATACGCGGGGCGAACGTTCCAGTCGAAATCCGAAGAATCGGGACGATCCGAGTCTGTTCATCCTGGGACCGGCTCAGGAGAAATGGCTGCTCGACGGCATCCGCAATACCTCGGCCGATTTCATCTTTCTGATTTCGCCCGACCCGTGGGTGATTTATCACACCGCAGCTCATGTCAGCGATGCTCCCGATGCCGACAAGGATGACAAAGGGGACGGCTTCCCCTCGTTCGTGCATCAGCGGGAAATGCTGCTGAAGGCGATGGACGAAGTCGAGAAGCCGATTCTGATTTTCACCGGCGATGTCCACGCCGCCGCTTCGGTGAAGCTGGCCGACAACGTCTGGGAAATGATGTGCGGCCCGCTCGGCTCGACCGGACATCCCCTCGGCACGCTCGGCAATCCTCCGACAGGCGGAAAGTGGTCGAGCATGGGCCGCGAAGTCGAGATTCGCTGGGTGTCCGGCTTCCCGAACAATCTGCCCTACCAGCGGATTCGCAACACGTTCTACGGTGTCGTGCAGGTGAACAATGTCCTGAAAGTGGCTTCTCCGGAAGGCGATCAGCCGCAATGGATGGCTTTTGACGAACCGACAGTCACGGTTCGCTGGCATGATGGCTATAATGGGGCGTTGATGTACGCGGAAACGATTTCGACGATGGACGCCGTGCCCGCAAAGTAGCATCGGGCGCGATTGAAACAGATCTTCAAAACCTCGAAAGGTTCTTAACAAGATGTCACAGGAAAAAGAAAAGGTTCTCATCATCGTCGGCGACGCTTCCGAAACGCTCGATACGATGTATCCGTACTACCGGTTGATTGAAGCCGGTTTCCAACCGGTCGTGGCTGCTCCGGAAAAGCGGAAGTATCAGATGGTGATGCACGAAGTGAAGCCGGGCTGGACCATCACCAAGGAGTGGGAAGGCTACACGATCGATGCCGACATCAGCTTCGCCGAGATCGTGCCCGAAGAGTACGCCGGCATCATGTTCTCCGGCGGCCGTGCTCCCGAATACATCCGCTACGACGAAGATCTCGTCCGCGCGACCCGTTACTTCTTCGAAGAAAACAAGCCGATCGCCAGCGTCTGCCACGGTGTCGAAATCCCGGCCTACGCCGACTGTGTTCGCGGCCGCAAAATGGCGACCGTGCCGAAGTGTAAGTTCGATCTCGAAGTTTGCGGCGGCGAGTTCGTGAATGAAGCCTGCGTTATCGACGGCAACCTCGTCAGCGGCCGCACCTTCCACGACAACGGCCACTACCTCGGCCCGTGGATCAAACTGCTCGAAGAAGCCCGAGCCGCGAAAGGTGAGCCGGTTGAGGCTTAGTCTTCGAATGAGATCCTGGAACAAAGCCGGTATTTCGATGCCGGCTTTTTTCGTTGGCAACCTCGTCGCGGCGGCATCTTGCCGTCGATTGGGCATGCCATCACCATGATATCGGGTGGCCCGGCCAGCATCGGCCGGGTCGCGACAGCGACAAGAGGCAGCACCATGCGGGGTGTCGGTGAAGTAATCGGACGCTTTCAGAACCAGTTCGCTGATGACGCGACCTCTTGTGACTTCGTCACCCCGCCGTTTTCGGCCGGGCCACCCACGTTGCGTGATGAAGAGTGATGAACTTGTCTCATCCTTATTGAACGCAACGTCCATTCGGCGACAGGATGCCGCCGCTACGATTGGGGGTGACCGTTTTTGGCCGGTCGCGGAAGAGAGTGCCGGGTGCCATGTTTGCATCGCATCGAAGATGCAGGGCAAGCATGCCGCTGAATAGAGTTTGAAAGTGGACGAAGAAGGAACTGTCTGGAGAGACCCCAATCGATCTCTGTACGTTCCTTCGTTGCCTTCGCTGGAACCGACGTCAATTGGCATGCTTGCCCTGCTGCGCGATGCAAGCATGGCACCTCGATTGGATTCGCGTTGCATTGTCTCTCGTTTTCGTCGGTCGACTTCAGTCGTTACGATTTCTGCAGACACTCCAGGGACTTCAGGAAATGGTTCGCCATGAACAACGCCGTAATTGCCGACAAGTTTGAACAGCTCGCCGATCTTCTTGAACTCGAAGGGGCCAACGCGTTTCGCGTGCGGGCCTATCGCAATGCCGCTCGGACGATCGAAAGTCTGCCGGAAGCTCTCGAAACACTGGTCGCTGATGATTCCCGGTCGCTGCAGGATCTGCCGGGGATTGGGAAGGATCTGGCGGAGAAGATCCGCGTGATTCTCGAAACGGGCGAGTTGCCGCAACTGGCTGAGCTCAAAGAAAAGGTGCCGGAAGACGTCGTGCGGATGCTCCGAATCCCGGGGCTCGGTCCGAAGAAGGTGGCCACGCTGTATCGCGAGTTGAAACTCTCCTCGCTCGATAAACTCAAACACGCGGCGGAGCAGGGGACGATTGCCGAGAAGAAGGGCTTCGGCAAGAAGACCGAGCAGATCATCCTTGATGGGCTGGTGCATCTGGAACGCTCCGGCGTGCGAATGTATCTGGCCGATGCCAAGCCGTTTGTCGATGGCATTGCCGAGGAACTTCGCAAGCTGAAGTCGGTGCATCAGATCGCAGTTGCCGGGAGTGTGCGGCGGCTCAAGGAGACGGTCGGGGACTTCGATATGCTCGTCACCGCCGACGATCCAGGCGAGGCGATGGATTATCTGGAAGCTCATCCGCAGCTCGATAAAGTCCTCGCTCGCGGCGAGACCAAACAGCGGGTCCGGTTTCGGCCGCTCGCCCCCTGTATCACGCCGGATGGCAATCGGATGCGGATGGAAATGGACCTCCGCGTCGTGCCGAAGGAGAGTTTTGGAGCCGCTCTGCAGTACTTCACCGGCTCGAAGGAACACAACATCGTCACGCGGCGGATGGCCAAAGACCGTGATCTCAAGCTGAATGAATACGGTCTGTTTCGCGGCGAAGAGCAACTCAATGCTGAGACCGAAGAAGAGGTCTATGCCGCCCTCGATCTTCCCTGGGTTCCACCTGAGTTGAGAGAGGATCGCCGGGAGTTTGAAGCGATCGAATCAGGTGGGCTGCCCGATCTGCTGGAACTGTCCGACATCCGTGGCGATCTGCACATGCACACGACCGCCACCGACGGCACGGCGACGATTGAAGAGATGATCGAAGGGGCTCGCGAACGCGGTTTGAAATACATCGCCATTACGGACCACTCCAAGCGGGTGATGATGGCCAACGGGCTCGATGCCGATCGGCTGCGGGCGCACTGGAAAGAGATCCAGAAGATCCGTAAGAAGTACGACGACATCGAAGTCCTTTGCGGCATTGAATGCGACATCCTCGAAGACGCCACGATGGATCTGCCGGACGATGTGCTGGCCGAAGCCGAGTGGGTGATTGCCGTGCTGCATTACGGGTTGAAGCAGCCGCGAGAGAAGATCACCGAGCGACTGCTGACCGCGATTCAAAATCCGCATGTCGACATCATCGGCCATCCCACCGGGCGGCTCCTCGGCAAGCGGCCGGGGGCGGATGTCGATTACGAAACCATCTTCAAAGCAGCCGCCGATTACGGCGTGATGATGGAGATTAACGCCCACCCCGCCCGTGTTGATCTGGACGACGTCCGGGCGGCTCAGGCGAAAGACTACGGGATCCCGATCGTCATCAGCACCGACGCCCACTCCACCGGCGGCTTCGACAAAATGGTCTGGGGCGTCTACCAGGCGCGGCGAGCCGGACTGACGAAGAAAGACGTCGCGAATACGAAGACGGCGAAGCAGTTTTTGAAGATGCTGAAGTGATAGCGTGATTCACGGAACCTCCTTCAACGGGTGGCTCTGGCAGCTGTGCGATCAGGGCGACGCGGAACGTGGGATGTATTACTCCAAGGGTTTCAACCAGATGATGCAATAGACTGGCCATTTCTCGTAGCGCGGCGGATCATGTCCCTTCGCCCCCTTCAGGGGGAGAAGGTGCCCGAAGGGCGGATGAGGGGGCGATCAACCAGCGATGTTCCATACAAATGAGAATCAACGGCCCGTGGAGCCTGTCACCCGCATTTCCCCCTCACCCTAACCCTCTCCCCCACGGGGGCGAGGGAACTGATGTCCCCGGGCGTCTTCTAACCATTCCTCGACAATCTCCCTGGGTCGCATAAATCTGCGAAACCCTCGCCACAATAGATCCCACATTCCCAGCCGTGGGAGACTGCAGTTTCACGTCGCTTGAGAATACGTCGCCCACTTAGATCGACTTGAGGGAACGTGAAGGAACAACACGTCAAATCTCACTCCTCCGACGGCTGCGCCGCCCCGAAAGAATCTTTCGGGGCCACCCCGGTGGACAGGGCGAATCAACCAGATCCTGTCACTCCTCCCGCGAGGAATACAGGTGCTTACCATCCTTGGCGGCCTGGATGGCTTCGTGGGTGTCCATCGGGATGCCGGGGTCGTTCTGGGATTTCAGCCAGCGGTCGAGTTCGGCGGAGAGTTTCTTCTTCTCTTCGGCGAACTGCGAATCATCGGCCAGGTTCTCCATTTCGTAGGCATCAGACGATGTGTGGTAGAACTCTTCGGGCGGGCGGTTCATGTAGCGTTTCACGAGGTTGTACGTTCGGGGCTTCTCCCAGGCGGTGAAGATCCAGGTCGCCCAGTACGGGTTGTTGAGCTCGCCGCGATTCTGCTTGCCCATCAAATGCTTTTCGATGTAGATCTCGCCGGGGGTGAGGTTGCGGATGTACCGGAATTCGCCGTTGCTGACCGTGCGGATCGGATAAGCCGGTCCTTCGGGGATATTGTTGTGAATGCCGTACACGAATTCGCGATGAGAGTTCTTCTCGCCACGCAGCACACTGGCGAAGCTGGAGCCGTCGACTTCGCTGACTGGTTGACCACCGGCCAACTCGAGTAGAGTCGGGACGACGTCGGCGTATTGTACGAGGGCATCGGTTCGCTGGCCGGCTTCAATCTGGCCGGGCCAGCGGGCGACCAGCGCGGTGTGCAGGCCGGTGTCCCAGTTGGTCCATTTGCAGCCGGGGAACTGCGAGCCCTGTTCGGAGGTGAACAGGACGAGCGTGTCGTCGTTCAGGTCATGCTCGTCAAGCACGTCGAGAATCTCGCCGACCTGCCCGTCCATGTAGGTGATCTCGGCCAGGTAGCGGCCAAAGTCTTTGCGGGTCACAGGCGTGTCGGCGATGTTGGCGGGCAATTTGATGGAGCGGGGCGGGTATTGACTGGCATCGCCCATCACCCAGGGTACGTGCGGTTCGACCAGGGCGACGACCAGACAGAAGGGTTGCTTCTGATCGCGAGTCATGAACTCGGCGATGCCGTTCAAGCTATGCTGCTGAGTCGGATTGCGGACGCAGTTCTGGTCGAAACCGTCGACGTTCTCGAAGGGATAGGCCGAGTCCGGTTTGACGTGCACCTTGCCGGAGATGCCAACGCGATAACCGAGCGGTTTGAAGTGATGCGGCAGGCTCTTCGTCTCGGGCAGGCTGCCGGAATGGTTCCACGCACAGCCATTGCCCAGAGGATAAAGCCCGGTGAACAGTTCCGAGCGGCAGGGCTGGCACATCGCTTCGGCGAGATAGGCCCGGTTGAACGTGAGGCTTTCGCGGGCGAACTGGTCGATGTGAGGCGTTTTCGCGTTCTGTCCTCCGTACAGCGGGAGATCGTTGTACGTACAGTCATCGGCCATGATGATCAGGATATTCGGCGGAGCGGCGGAGGCTGAGTCGATGCCGGAGAAAAACGTCGTCACGGCGGCGAGAGAGAAGATCAGGACTGTGCGCACGCGGAAGTCTCCTGAGATGTAGGACTTGAAGACGACTCCGGGCGGGCGGCCGGAAAGGCTCAATGCGGATTTCGCTGTTTCGCCGCCGGAGGATCTGGAACCGACATTGCAACAAACTTCCGACCGTGAAACAATTCCGACAGTCGAATTTGTCCCGTCTCCTGATGACTCCTGAATCGCATGTCGTATCGTACGATTAAACGTCTGCTCGGCGAAACCAGCCTCGAACGGAAGTGTCGCTTCCTGTTCGGCGGCGGTTTGATGCTGCTGATTTCCGGCAGTTTCTACTTCTACGCGCAGCTTAACGCCCGAATTATCGAGAATCAGAACAAGGAAACCGCCCAGCTGCTCGTCGCGCCGATCATCATGGAAAAGCACATGAAGGCGGTCGATATCGATCAGGAACACATCGAGAAGATTGAGGAAATGGCCAGCTTTCTGAAGCCGGTCGAAATTCAGGACTATCGCTGGCGACTGCTCAAATCCGATCCGACCGCCGATTCCCCGGACCGTCCGACCGACGATTTCGGTTACGAAGCACTGGCCCGCATCCGCAGTGGGGATTCCGAGTACATTCTCACCTTGCCGGACCGGCAGGAGTATCGCTACTACGCTGCGGTCAAGGCCTCGAAGTCGTGCCTGACCTGCCATTATCATCGCAAGCCGAACGTGGCGGAGGGCGATCTGCTCGGCATGGTGAAGATCACGCTGCCGCTCACGAAGACAAAGAGTCGTCTCGCCAAGAACAATGCCATTCTGCTGGCAATGGCAATTGTGACCTCCTTCCTGGCGATGGTCGCGGCGTATGCCATCGTGCGGTACGTGATCGTCAAACCGGTGCTCCACCTGAAAGATGTCAGCGATGAAATTGCCCGGGGAACGCTCGATCTGCGAGCCGATATTCGCACGGGCGATGAGTTCGAAGAGCTGAGTCACGCCTTCAACCGGATGTTGCGGCACCTGGTCACGGTTCAGGATGAACTCAAGGAAGCCAATACGAATCTCGACCATAAAGTCGATGAACTGGCTCGGGCGAACCTGTCGCTGTTCGAAATGAACAAGCTGAAGAACGAGTTCCTGGCGACGATGAGCCACGAACTGCGAACGCCGCTGAACAGTATTCTGGGCTTCAGCGATGTGCTCGGCTCGGCGTCCAATCTCAATGACAAGCAGAAGCGGTATCTGCAGAACATTTCGACCTCCGGTCAGCGGCTGCTCACGCTGATTAACGACATTCTCGATCTGGCCAAGATCGAGAGCGGCAAGATGGAGATTCATCCGGTCAAGTTCTCGATTGCCGAGATTGTCGAGCAGCTTTGCCTGAGCATTTCCCCGCTGGCCGATCGCAAGAACATCGAACTGACCTGGTTCTGTGCCCCCGATGTTCCCCAGATGAATCAGGATTCCGGCAAGATTCAGCAGATTCTGACCAACCTGCTTTCCAATGCCGTGAAGTTCACGCCGGAAGGGGGGCGGGTTCGGGTGACGGCGACCAGTATCTGCATTACCGGAGCGAGTAGTGGTTCGGCCCCGGCGTCTCAGCAGGACTTTGTCCAGGTGAGTGTGGCCGATACCGGCATCGGGATTCCGCTGGCCGATCAGGAACGGATCTTCGAGAAGTTCCGGCAGGCCGAGCACGTGCCGGGGCAGGACAATCTGCTGACGCGTGAATACGAAGGAACCGGACTGGGGCTGTCGATCGTGAAGGAACTGTGCAAGCTGCTGGGGGGCGAGGTGACCGTCGAAAGCGAGTTCGGCAAGGGGAGCACGTTCATCGTTCGGCTGCCGCGAGAAGTGATCGCGGAGATGCGTCGCGACGATGACAACGCGCTGGAGTATCAGACCATCGAACGAACCCGGTCCCGCGTGCAGCAGCTGGTGGCGCAGAACGACAAAGAGTCCGGTGGCTCGGCTCGCGACGCCGGTTAACGTCTTGGATCATGGGGCGGCGCCCCAGTGGAACGAGCCGGGGGTGATATCGATATCAGCCGGATTGGTTCGGTACTCTCCTTGGACCTTGTACCAGATGGCTTTGTTGGTTTCGACGGAGTTCCATCCACTCGGGCTTCCGCGCAGCATTGCAGAGTTGGACTCAAACACGCCTCCGCCTTTGTAATACAAACGTAGGGGGGTGATCGTGCTGCTAGTGGTGATCGTCAGGCAGATGCCGTTCGCAACGTCGACCCATTGGGACCCTGCGATCGGAACCGTGACCCACGACCAACTCGTTGAATAGTGATCACTTTTCGTCGAAGTGACATCGATAAGAGTGCCAGGCTTATTGAAGGCGTTGGCAGTATAGATGGAGACGGAGAAGTCCTCTCTCTCGATTCTCCGGCAATAGAACTGAATGCTTGTCACGCGATACGCGGTCGCTGATCCGGGCAGGGACGGCTTGAGATACTGCCCCCACCATTTGTCGTTTTTTAGGTCATCGTCGGAGTTGCCTAACAGTGCACTGAAAGAGCGGAGTTCGGTGGGGCCAACGACACTCTTAAAATGGCAAGATATCACCTGGGTGGTCTGGCCGATGCGGCCGATTCCATCGATACGCAGCTGGATGTCGTTGTTGGTAAAGCTTCCATCGCTGTCAGAAACTCTCCAACTCATGTTGCCATCGAACCCGTCCGGAGCGAATGGCGTCGATTCGAAGCCTGACGCATAGGCTGTCCGCCATTCGTTGGTCAGTAACAATTTGTCGTGTGCAAGTTCGACAGCTGATCGGGCCAGCCTGCGGGCCTTTTGGATTTCGAGAGCCATAGACATGTGTTCTCGCTGCAGTCTGACCAGGTTGACACCGGCTAATCCCGTGATCGAGACCAACAACGAGATCGTAATCACAAGCATATAGAGCGCGGCTCCTCGTCGGCGAGAGGGAAATGCGGTCTCCGCTGTCGATAGTATGCAATTAACCACTGTTGCCTCCTCCCCGTTGTGAGGGGGCGACTGTAAAACTCTCGCTTCGATAACCCATTGCCTGGGCAAGAGTGTTCTGGTTTCGTTTGACAGTCACGATGATCCGTTTTAGTCCGGTCTCGGTGATCGAAGTCTGATTGGGATTTGCCTTCGTCACCCAGGCGACGCTGACTTCCCGGCGCCAGCCGTTCAGATTGCTCCGAGTCGAATTGTCCCGATTGCGAGGGGGGCTGACGGACCAGTTGTCGTAGTCGTCGACATCGTCGAAGGAGTTTCGCGGACCATTGCTATAGCCGACCTCCAGAGCCTCCAACCCGAAGAGCGGCAGGAACGAGTCCTTGTAAGATTTCTCCATGATCTCCGACAGCAGTTCATCGGCCAGCTGGTCGGCGATGGCTCGCTGAGCGATGTGCTCTCGTCCAACGACAATGGCTCCCATGCAGCGGAGCGACGCAATCATCAACACCGCGACCAACAGCGAGCAGATACTCACTTCGAGTAGCGAGAATCCCTTTCGGGCATTCGATGGCTGGCGATGGAGAGCGTTCATGATTTGCGTCTGATCTGCAATACGGTTTAATCGTCGTACTGATAGGTTCGCGGCTTGTTGAGAATTGGAAGTTCAATCTGCACCCGGTCGCTGGCCCGTGGCGTGGACTGTAGTTCGATGGTCACTCCAATGGTGTACGTTCCGGAGCTGATATAGCTGAGAGAAAAGTGATAGACCTTAGGGACAATGTCGATATTGTGGCCGTTGTATTCCCTGATCAACGGATCTCCCGGAATGCCCGACCAGCGGTAGTTGATCTTCTCTTCGTCGTCATCATCGTCACGATCGGGGACCCAGACTTCGACTTCACGTGTCATCTGATCCAGGAATTCCGTCGTGAACTGGAGCTCCCGCATTTGATGGAGCACGTCGGTTACGGTGAGCATGACGCTCGCATTTGACAGATTCGGATCGAGCGATTTCATCGTGACGTACAAGGCCGACATCATGCCACCCACGAGGACGGAGGTCCCGACGAGCGACAGTGTTATTTCCACGAGCGTAAACGCTCGGCGGGCATTTAACGGAGACGTTCTCATTCGATCGTTACCCATCCGGAGTGTTTATCGACTTTGACCTTTTTCGTCAGTCCGTTGATCTCCAGTTCGACATCGATGTCATCGTCCGGAGCTCCGAAGTGGTCAAATACGATATCCTGTCCAGAATTGGCCCCTTTGATTTCCACTTCGAACGGAGCTTGTGTTAAATCGACGCCGTGGGGCGACTGCTTGTGATCCCGGTCCATCACGCCCTGAATCGCGTACGACTCGGTGTCTTTATTGAAGACGACGGTGATCGGAGTACTTCGGGCCATGGCCAGGTGCCGGGCCCATTTCAGGTCACTAGCCACGAGCTCGCACGCCTGATTGAGTCGGATATTCTGAACATCGAAAAAACGCGGCACAGCGACAGCCGAGACGATGCCCATGATCAAAAGCACGACCACGAGCTCGACCAGGGTGAATCCATTGCGTGTTGTGCGTCCTGCGTTCATGGAAGAATTTCCCGGTTACACAAAGGTCACGGCTGCGACCGCTTCCTGCACGTTGGTGATCTCCTGCTGAAGGATCTCATGCCAGGCCGTGGAATTACGAAGAATCTTTTCCTTCTGGCGGTTGGCTTCAATCGTGATTTCGAGCACGGTTGGCATGCTGTCGAGAAACGCGTCGACGCAGGCGGCGTCCCACTGTGTGTGGCGGCCCTCAAGCAGAATGCTGACGGCTTTTCGGACCGGCATGCCATCGCGATACGGACGGGTGCTCGTCATCGCGTCGTAGGCATCGGCCACGGCCAGGATGCGGGCGTGAAGCGGGATGTCCTCGCCTTTGAGCTGATCCGGATACCCGGTGCCGTCCATCGATTCGTGATGATGCAACACGCCCGGAAGCACGAATGAGAAAGCCGAAAGATGCTGCAGAATCACGAACCCGATGCGGGGATGCTTCTTGATCTCGTCAAACTCTTCATCAGTCAACCGGCCCGGCTTCTTCAGAATGTGATCGGGAACGCCGACCTTGCCAATGTCGTGCACCAGCCCGGTGACGTAGATATTCTCACACTCATCAGCCGGCAACCCGAGGTTCTCGGCGATGATCCGGGCATACTGGGCGACGCGGTCGCTGTGACCGCAGGTGTAGGGATCTTTGGCGTCGAGCGAGTTCATCATCGTCCGGATAACGCCGATAAGCAAATTCTGTTGCTGCTGGAACAGCTCCAGGTTCTTGGCATGTGAGGCCAGCAGGCTGGCGGTCGAACTGACGAGCGTTGCTTCGGACGTGCCGAACTCGAGTTCACTGATGCCTTCGAGATCATCGTGAAGATGGCTGCGGATCTGACCGTTGAGGTCTTTCTTCTTGTTGATCGCGGTCAGCCAGCCGTACGTTGTGCCATCTTTCCGCAGCGGAGTCACGATGAAACTGTTGACACCCGACGGAACTTTATCGCCAGCCGCCCGCACGCGATCGCGATTCCAGACCACTGGCTGCTTGAACGCATCCTCGCGAACCAGCAGCATCAGATCGCAGCAGCTCTTCCGCGGGAACGACTGCCCCCAGAGCAAAACGTCAAATTCATCTTCATCGTCGCGCTGGTTCTGGCGAGGGGTGATGAGCGCCACCGTCTTGCAGCGAATCAAATCGGCCAGCATTTCCAGGGTCGCGCTGGCCAGCGATTCCAGGCTGCGTTCCACGGTGCAGGATCCGAGTTGTTGCGCCAGATTCCGCAGCCAGGTCATTTCTTCGAAGTCCGCGGTGACCTGGGCGGCGTACAGATCGACCTGTTCGGCCTGCGATTTCTCTCGCGCATGCAGCTCTTCGATCACAGATTCCTGTTGAAGAGCGTTCTGCAACAGGGCTTCGGAACTGTGCGAGCAGATGCCGACCGCAACGGTCTGAAACCCCGATCGGGAATCGACCGGGAGAATAAACAGGCTCTGCTCCGGATTGATCTGCCGCAGGGCCGGGTCGTTCGTCAATTTTGAGGTGCTGATATAGAAGTGAACATCGAGCACCGAAGACGGGCTGAGGCGATCGTCTCCACGGACGACCGGCATCCAGTCGTTCATCTTCCGCCAGATTTCAATGCCGCAATCGAAGCGGTCGGAGAGCCGCTCTGCAATCTGATGCAGCTGATTGTGATCGGTCGTGTTATCCGTTGTTATCTGGGACATATTTAATCTCGCAGCTGTGGACTGCTGTGGCACCAGGGCGTGTTGCGTGCAGTCGGGAACAAGGAAAGCTTACGTCAAACATAGGTCACAATTTGCGGTGTATGCCTGCACCTGGCGGGTTGTCCCTGAACTTTTGATGAATTTTTTGCTCCGTCGGCTTTTTGGAACTACTGTTGACTCACGGCATCGCATTTCGCGGCGTCCGTTAAAAATTCAGAAGTCTGTTTACTACGGAGCACAACCATGGTTGCTGCAAATCAGATGAAGACTCAGGCACGACGTGGCTTCTCACTCATCGAACTCGTCGTGGTGGTACTGGTGATGGGGATTATCGCGGCTGTAGCGGGACCGAAGATGTTCGACACCGCCTCAGACGCCAAAATGTCGGCGACAAAGCAGTCGCTGGCCGTCCTGCGGGATGCCATCGAACTCTATAAAGCTCAGACCGGATCGTATCCGACCGCCTCGATCACGACCGAACTGGCTCCTTACCTGCGGGGACCGTTCCCGAAGGTGGAAACCGGTGCCAACGCCGGCAGCGCAGCAGTGCGAACGCACTCAGGCTCGCCGACGCCGACCGGAACCCAGGGTTGGGCGTACGACACGGCTTCGGGAGCGTTCATCATCAATGATACGACCGATAGTCTGAACCTCCTGTAAGTTAATCCGACGTAAGTAATTGAAGGGCTGGAGTGACGGACCATGGACAAGACTGCGATTCTAATTGCTGAAGACAATCGCGTGATGGCTGATGTCGTCCGGTTCAATCTGCAAAGAGCGGGTTTCGAGGTGACGGTTGCTCTGGATGGAGCAGCCGCCCTCGAACAGGCTCGATCGCGGCAGTTCGATCTGGTAATCACGGATTATCAGATGCCCCGCATGGGCGGACCGGAATTGATCGCTGCTCTCCGAGGTATGGAGGAGTATGCGGACATTCCGATCTTTCTCTGCTCGGCGAAAGGTTACGAACTCAACGAGGCTGAACTCCGCGAACAGTGGGGAATTCAGCGCCTTCTGCTCAAGCCGTTCAGTCCCACTGAAATTGTCGCTTGTGTTGAGCAACAGTTGCGGGCTGAGCAAACCTGAGATCTGTCGCGCGGGATGAGCCCGGCGGCTAATGGACTACGGAGAGACACGTGGACGGTGATAAGTTCAGTATGGTGCAGCGCGCCGCCGGCGTGCTGACGCTGATCCTGGGGATCGCGGCAGTCAGTACGTTTCTGGTTGATATCGGAACGTACTGGTCGGCTCGCATTCTCATTGCCGCCATGGTCAGCAGCTTCTTCCTGGCGATGTTCTCGCTGATTCCCCAGAATCGATCGGGGCGAGTCGCTCCCGCGATTCATCATCAGCTCGTCGGAATTGGCGAACATCCGGAAAAACTGATGCAAACGCTGCAACCGGTGTTGCAGACCGATGCGCCCTCGAACGGCTGGAACGAAATCGTACAGACCGTCCAGGCCGGAGCCGCCCTGCAACTGCTGGAATCGAGAATTGATCAGAAGCTTGGATCCCGCAACGGCGCCGATGATTCGACCGTGCTGCACTGCCTGGCCGAAGGGATCGCCGTCACCGATATCGAAGGACGGATGACCTTCGTCAACCGGGCACTCGAAGCGATTCTGTCGACCGATGGCGATCAGCTTCTCGAGGAACAGCTGCTTGAGTTCCTGCCTCCGAACCTCCCCGAACACGTTCAGCAGGCTGTCACGAAACCGCAGCCGCTGAGTTTCGAATCGAATACCTCCTCCGATCTGGGGGAAAACTATCTGCGGTGGACTCGACGTCCCAGCATCGACGACCGCGGGGAAACCGTGGGGCACGTCTGGACGATTCGCGACGTCACACAGCAGAAACTGGCCGAGAAGATGCGCGAAGAGTTCGTCTCGATGGCGACGCACGAACTGCGGACGCCGCTGGCCAATATCAGTGCCTATGCCGAAACGCTGGCTGTCACCGATGAAATCGACGTCGAACAGCAGAAACAGTTCTACAACATTATTCTCACCGAATCGACACGCCTGTCGCGTTTCGTGGACGAGCTTCTCGACATCAGTCGTATGGAAGCCGGTTCCATGTCGATCGACAAGCGCGAAACCGATCTCGAACGCCTGCTGCAGGAGATCGGCGCCAAGGTTCGGCCGGAAATGCAGCGGAAGCAGATCGACTTCACGATCTCGCTGCCTCCCAAACTTCCGTCGATGACCATCGACAAGGACAGCGTCTCGGCGGCTCTGGTGAACCTGCTCGGGAACGCCTGCAAATACACGCCCGAGGGCGGCGAAGTCGTCTTTACGGTTGCGATGGAAGATCAGGAGATCTTCTTCAACGTGCAGGATACCGGGATCGGGATTTCCGCCGAGGAAGTTCCTCGCGTCTTCGAGAAGTTCTTCCGCAGTGACGACAGTCGTGTCCGCGATGTGACCGGGACCGGCCTGGGACTCGCCTTCACGCACGAAGTCGCGCGATTGCACGGTGGACGGATCGACGTTTCCAGCGAACTCGGCGAAGGCTCGACATTCAGCTTCGTGCTTCCAGTCAATAACGGAGGCAAGCGATGATTGAATACACACGCCAGGGAGCCGTCGACATTGTCCAGCTCCAGGATTCACTCACCTACAGCAACGCCGACCGCGTGCGAACGGCCGTCGAACAGGCCATCAAGCCGGGGCAGCCGCGCCTCGTGCTCGACCTGCGCGACATGGCTCTGTGCGACAGCCAGGGACTGGAGTTGATTCTGGATCTGCGCGACCGCTGCGTGAAACGAGGCGGGATGTTCAAACTTGCCGGAGCCAGTCATCTGTGTCAGGACATTCTGCGGGTGACCGGTCTGCTTGATCAGATTGAACACTACGAAGACTCTGTGCAGGCAGCAGGGAGTTTTGCAGTATGACCAGTATTACGGCACGAAATCGCTCCAGTCTGCGCATCAAGGGCAATGGCACGAATGCGGGAGCACCGCGTCAACAGCGTCTCGGCGAGAAGCTGATCAACGCCGGTCTGCTCACGCCCGATGAACTCGAATCGGCTCTGCAGCAGCAGAGCGCGAAAGGGCAACGCGTTGGCGAAGCGCTGGTCGAACTCGGATTTATCGAAGAAGAACAACTGCTGCCATTCCTGGCCGAGCAGATGGGAATTCCCTACGTCGTTCTGCGGGAAGGTTTGATCGATCCCAAGACCGTTCGCGTTCTTCCGCGAAGCAAAGCGGAGGAATTTGGCGCGATCGTCATGTTCAAGGTTCGCGGCGTGCTCACCGTCGCGATGCAGAATCCTCAGCAGCTGGACTACATCGATGAGATCGAGCGGCTGACCGAATGTCGCGTCCGTCCGATTCTGGCGCTGTCGTCGGCCATCGAACAGCTCCTGCCCCGCTGTTACGACGAAGGCTTCGAAGTCGACGCCGTGACTGCGGACATGGATCGCGATGCCGTCTCGGTGCAGGACGATGCGATTCACGTTGAGCTGCAGAAGGTCGAGTCTATTGCCGATGGCAGTCCGATCGTCAACCTGGTGAATTATATGATTCTCCAGGCGGCCCGTCAGGGCGCCAGCGATATTCACATCGAACCCGGGATGCATCAGTCGACAGTTCGTTTCCGAGTCGACGGCATGCTTCGCGAAATTCTGCGTCCGCGACGCGAGTTCCATCCGGCCATCGTTTCCAGAATCAAGGTGATGGCGAAGATGGACATCGCCGAACACCGACTGCCACAGGACGGCCGAATCCATGTCGTGGTCGATCATCGCGATATCGACCTGCGTTGCTCGACGTTGCCCACCGTTCAGGGCGAAAAGGTTGTGCTTCGTGTGCTCGATCGTTCGAACGTCACGTTCAACCTCAATGAACTCGGAATTCCCGACGATCAGTTGAAGATCATGAAAGGTCTCCTCGCCAAGCCGTACGGCATGGCCCTGGTGACCGGCCCGACCGGTAGCGGAAAAACGACGACGCTGTACTCGGCCATCGAACTGGTCAAAAGCGTTCAGCAAAATATTGTGACCGTGGAAGATCCAGTCGAGTATCAGCTGGCTCAGATCAATCAGGTCCACGCCAATGCGGGGACGACGCTCAGTTTCGCCAAAGTGTTACGGGCCATTCTGCGTCAGGACCCCGATGTGATCATGATTGGGGAAATTCGCGATGGAGAAACCGCGGAAGTGGCGACTCAGGCCGCTCTGACAGGACACCTCGTGCTGTCGACGTTGCATACCAACGACAGTGCTTCAGCAGTCACCCGGCTCTCCGATATGGGAATCGCGTCCTACAAAATTGCTGCTGCGTTCCTGGGAGCGATCGCTCAGCGACTCGTCCGCCGCATCTGCCCGAACTGTCGGACCACGTACTATCCGCCGGCGGGTCAACTCGAAAGACTGCACTACAGTGGAGACCTCAACCGGCAGTTTGTCCGGGGAGAGGGATGCCACGAGTGTTACGACAGTGGTTACAAGGGACGAATCGGTATCTACGAAATCCTGCAGGCCGACAACGAGCTGCGGGAACTGATTGGAAGCGGCGTGCAGGCGGAAGTCATCCGTCGGTGGCACCGCGAACATGGAGCCTCCAATCTGCTCAACGAAGGGCTCAGACTTGCCGAGCAGGGAGTCACGTCCATCGACGAAGTAATGCGCGTCGCATTCTTCGACTAACAGATCTTTTCAATTCATCGGCAGCCGAATCATGGCATACGCATATCAGGCACGGTCCAAAGGGGGGCAGATTGAAGCAGGCTTCGTCGAAGCCGTTTCGCTGGCCGCTGCGCGGCAACAGCTGCGCGGCCGCGGACTGTTCCCGTTGTCGGTGACCGAACATCGATCGATGGTGCGGAATGTCGGTCGTTCGGGTCGCGTATCGAAGAACGACCTGATGATGATGACGACGCAGTTGTCAATCATGCAGAAATCGGGAACCGATCTGGCCGAGTCGCTCAAGTCCGTCGCGCGGCAGGTGACCAATCGTCGTCTGGCCGAAGCCATGCGGCAGGTCGTTCGCGATATTGAAGACGGAAAGTCGTTCTCGATCGCGCTCGGGAATCAATCCTCGGTATTCGGCGAAGCGTATGTTGCCGGCATCGCGGCTGGGGAAGCGTCGGGAACACTCGGCCAGGTGCTGTCTCGACTCACAGTCCTGCTGCGAAACGAAGTACGACTGGTCAATACCATTCGCGGGATCATCACCTATCCGGCGATTCTGATGCTGGTCGCGTTTTCGGTGATCAACGCACTCGTGTTCTTCGTGCTTCCGCAGTTTGCGAAGGTCTTCGAAGATCTGGGACGCGTGCCGCCTCCGACGACACAGTTTCTGCTTTCATTCGGTTCCTTTGTCAGTGGCAATCTTATTGGCGTCGGAATCGGACTCGTGCTGGCGATGTGCGGCCTGGTTGTGGCTGCGCGCTCCCGGTGGTTCAAGTCCTGGCTCGATCGATCGTTGTTGAACATGCCGGGGATTGGCAAGGCCACGCGAACCCTTCTGGCGGGACGAACATTCCGCTTGATCGGGACAATGATTCAAAGTGGCGTTCCCTTGCTCGAAGCCGTCCGGCTCAGCCGGCGCTCGGTGAGCAATTCGGAATACCTGCGACTGTTCGACGAGATCGAAACTCAGCTGACAAAGGGCAATGGGCTCTCGGTCGCGTTGCTCGCATTCGACTTTCTGCCTGATGGATTGGCCCAGATGATTTCAACCGCGGAAGCATCGGGCGACCTGGGAAGCGTGATGGAGATTGTCGGAGAGCACTACGAAGATGAAGCCGAGCGTCATGTTCGGGAGCTCTCAAAAGTTCTGGAACCGCTCATCATTGTCTTGATGGGGGGCATCGTTTCCGTCGTCGTCATGTCGGTGATTTTGCCGCTGCTCGATATGTCTTCTTCAGGGGGCTGATGATGAGTGTTGTGTCTGATCTGATGCCACTGTTCAACTTTCGCAAGTCGCTGGCCATGACCCGGCTGGGCGTTGATTTTCAACGTACGCAACTTGTGTTCGCGGAACGCTCCGTGGGAGATCGAAGCAATGCTGCGCTGAACGGGCACGTGATCCCGATTCCGTGTGAACTGCCGTTGGATCGCTGGATCGAATCGGGTGGGCTCAAGCAGGTGCTCCAGCAGAATCGGCGGCCGCTCTCCCAGTTTCGGCAGGATTGCATGTGCTGTGTGCTGCCACACGAATTGACCCGTATGTACTCCGCGCGCCTGCCTCAAACGGGTGGGGCTGAGATGCGGTCTCTGGTGGGAGAGGAACTCAGCGACTTCATGAGCGTCTCCGTGGATGAACTCACCTATGACTACTGGGCCGAACCCGAGACCGACGACGAGGGGATGGTGACCGTGCATGCCGTGGTGGCCTCGCGGGCTTTGATTAACCAGGTCTTGCGGCAGTTCCGTTCGGTGGGCTTGCGATGCGCGACGATGGACTCTCGAACGACATGCCTTTCACGATTAATCGGCGAACCGGTCGAAGGCGTTAGAGCCGTTATCGAATGGGCCGCTGACGATGTGACGATGGTGATGTTCCGCGATGGCATCCCGTTCTACACACGGCGGCTTCGCGACAGTCACTGGGAGTTGCTGGTGGATGAACTGATCGATGAGTGGAAAATCAGCCGCAAGGACTGCGAGACGATCATCCGACGCCTGGGGAAAGGTCCGGAAGTCAGTCGATCTCTCCTCAGTAACTACCAGGAGTGCGTCGAAGCCCTGGTTGTCCGGTTCGCCGAAGAAGTTCAGCGGACGCTCAACTTCGCCCGTCAGAAGTCCCACTTCGGGGCGATCGACCGTCTGGTGATGACTGGATCGGGCAGCGGTCTTCCGCTGATTCGGGAAGAGCTCGGCCGCGCGTTCAGCGAACCGATCGCGTATGCCAGCGACGCGGATCTCCACCGGGCATTCTCTGCGAGCGAGTTTGACCTGGCTGTCGCGATGACGAACGGGAGGATTCGATAATGTCGACCGCTGATTTCAATCTGGTACCGAAAGTCAATCAGTTCGAGTTGATCTCCTACGGTCTGCTCCGGCAGTGGCTGCTTGTCGCACTGATCGTGATGCTGGTCATGGCGGTCGTCGCGCTCTTTCATGCGTCAGACGTCCAGAATGTTCAGGAACAACTCCAGAAAGTGGAACAGTCCCACGAGCCTGTTCGCGAACTGTTGGCTCAAACCGCTGAAGTTCGTCAGAAACTGGCCGAAGTTCAACGACAGGAACGCCGGTTGGAGAATCTGATCATTGGGCCCACTCCGGTCGATATTCTCGGCGCGATTGCAGCCGCAAGTATCGCAACGGAAGGCGGCGTCGTGGTCTCGTCATGGTCCGCGAATCTCGAAGATCGGAAACCACCGGCTTCCAAAGGGACACCGCCGGTCACTCCTGCCTCCGAATCGATTAGCCGCGTCTGCAACGTCTCGATCGTCGGGACCGGAAAGACCGACAGCGATGTCGGTGAGATGATTACCAGCCTGGAAACCGGACTGTTCACGAACGTCGATCTGCTGTCCGCGACGCACATTCAGAGTGAAGAAGAGGAAGGAAAGCAGTTCCAGATCCAGGCAGAAGTTGGAATGGAGATTAGCCCATGAACGGACTCGCCGAGAAACTGACAATTCACCAGTTCGTCCTGCTGGTACACTCCCTGGGGGCCCTTTCGGTCTGCCTGATCATCGCGCTGACGACAGTCTTTGTCATCATGCCGATGCGGGTACAGATCGAAAGCAGCCGCCAGCACGCTCTCCAACTGGACGGCCTCAGTGAGCACCACGAGACTGCCGCGGCGGAACTCGAGCAGTTGATGCAGGAGTTCGAAGAATCCGCGAGCTTGCTGGCCGTGAGTCAGTCACGCGTGTCGCTGGGATCGGATCTGGATGGGTTTCTCGAACTGGTTGGCAACGCGGCTCGACCATGCGGGATCCGAATCCGCGAACTTCGACCAGGGACGACCGGCGAACGCTATGGATATCGGGTTCACAGCGTTCAGATGTCGCTCGAAGGCCCTTATCGGGGCATCTGCGAGTTCTTTGCGGCTTTGCAGTCACTGGACCGAATGAACCGGGTGATTCAGGCCAGCATGGCGCCGCACGGCAATTCAGAGGACCTTTACGCAGTGTCGTTGACGCTGGAACTGTTTGCGACCATGCCACCGGAAGTCGCGAGCCTTCACCGGCCTTCCCGAGTGACCACGCTTGATGGAATGGAGAGCACTGATGTTCGGTAGATATTCAGGCGGGTCGTCCCTGACACGAGGGAAAGTCATGCTGATTCTCAGTCTGTCTTCAACCCTGGGCTACGTTCTCTGGGGAGGGTCCGACAAATCATCCAGCTCTCAGACATCGCTGGTGACCCAACTGGCCACGCAGGTGGTCAAGCAGGCCGGCGGACCTGATCTTGAGGCTTTGGCCCGCGTCCGGAATCTGCCAAAGTTCGAACTTGATCAGGTCGTTTCTCACAACCCGTTCGCTCCGGGACAGACCGGCGAAGACGCCGACGATGAGGAACTCGTCGCAGCCGAGTCGGAAACGCCGGTCGCAGCGTTTGACCCTCGCCTGGTGAGAGTTTCGGCGGTGCTGTCAAACGGGAATACGAAAATGGCTCTGATCGACAATGTGATATACAGCGAGGGAGACAGGCTGCCAAATGGCCTCGTGGTGGGGGAAATCACCGATGGAAACATTCGTTTGCTCGCCGAATAGTAGTTGTATACGCCTGTTTACAGGGCGGCAGGCTGCGTAAGACGGGATAAAAGCATAGAGACGGGGGAGTTTGTTCGTCGCGTTAAAATTTACGATCAAGCCGGTCAGTAATGTTGGCCTGATGTGACGATTGCGCGAATCGCGCACATTCTCGGGGCAGGCGAGGTCGATGTTAGTGAGGAAGGCGAAATCCGCGCTCGCCTGATTCATCAACTTCGTTCCGAATACTCCACTCTCTGACGTTTCATTCTTATGACTCACACCAGCAGTAGATTCAGAATGGGACCGGTGCTGATCGCGCTGGTCGTCTGCTGCCTTGGGGGGTGTCAGACCGACTCGCTGTCCCGGATGGTTCGCAACCCGTTCCGCTCGACAGAGACAGAACCGGTTGTCGCGGAAGCTCCCGTTAAACGCGAGCAGGAGATCATCGATCTTCGTCCGGAAGAGTACATCGCATCGGTCTACGATAACGGAACCCCAGACCGCCTCGCCGCAGCCAGTCGTCCAGCGCCTGTTTCCTCACAGCGACAGACCGCCCGGACCGCGGAAACTCTGTCGTCCCCGGTGCCTGGGACGATTCGGCAACTGGCCGGTGAAGAGCCGCAACAGGAACAGGTCGATCCGTTCACGGATCTGAACTGGAATCCGGAACTCGATCCGGTCATCGGCCCGGAACTTTCTCAGGACCGGGAGTTTCAGGTGACCGAGCCTAGGTCCTCGGGGGCCGCGAAGCTGAAGACCGAACAATGGGAAACCGCTCCCCTGCCGCTCGGTTCGGCTCCGACTCCTGCAGCACCAGCAGCGCCCGCACCGCGACGGGGCAGTGCCTACAAGTACTACGATGTGCCTTTGACGCCCTCTGCTCCGGACAATATCAATCTGCATCGATCCGGCGACTTTCTGACGCTGGTTGCTCGCGAAGCTCCACTAAACGCCGTGCTGCAGATGATCGCCCAGCAGCACGGATTGAATCTCGTGCTCAGCGACGACGTTCAGGAGAAGGTGACCGTCACGTTGAACGACGTTCCGCTCGACGATGCTCTGGACACGATTTTGGCAGCCTCAAACTGCACCTGGGTGCAGCAGCGAAACATTATCATTGTGTCGCGCATCAGCAAGGAGTCGTTGTCAGGCCCCCAGATGCAGGGACGACAGGTTCGGGTGATCACGCTGAATTTCGTCTCGGCGGAAGAGGTCGAGAAAGTCGTGACGGGGCTTCTCTCGCCAGTCGGCAAGATCTTCAGTCATCAGACCAGCCCGATGGATGGGCGACGTTCCCGCGAACAGATTATTGTGGAGGATCTGCCGGAATACCTGATGCGAATCGAGGACTACGTCGCACGGACCGACGTCGCACCGCGTCAGGTGCTCATCGAGGCCCATATTCTTCAGGTGAATCTGGACGACGAAAACCGGCACGGCGTGAACCTGTCCTACGTGACTTCACTCGCCGGAGCTCAGTTCTCCATCGATTCCCAGGGCTTTGCCAACCCGGCCGGCAGTCCGGCCATGGTCCTAAACATCGATGGCTCGAAGCTCGACAACGTGATCGAAATCATCAAAGACACGACCGATGCCAAGACGCTCGCTTCCCCCAAAGTGCTCGTGTTGAACGGCCAGGAAGCGAAGATTCAGATCGGTAGCCAGCTCGGCTACATCGTGACCACGACGACGGAAACGAGCACACTGCAGAACGTCGACTTCATGGATGTCGGGGTCGTTCTCAACGTCACGCCGCACATCAGCAACAACGGCCAGATCCTGATGAAGGTCAAGCCTGAAGTTTCGACCGGCACCGTGAACGCCGCCACGGGGGTCCCCGACAAGGACACCACGGAAGTCGACACCACGGTCATGCTGCCGGACGGACAGGGGATCGTGCTGGGCGGACTCATCCAGGAAGTCGATTCGGATCGACAGACGAAGATTCCCTACATTGGTGACATCAAGTATGTCGGACGAATGTTCGGTCGAAGAACCGCCGTTCGAGAACGGCGCGAAATCATCATCACACTCGTGCCTCGTATCGTGCCTTACGACGATCCCTATCGCTGTATCGATCAGGATCAATTCTACCGTGCGACGACGCCGCTGCTGGAAGGTCCACTGATTCCTGTGCCTCGGCCGGAACCGGTCCTGCTTGATGCGATGGAAAATCCCCGTCGGATTCGCCGCCGGAACCTTGGTCCGCCCGTGGTGACAGAACCCTACTGTCCGCCGGGAGAGGCCTCGATTGCTCCGCATGCGATGCCGCCGATTTCGAACTCGCAACCCTACTCGTACGAGCAGTATGAGCCGTACGAATGACAGTTTTTTTTGTCCTCCGTGAGCCCGCTATGAAGCACCATATGTTGCCCACTGACCTCCAGCATCTGCTTGAAAAACGCCAGGCTGCCGAAAGGCGTGACCGAAAAGACCGACGAAAGTCGGACGAAGAAATCGCGGTCGATCGCCGCTCCGCGAAAGATCGCCGCCGCAGTTCGCGCCGGCATGGCGACGAAGTCCGCAGCTATCGGCTGCCCACCTCAGGCCGCTTCCAGTGCCCGGGGTGCGGCCGGACCGACTACGTGATCGGTGAGGTTGAATACCACGAATGCGGCAGCTGCGGCCAGGGCTTTCAAATCGAGTAGATGCGAGCCGCTCTACTTCGGTGAATCACGATCACCAAACAGCGCGTAAAAAACGGCTGCCTGTAACAGGGCAGCCGTTATTGCTATAGCGACACACGCGGGAATCGAGAGCAGAAACATCGAGGACGAAACCGTCGGGTCAATTGTCACGTGATGCCCTCCGTGCTGGATCGTCACGGCAATCGCCCCGCCGTGCAGCGACAGAAGACCGAGACTCCAGATTCCGAACAGGACGGCAGCTACGCTTCCCATGCCCCAGAGTGCAGCGAAGAGAAGAGAAGCGAACGCGTCATCGGACTATGCCTTCGAGCTGTCGGCCGTTTCTTCCTGCGTTTCGTCTTCGATCTGGAATTTCTCCGCGGTCGGCTTCAGATCTTCGTCGACGCGCGAAGAACTGGTCGACTTCGGGGCGGTCGGCTGGGGATCGCTGTAAACGGCTGACCGCATATCGGTTTCGATCGTCCGCATTCCGCGCTTGAACTCGACGAAGCCCTGTCCCAGGCTGCGGGCAACTTCCGGCAGCCGCTTGCCGAACAGCAGCAGGGCGATCATGCCGAGAATGATCATTTCTGTCCAACCGGGTGTAAACATGGTCTCTCTCCTCTATCAAATGGCTCGCCGGGAGCCGGTAAGGCACCTGACTCTCAACACGAACTATTCGGAAATGTGTTCCGTCTTCTTCTTTTTCGGACGCGGCTCTTCGTCTTCGTCCTCGTCGGAATCGTCATCGATATGCTCACTCACGCCCTTCTTGAACTCGGTGATGCTCTTACCGACCGAGAACATGGCGCTGGGCAGGCGTTTGCCGAAGAAAATCAGAATGATCAGCAGAAAAATAACGAGCTCGATGCCGCCGGGCATACCGGGGATGAAACCTAAGCAGGTCATGTTGAGTTTCTCCAAAATGGATTTGGCGAGGAGGGGTCGATGTCCGGAAATATCTGAGACACGGGAAGCCGCGCTGATTGCCGGGGGCGTTCACGTTGCGCCAGACAGTCGACGAATCTTCAGCGACTGGAGCCAGAGCACAAAGTGACACGGGAAGTAGGCAGGAGCCGAAACAGAATCAGCTGCTGCGACACGGCGGAGGGAAATGAGGAATCGGGGAACGAGCTGTGTTCACCGGCGATCACTGTACCCAGGCGCGGGCATTCCGTGAGATGGCCACCCGGAGATTCCCACAGGAGAGTAGGAGTATGGAGCGGTTTCCCAATTATGCAGAGCCCGCATCGACTTGTCAATAACCCGATCTGCGGAAATATCATGGACTTCTGATGCGTCCTGTCCGCCTGGATCGCTTGGCGAACGGGAAAAATAGGCGGAGTGTGCCTGAAATTCCGGTTTTCCGGTCGAGCCGAAGGTCGAAGCACGTCGATATCTGATCTGGAGCATTCCTGCTGCGCCGAATCCCGGTCGAGCGAAGGTCCCCAACCGGATCTTTCCTCCCCGGCGGGAACTGCTGAAGCGAGTGCCGGCGGGGCATCGCTTGCGAACTCAAATTTTACCCTCATTCACGTGGTATGTCGGAACCTGGAATCGACTTTGATCGGCTGGCCCAATCGTTCAGCGGAAAAACCGCCGGCCTGACCGCGGCTCTCGTGTCGACATTTGGCGGCGACTGGACCGTCGCTCCAGGGGATCAGACCGTCCTGGCAGATTTGTCTGCGGACGATTCCCACCTGAAAGGTCCCGGGCTCAATCTTATTCTCGAGACCAGCACCGGCCGGATCCTGCTTGCCATTCCTCAGGGGCCGCTGTTGCCAGACTGGGTTTCGGCCCCGTCCGATGAACAACAGACCCTGCTGAACGACCTGATCTTTGATCTGACCCAGTTGCTCGATCTTCCTGGCGTCAATCCGGCCGATTCGGCAGCGGAATGGATCGAAGAACTCTCAGAAATCTCCGCTTCGTTCGAAGATCCGCAGGAATGCGGCGTCCTTCCGCTCGAAGCCTTCTCCGGAAGTGATCCCAATCTCGCCCAGACACTGTACGTCCTGGCCCGACGCGGCGAATCTGCGGGAGAGGAAGTTCCGGTCGACGAGATCCCGGCTGGCGAGGCTTCTGCAGAGACATCGGAATCCGCAGCGGAAGCTTCGGATCCTGAGGAAATCGAAGCCGCACCCGAAGAGGCCGCTCCGGTTCTTAATCGGGAAGCCCAGGATCTGATTCACCGGGTCCGGCGGGTGATGCCGCTCTCGGTCAAGGTGTCGGTCCGGCTGGCGGAGAAGAAAATCGACCTGGGACAGCTGATCAATCTCTGCCCGGGGACCTTAATCATGTTCCAGAAATCGTGCGACGATCTGCTCGATCTGTATGTGAATAACAAGCCTTTCGCACAGGGCGAAGCGGTTAAGATCGGCGAAAAATTCGGACTGAAAATCAATCACGTTGGCGTCGAGAAGCAACGGGCGCCCGGCGTGTTCACGCTCTGATTTTCTCCTCCCGCGAGCCGCACGGGGAGGGTTCCTTTACGGGACATCATGAGCGACGGATAATGCGGCTTGAGTTTTTCCTTCCGAGCGGTCTTTCGACAGACAAACCTTCGGAAAACAAGGCGTTTTTTGACGACTTGGCCCGGGGTCGACTGTTCAGGATTGACCGGAATGTGATATAACTCGTTCTTATCGCGCGTGTCGCGGCACGGGACGCCTCTGTCGTTCCGTTCAGAGATTTTCCCGATCTCTCACCGTTCACGTATCTCTGCTGATCGCGATAGTGCTGTTTTCCGGAAGGCAGGGCCTTCCACAGCCGAAGGTTTCAAGGTCCTATTTATTTTGAGTTAAGTTGACCCGGATCGATGGGTGGCAGAATCGACAGCGGGTTGACGTGGGAATCACATGGTCGACAGGAATCTACTCCGCGAATTCTCGATTAAAGACGAAGAACTCGACTCCTATCTGGCAACCTCGCTGGCAGAACTGACCGGCGACGAAGCCGACATGGATCTGCTGTACGACGAAACATCGCGGTCTTTCGACGCGAATGAAATCATCACCGGAAAGATCATCCGGGTCGACGACGACGAAGTGCTCGTCGATGTCGGAGCCAAGAGCGAAGGTCTCGTGCTCCGCGAAGAATGGGAAGAAGGCGAGCCTGATCCCGAACCGGGACATACCGTCGAAGTCCTGATGGAAGACATGGAAGACATCCACGGTGTCATCCTGCTCTCCAAGCGGAAGGCCGATCGGATCCGTGAATGGGAACGGATCATCGAGAAGTGCGACGAAGGCGACATCGTCACCGGCAACGTGGTCCGCAAGATCAAGGGCGGTCTGCTGGTCAACATCGGTGTGAACGTCTTCCTGCCGGCCAGCCAGGTCGACATCCGCCGTCCGAACGATATCGCCGATTTCATCGGCCAGGATATCGAATGCGTCATCCTCAAGATCGACGAACCGCGCCGGAACATTGTTGTTTCCCGCCGTAAGCTGATCGAAGATCGCCGCGCCGACCTGAAGCGCAAGCTGCTCGAGCAGCTCGAAGAAGGTCAGCTGCGTAAGGGTGTGGTCAAGAACATCGCCGACTTCGGAGCCTTCGTGGATCTGGGCGGCATCGATGGTCTGCTCCACATCACCGACATGAGCTGGGGCCGCATCGATCATCCGTCGAATATGGTCAGCATCGACGACGAGATCGAAGTCGTGATCCTCAATGTCGACCGCGAAAAAGAAAAGATCGCCCTGGGCCTGAAGCAGAAGTCGAAGAGCCCCTGGGAGAACATCGAAGATCGTTATCCGATCAACAGCCGCGTGACCGGCGAAGTGACCAATGTCATGTCGTACGGTGCCTTCGTCCGTCTCGAAGACGGTATCGAAGGTCTGGTGCACATCAGCGAAATGTCCTGGACCCGCCGCATCAATCACCCGAGCGAGCTGGTCAACATCGGCGACAAGGTCGATGTGGTCGTGTTGAACATCAACACCGACAAGCAGGAAATCTCGCTCGGTATGAAGCAGACGCAGCCCAACCCGTGGGACAACGTCGGCGAGAAGTACCCGGTTGGCGCCACCGTCACCGGCAAGGTCCGCAACCTCACCAACTACGGGGCGTTCATCGAACTCGAAGAAGGTGTCGACGGCCTGCTGCACGTCAGCGACATGTCCTGGACCCGCAAGATCTCTCACGCCAGCGAAATGCTCAAGAAGGGCGACGAGATCGAATGCCAGATCATTTCGGTCGACGAAGATCGTCGCCGCATCGCTCTGGGCCTGAAGCAGCTGCACGGCGATCCGTGGGAAACCACCATCCCCGACAAGTACGCTCCGGGCACAACGGTCACCGGCAAGGTCACCAAGATCACCAACTTCGGTGTCTTCGTCGAACTGGAGGCGGAACTGGAAGGCCTGCTGCACGTTTCTGAACTGGCCGACCACAAGGTCGACGATCCGGAACAGGAAGTGAAAGTCGGCGAAGAAATCGAAGTCCGCATCCTCCGTCTGGACCTGGACGATCGCAAGATCGGCCTGAGCCGTCGTCTCGATGCCGACATCGAAACCCTGCAGGCCGAAGATGCCGCCAGCCGAGCCGGCGCATCGCAGGGCGAACTCAAGGGCGGTATGGGAGCTGGCGGCGGCCCGCTGTTCCAGATGCCAACCGCCGACGCCGAAGAAGGCGAAAGCGACAGCGACAACGAGTAATTCAGCGTTGCTGATCGGAATTGAATCACCGGGTGAGATCAAACGATCTCACCCGGTTTTTTTGTGGGCTGGTTGGTCGGGTCAGTTTCCGATGAGTGAGATACCAAGAAGTGAGATGAACGTGCTGAATCGTAAAATAGAATGTCCACTTGAACTCCTTGAAGACGTCCTGCAAGTCTTCAATTCAGATACGCTCTTGTCGGGCGTGGAGCCTCCATATCGTATTGAGAAGTTCCGGGGAGACGGTTTCTCTGCGGGATTCTCAATCGTAACCTTGAATGGCTTCCATAGTGATCTCGACCTGCAAGACGATGAGTCTTCGCTTGTCATGCTTCGTCGAAGTGTGATGGATAAAGTCGATGGGATGTTCATGATGATCTCCGGATCGGGCGCGAGTCATCTCGAGAAGGACCTCAGCACGGTAAGAAATAAACTCCAAGTCTCGAACGAGGTGAGTTCACGAATTTCGATCATCGCCAAGAAACTTGAGCAGATCGAAAATTCAGTCGGTGGAGCACTCACTGGGGTCTACTTCGAAAGATGTATCCAGATCACGCTCCGTGCGCACTTCGAGTCGATCGTAAAAATCCGCATGTTGACATCGGGAACGGAATTCGTCCCGCTCGAAGCAGTTCTCCATGCCTACAGACAGGGTTTGCTTCCTTACGGTTGGAACGCTGATACAGACCGAGTGCTTTGCGTTAATCCCGAATACAGCTGATAGGTCGTTCGCCGTTCGCGATCGCAGGAGAATTCAGCAAAGATGGGTGCCATGCCCACGCTCGCGTGGGCATGCTTGTCACGGGCATTGGCATTTCAACTACGTTCCACACACTTCTTCGACGTTCGACAAGAACACAGGATGGTCCGGAGATTTATCTCCGGGCCAACCGAGTCTCTCGCCGTCGAATAACTCTTCGAGGGTGCCATGCTTGCATCGCGAAGCAGGGCAAGCATGCCAGTCGATATGGTTCTCAAATTCACGCAGATGGACCTGTCCTGAACGACAATTCCCACCCCCGTCGTGGAGAAAGATTGTCCAGCGGGCATGCTTGCCCTGCCTCTTCGAGGCGATGCAAACATGGCACCCGGCGACACGGCAGGCTCAAGTGTTTCTGCTGGAGTAGAAGTGGCGTAGACACAAGGTATCTCCCTTTCACTCATCCAAAACATTCGATGGGATTGGAAATTCCGATCCCGTTTGTTATCTCAGAGCCTGATACCGTCCTCTCTCGACCCTTTCACCACGGGTACTGAGTCGTATGGCATTGCTGCTTATCACCCGAGGGGGTGCCACTGCTGGCTTGCCCAGCAGTGCGAACTCACGTTCGACAACCAACGATGATTGATGCCCAGATTTCTACGTGAGTGGACTCTGCGCAAGGGTAGCATTTGGATCAGGGATCACTCCGTCACTCTCCTCTTCATAGGACACAGCGATGTTCAATTGGTTTAAGAAGAAGTCTCCGCCGCCCGGTCCCGATTTTTCGACGATTGATTCGCAGTCGAAGGCTCAGAAGCTTCATCGACAGGGGCAGTTAGAAAAGCTGTTTCTTATGCCGCCCGAATTCGGCGGACAGGAGATACCGGGCAATACACTCTTCGTTCCGATCGGCGTCGCTGACATCAAGGCGGGGATCGATAACAACATCATCGCGCCACTCGTGGCGGAGGGGAAAATCACAAGCTACACGGCGTTGCCCGAATACCAGGGCGACAGCTTCATCCCGATCGCGATTCGAATCGAAGCCTCCGAACCGGGGCACTTCACCACGACCATCAACATTTGGGGCGATGCGTTGACACGTCGGGACTCCAAGGGGGCTGATGCCAAGGACTGAGAGTGTCGAAGGCAAGCATGCCCACGCGAGCGTGGGCATGGCACCCCGGGGATTGAGATTGCAGTTGGCGATTCTATTCCATCACGTGGGTGTTGCTGATGGTGACGTTCTCGATGAAGTCTTTGCCGGGGAGGATGGTGACGACTTCGCCGGGGGAGCCGTGGCGGATGAGGTTGGTGAGGAGAGAGTCGGCCAGGGAGCCGCCGATGAGGACGGTGTGTTTCGCTCTGCTGGTCACGTTGCTGACGAAGATGCGGTACGTCGTGCCGAGCGGGGCGACGCCGGTGCCGTAGTTCTTGTCGCCGATTTTGACCGCCGCTTTGCATTGCATCGTTTCGGGCGAGGTATCGATCAGACCGTCGAGCATGATGTCGTGCATCTTCACGCCGGACGTATTCAGGAAACGGACGATGTGATGTCCACCCCGGCAGTAGCCGCGAACGTTGCGGATCATCACGTCGCGAATTTCATCGAGGCCGTTCCCGCGATCGACCGCCGAGCTGACCATGGTCGAGTCGAGATTGCCGTTCGTATCTTCGGTGCGGGCGATCGCGGTGAGAGCAATCAGGTCATCTCCGGTGGACCCGGTGATGTTGTCGATGAGAATATCGTGACAGCCCATTCTCAGGTCGACGCCGTCCTGATTCAGAATCGTCTCGCGTTTGCCGTCGATCTCCTTGAAGCCGTCCGACTCGAAATGCAGGTCCCGTAGCACGCCGTGAGCACAGCGTTCCAGCGAGATCGCCCACGCGTGAGAGTCAATCATGGTCAGGTTCTCGATTCGGAAGTGCTCGACATAGGCCATGAGAATGCCGATGTTCCGCCAGTCGCCAGTCTGGCTTTCGCCTTCTTTCCCGGCGTCGGTGCCGTAGGTGCGGGAGCCGAGTTTCTTCGCGGCGTCGCCGGTCGCACGAGGATGATCGGCTCCTTCCAGAACGACATGGCCGATGCCGCGAATGGTGATGTTCTCGATCGGCTCGATCTCTTCGAAGCCAATGCCGCAATTCGCGCTGCGAATGAAGTTGTCGCGGCAGCGATCGGAAAGTTTGATGTGGCAGTTGTCGAGTTCGAGTACGGAATCGCCGGGCAGAAGAATGGCCGAGTCGATCAGCCAGAGCTCGCGGCGTTCGCCGTCGACGAGATTGACTCGCGGAATTCGCACGCGGCAGCCGACTTCGTGAGCTTTCTCGACCGCCTGATTGATCCGTTCGATGTCGCTGCCGGCGAATTCATTGGGTGTAACGAATTGCGGACTGGCTTCCGCCGCGACAGAGGCGGCTCCAGGGGCGGTTAGCAGGAGGCACAAGGTGGCAGCAAGGGCATGTCGACGCAGCATCAGGAAAGGTCCTCTCAAAGCGCGGTTGTCGTAATGATTGCGGGTTATTGAAAGTGTAGTGAATTGCCCGCTCGATCTCGCCCGCAGTGGAGTTGTGAGCACGTAACTGGTTGCAAACTGGGTAGAGAGGGAATGTTGGGGGTGAATGGCTCGAGTGATTTTCTCGCGCGAAAGTGCTCAGCCCGCGGACTCAGGTTGACAATTTCTGAGATTGAATCAGACTGGCTTCATGATCAGACGTCGAGTCCTGATTTTCAGGGATAATCCGACACCACACACCGGTCGGAAATGGATCAATCTGCCTCACTGAGGAGGCGTTCTGACCGGGCACAACGGACGTTGCAACACGAGAAGGAAACAAGATGGCTGACGAAGCAAAACCCGCTGAAGAACCACGCACCGCCGCTCCGGAAGGACAGCAGATCCGGATCGAGATCGACGACTCGGGTGTGGAAGCGATCTACGCCAATATGTGCCGCGTTTCGAGCACGCCGGAAGAAGTGATCCTTGACCTGGCTCTGAATCCGAATCCCGTCGGACAGCCGCCGGAAAAGATTCGCGTTTCCCAGCGGGTCATTCTGAACCACTATACCGCCAAGCGACTGGTTTCCCTGCTGGCTTCGGCCGTGCAGCGTCATGAGCAGACCTTCGGGACACTCGAAACCGACATCCGCAAGCGGGTGAAGAATCCGGGAACCCAGCCCCAGGGCTAGGACCGAGAGCAGTTGAAAAGCGTGCCACGTCGGTCTTTCGACGGGGCACGCTTTCTTCGTGTACGTCGGACGCCATTTGGCGGGGTGGTTCGACCTTGGAAAATTTTGCCTGAAACGAATTCTGACGGTTAAACCGGTCCGTTTCGCGGCAGAATCGCGATTCGCATTTCCCCCCGCGTCTGATTCAGTCTACGATTGAACAGATCGGATTCAACAGGATGCAAGGTCTTTGAGCGCATTGCCAGGGCTTGAAGGCATGGCGGCGGCCTGCCGTGTGAGTGTGGCTATCAGTGGAGCATAATCTGTGGACAGTGTGACGATGCAGGAGCCGACCGGTTCTGAAACGCCGGTGCAGCCGCATGTCCGTCCCGTCCGTGCGGCGAACTCTCGTTACGTTCGTGCTTCCGACGCGGTCCTTCGTGTCGCCAACGAGCATGATCACCTCAGTGACGAAGAACTCACCCGTCTCGTTCGCAGTTTGCGTTATCGCGTGCAGAACGGCGAGCCCTTCTCGGCTGTTCAGGAAATGGCTTTCGCGCTCGCCTGCCTGTCGATTCGTCGGACACACGGCTTCGATCTGCACCACGTGCAGATTCAGGGAGCCGCCATGATGGCCCGGAATGCTATTGCCGAGATGCAGACCGGGGAAGGAAAGACACTGACCGCGGTGCTCCCGGCTGTAATGTTCGCTTTGGCTGGCAAGGGCGTGCATGTCGTCACTGTGAACGATTATCTGGCCGATCGCGATGCGACGGAACTGCGGCCGATTTATGAACGGCTCGGGCTTTCTGTCGGCTGTGTGATCACCGACATGGAAGATGAAGAGCGCCGGCAGGCCTACTCCCGCGACATCACCTACGGAACCGCGAAAGAGATGGGCTTCGACTTTCTCCGAGATCGCCTGCGACTGGGAGCGGAACGAATTACCGATGACGCCCGTCGACTTTTCGAAGGCCAGGAAGGCGGTCTGGTCCAGCGCGGGCAATTTTGCGCCATCGTCGACGAAGCGGACAGCGTCCTGATTGACGACGCGAGGACGCCGCTGCTCATTGGAACGGCTCAGCCGGAGGCTCCGCAGCGAGTTGCGCTGTTCCGCTGGTGTTCGCGAGCCATCCGCCGGCTCGATCCGCAGAAAGACTACGTCGCCATCACCAAGAAGCGGCAGGTTTTTCTGACTGACCCGGGCTGCCGCAAGGTTGTGCTGCTCGGGAAGCCTCCGTTGATGGAAGCGGTCAGCATGGAAACAATCTTCGAGAACATTGAGCGGGCTCTGGAAGCGAATCTGTATTACATGCGGGATCGTCACTACACGCTTCAGGACGATGAAGTGGTGATTGTCGACGAATCGACCGGGCGGCTGATGCCGGGCCGGAAATGGCAGAATGGTCTGCATCAGGCGATCGAAGCCAAAGAGAATCTGCCGATCACTTCGCCGACGACCGACGCGGCTCGCATTACGGTGCAACGGTTTTATCAGCAGTACGAACACGCTTCCGGGATGACAGGGACAGCATCGGACGCTCGCCGGGAGTTTCGGCGTACGTACCGGCTTGGTGTCAGACGGGTGCCGACTGATAAACCCTGTCTACGCAAGAAGTGGCCGTCTCGCGTCTTTTCGACCCAGGAAGCCAAGTACGCCGCTATCGTAGAGAGTATGCAGGGACTGGTCGAACAGGGGCGTTCGGTGCTCGTGGGAACGCCGTCGGTCGCTGCTTCGGAACGACTCAGTGCCGCGATGACGGAAAGACAGATTCCGCACGAGATCCTCAACGCCCGTTATCATGAAATTGAAGCCGAGATCATCGCCAGAGCAGGGCAGCGAGCGGCCGTGACAATCGCCACGAATATGGCGGGCCGCGGTACCGACATCAAACTCTCACCGGAAGTCCGTGAAGCCGGTGGCCTGCATGTGGTCGCCACCGAAATGCACAGCTCGGCTCGAATCGACCGCCAGCTGGTCGGACGGAGTGCCCGGCAGGGGGATCCGGGAAGTTATCAGTTTTTCCTGTCGCCGGAAGATGAGCTGCTAACCGCTTTGCCGCCGGAGAAGGTGAAGCGTCTGCGTGAGAATGCTCTGCAGGCCAGCAAAGGAGAACTCCCAGCTAACTGGGTGAACGTCTTCCGTCGCACACAACGTTTCCTGGAGCGGCAACACTACAAGCAGCGAAAACAGATGATGAAATACGAGAAAAAGCAGATGGAGACGTACCGTCGCATCGGACTGAATCCGTATCTGGAGGCCGGCGATCAATAGCCGGGCGATTCCTGAGTTCGCCGGACCGAAATCAGAAGACTCACATTGTCAGCAGCCGGGGAATCGATCATCCTGAACGAGTCGACCTGGAATCCTTCGACATCAACAAACCGTGTTCTACGGATAGAAAACTCATGATAAAGCCATCGAAACTCGCCGCTCCCGCTCTCTCGCTCTTGTTGTCCGCGTTGACGCTGACCGGTTCTGCAGCCGCGCAGGATCGCAATGTCATCACGGTCGACAACTGTTCCATCACGCCGCTCTATTCGGCGAAAGTCGCCAGCGACCGCCCCGGCGTACTGGAACTGGTCTCTGTCGAAGAAGGAGATCAAGTCAAAGCCGGTCAGCTGATTGGCCGGTTGCGAGACGATCTGGTTCAAGCCGCCGTGGAGACCGCCAGGAAGCATACCGAGAACGACATCGATATTCGTCTGGCGGAGAAAACGAACGAAGTGGCCGAAGCGGAGCACGAACAGGCCGTGCAGGCGAACATCAATCCGAATCTTCAGGTCGTGACCCGCTACGAACTTCGTCGACTGAAGCTGTCGGCCGAACAGACGGCTCTGCAGATCGAACAGGCCGAGCATGAAGCCGCCATCAAGAATCTCGAGCTTCAGGAAGCCACCGAGCGTCTGAAAGAGTATCAGATCGAGAGTCCGCTCTCGGGGATGATTGTTCGACGCTACAAGACTGAGGGCGAGGCGGTCCAGCAGGGGACCGAGATCGTCGAAGTGGTGGATTACAACACTCTCAAGGTGGAAGGCTTTGTCGACGTCACCGACTCGTGGAATATCCGTCCTGGTGACCCGGTGGTCGTGCGACTCGAGGAATCAGCCGTGCTGCCGAAGCGGCCGGATTTGAGCTTCAACGGCAAGATCCGCTTCATCGACGGAGCAGTCACGCCCGTGACACAGCGGATCCGAGTCTGGGCCGAGGTGCAGAACGATCGCAACTTCCTGCTGCCCGGGTTGCGGGCGACGATGGAGATTCAGCCTCCCGCGGATCGGCAGAATGAAACGGCCACCCGCTGATCGGGAACGTTTCCTTGCCCAAAGCGTAAAACAAAAAAAGGACTCACCGAAAAAGTGAGTCCTTTTTATTCGACACTCTGTCTGCAGCAATCTGCTAGAACTGATAGGCGGGATTGTTCCGGTCGAAGTCGAAATCGGTCAGGCCGATGTTCGTCCGCAGGTTGGTGTAGGTGTACTCTTCAATCAGTGGAGCCTTCTCGCCGGGGCTGACGGGGAAGCCATAGCATTCACAGCGAATTGGCAAATTGGTTTCCTTGTCGAGGTACAGGCGAGTCGTGCTGTACTTGAACTGGCGGCGGGGAACCGGGTGGGAAGTTTCCACCACGCGACATTCCACGTTGCCGAGTTGAGCATTCGGGTAGTACTTAACGTCGCATTCGCCGTACTGCGATTCGACTTCCCACTGTTCGATCAGTTTGGAAACCATGTTGCGAATCCCGATCATGGTGATCGGGTAGCGGTTTTCCTTGAGTGCTTCGCGGGAGTTGACGTCCAGGGAAACCGTTCCAATCAGCGAACTGAGTCCTGAACCTTCGTGAGCGAGGATCTTGCCGCCGTTCTGGCCCGCGACGTACATCACCTCGCGACCGGCATGAGGCTCGCGGAATTTCAGGTAGACACTGAACGGTTCGTGCCGCACCTTGATTTCCATCTGGCTGGTGACCAGTTCCTTGCCGATGTATTCCCGTTTAGTCAGGACAGCTTCGTAGTCCTTGATCTGCTGCGTGGCCTGCTGGCCCTTCATGGCCAGGTTAATCACCGGGGCAAAGGGGTGATTGGACGGAACATCGGTCTGATTCTGGGCCAGGGCCGTTTGACCGGCAGCAGAGCAGAGGCAGACAGCAGCGACTGCCAGAGCATGTCGGAGCGTATTTGGGAATGTTTCGAGTGATCGGAAATTCACGATTCTCTCTCCGTTTCGTCGCCTTGAAACGCGAATGCAGGCTTAATACCGGCGAATGCCAGTTCCGGAGTCGCGGTCGTCTCGACCGGTCGTACTTCGGGGGAAATGAAGTCGTTCAAGAGTGCACCTGAGGACTTCACGCTGCAGTTGTAATGACACTATTAATCATCAATATCGACGGAACTGGTAGGGGAGATGACAGAAGTCGAAGCAGGCAGGGCCGACATAACTGATCTCGGCCGTAAATCTTCTCTAATCCCTCGACTCACCGTGTCAGAGTTTCCGAGTGGTCGCACGAAGTGGCCTGAGGGAATAGCGTGATTGTACAGGTGAGGAAATCGAAAGCAAACTGCAATTTCTCACCAAGGCCACGATCGACCGCGAATGCAGGGATAGAGAGAATAGGTGCAGTGCGAAGTATACAGGTTGCAGGTGGGATTGGCTTCGAGACGGAGAACGCCATCGGGAGGGGCTTAAAAACGCAAATCGACCTCAGCAAAAGCTGAGGCCGATTCGATGCGTGCGAGTCAGTTTTCCGTGCGAAGTGGATTCATTCAGCGAGAAGCGTAGGAAAGTCTGTTAAGTCTTCCGCGAAAGCTTCGTGGTCTTTTCCACCGCGAGGAAGTGTGTCTCAACTATGGGCTGACGATGACAGCGTCGTCGTCGTCGTCCTGAGCAGCCGTGATGGCGATGGCGGTAGCAGCACCGACAGCGACGATCGCAGCAATACCCAGACCGGTGCGTCCACCGTAACCGGTGCATCCATCATCGCAGCAGTCCTGACCCAGAGCGGTCTGACCGTTGACGAGCAGGAGGCCGGACTTGGCAGCCGGAGGAGCAGCAGCACCTTCCCAGACGCGGACGGCAGCCTGAGATTCGCCGGACGAAACCTGGTACATACCGGTGTTGAGGCTGCTCAGCTGGAATTCGCCGTTGGCGTTGCTGACAGCCGTCGAGACGGTCTGGTTGTTCAGCGAAGCTTTAACGACAGCGCCCGAAATGACCTGTCCCTGAGCGTCAACAACCTTGCCGCTCAGCATTCCGTTGTTCAGAGCCACGTCAGCAATCTGGACTTTTGCAGCCATCTGCTGAGTTGCAGGACCTGCAAATGCAGGTGCCTGTGGCATCGCCATGCCGAGGCAGGCGAGTCCGACCATTGATTTCGTAATAAGATTGAACCGTTTCATCCCCCAAATCCTTTCGCTGAAGTTCGTGCCAGACAGATAACGTTACTCGTCTTCCACATTCGCCGAGTCGCGTGCCCTGCATTCCTCTTACGAGAAGTGAGTACTACTGAGCACCACCTGTCCTTAGACGTCACTATTCGACATCGCGAACGGTCCCCACCGCTCAGTCATTACTTTCGGAAGGAATTTGGAACCTGCTCCAAGTTTTTGCTTGCATTTTCGAAAATTATCAGATTCTTCCAACCGCACCCGGGATAAATACCGAGTTTAAACATTCGTATCCGCGGGTGGGTTGGTCAGAAACTGTTATGGTGACGGGTCGTTTTAGGGACTGACGATGATCGTATCGCCGTCGCCTTGAGCCAGAGCAGCACCACCGAGGGCAACACCGGTGATTGCGGTTCCCAGAATGACATAGTCGGTCGGGCTGTCGCATTGGGCACGGACAGTGTTTCCCTGAACGATCAGGACATTGCTCTTGGCGGCTGGAGGAGCGACCTGGCCATCCCAGAGGCGAACAACAGACTGAGATTCGCCAGAGGACACCTGATACAGACCACTCTTCAAGTCGTTGATGGCAAATTCGCCGTTGGCATCCGTGACAGCCGAAGCAACCACTTTGCTGCCGAGGCTGACCTTCACCACGCCGCCGTTGACGTTCTGACCCTGAGTGTCAACCACTTTTCCGCTCATCACGCCGTTGTTCAGCGCCACATCGGCAATCTGAACCTTGCTCGCGACCTGGTTCATTTTGGCATCTGCCATCACGGTGGATGGAATCGCCATCCCCAGACAGGCCAGACTCGCCAGAGCGCCCTTCAAAATCGTTACCTTCATCGTGCATCATCCTTAATTCGTGGAGGTCAAAGAAAAGACTCTGAAGCATCCAGCTTCAGAACTGCCTTCACGTCCGTCGTTTTCCAATGAGAACGGACACGAACTGGATCCTCCTGACGGGTAGATCCGATCAGATGGAAACAGTCCATCCTTTCTTAACAGTCGGTCTAATCGGACCTTGATCTGAGTGGGATTGAGGCAATGCGCGGCTTTTGTAAGATTTGCAGTAAGTTCCGGCCGAAAAGTGCGCGCGAATTTCATCGGGGCTCCGATTCATCGGCTGCTGTCACCAATTTTCCGCTCGGTAGCCGGGCAGAGTCTGGCCGAGGGGCTGAAAGCGTTCAGCGATAGAAGCGATCGATATCGGCGTGAGCATCCGCCGAGCCAGCGAAAATGCGGTCGATCAGTGAGCCGACCACTTCTTCTTCCTGAATTTCCTGCAGGTAGGCCTGGAGCAGCGTCCGGCTCTCCTCACTGTAATGCAGCAGAAAATAGATCCAGGCCCAGCTGTCGCGGTAATGCTCGGGCTTCATGTCGGTGAGAGACTGGATCTGTTCCAGTTCCCGCGTTCTCACGTCCTGCCGAAAGCGGAGTCTCCACTTCAGATTGCCGAGCAGATCGCGATTGAGTCCTTCGTCACGGTCGGGGACTTCAAAGTATTTGGCCAGCCCCTCGTCGACCCAGATCGGCAGATAGGGGAGGGACGCATGCAGCGTGGCATGTGTCATCTCGTGTCGCAGGTCCCTTTCCCAGCGATCGGAGTAAACGACGTAGACATAGAGTCGATCCGGTCCTTTCACGAACAGAGCCGGGCGGGATGCCGCTTCCGGGACCCTCGGGCGAATGTAGGCCCGGTACTGGGAATGAGACGAAAAGATGATGATGTCGATCCGCTCGTCGTAGACCGTGATCTGCAGAGCATCGCCAATTCGTTTCTGCAGTGCCGAAAGATCGCGTACGGCTGGGAGAATCTTTTCCCCGGGGACCTGGGAATGCACGACGAAGTGCTCGTGCGTGAATTCGACCGGCCAGCCCTGAGCCCTTGTTTCCGCGCAGCAGAATGCGAGCAATCCGGCGATCAGCAGGACTGAGCAGGCTTTCCGCAGTAGATACGGACGTCGAATTGAAAATTTACGCATCAAAGCCGCCGTTCCCTGGCTGATCAGATCCTGAAGGCAGGTGCAGGGGCTGATTACACGTTCCGTCCCTGCGGTGTCAATTGCAGTTCGCCTTCCCGGTCCGCCGGTCGAAGCGCGATTCAGCGTGTTCTGAGGCGGAATAACCGGTCGATTCGGGATAATCGCTGCCAGATTCATAATCGGGCCGCAATTGACCGGCGAGTTCTGCCGACAGCGAAACGTCGCGGCCCATACGAGCTACAGTTGAAACGGATTGGCCGGGGACGGACTTTTCCCCACAGGCTCTGCAATAGAAAACATGGATTTCTATGTCGTCGACCGAACTCGAGCAACAACTCAGCGAGAAGGAAGAACTCGTCGCTGCGCTGACCGAGCAGCTGGAACAGGCTGCTGAGCAGCTTGACCGCATGCAGCGTTCCGGCGGATTACTCGCGCCTCACCGCGCTTCGACCAACGACGAATACAGTGAGCAGGTCGCTCAGGATGTCGGTTATCTGGTCGAGCAGTGGGATACTGCGCAGATGCCCGGCTCGCTCGGCCGAATCGAGATGCAGATCGAGGAACTTCGCGACCTCGTCGTCCGGTTCACCAATACGCCGCCCACAATCTACAACCAGCCAGAGACCCGGTACGTCGAAGAGAATCCGGATCGCCCCTCGGAAGACGAACTGTTTGACACGCTTGCTGATGTTCTGCTCGACTCCTCCGGACAGATTCCCGATGAGGAAATTTCCGAGGAATCATTCGGCACGCCGCGGTCTCACCATTCTGAAGTCAGCGACGCCGTCCCCGATGGCCTGCCGGTCCCTCCCGCGGAAGTCGATCTCGAACAAGCCGATCGCTCTCAGCTCGTCACCGCGATTCAGGAACGGGACGTTTACATCGAAACGTGCCTCCTGCTGTATCGGGATGTCCGGAGGAACGCGGGATTGCTGGGAGCCGTCGACTGGGAAAGTCTCAACGAGTACCCCGAAGAACTCCGCAAACAGCTGGAGTCGCTCGAGGAGCACCTCGAAGAACAATCCCGGGTTAATGAAATCACGCTGTCCCTCGAACGGGCCCGGCTTTCCCGGGAAGCAACCCGACTCAATCAGGTTCGGATGCAGGTCGAGAAGCATGCCAAGAAGCACGGCATCGATTTGATCGAACTGGAGGACGCCGGAATCGTCAGCGAAAAAGTCCGCGAATCAGAACGCGAGCGGGTCTCCGGCGGTCAGAAGTGGTTGACCATGCTGCGACTGAAGGATGTCCGGGACAAGTAGTCGCCCTCCTGGTCCACTCCCGCGCCTCGTACTCTCGAAACGACATCTGGAAACTTCCCATGAAGCTCGTGCGTAAGCTGGTTCCATTCGGCAAGAAGAAGTTGCTGGCAGGTATGATGCAGGCCTCGGGAGTGAACTTCGCCCTCGGCGGACTGCCTTCGTGGTCGGGGCTGCTGGTCGTCAACTATCATCGAATCGGGGCACGCGAATCGTGTCCGTTCGATGGCAATCTCTACAGCGCGACCGCGGAACGGCTCGAACGTCAGGTGCAGCAGTATCAGCGTCACGCCGATGTAGTCGGGATCGATGATCTCGAAACCATCGTTGCCGGGCGACCCGGAAAACATATTCTAATCACGTTCGACGATGGCTACCGCGACAATTACGACCTCGCTTTCCCGGTGCTGAAGCAGGCCGGGGTGCCGGCGACCTTCTTTATCGCTACCGGCTTCATCGACCGTCCGCATGTCGCCTGGTGGGACGAGATCGCCTGGATTATCCGCAACGCAAAAGTGTCGTCGCTGGCAGCCGGTCGCTGGTTCGAGTGCGGGCTCCAGATCGACAGCAACGATCCCCGAGCGGCTGTCGGCCGTGCCGTGCAGACTTACTGGCAGCTTCAGGGGCCGGCGACGGAAGACTTCATGAACGACCTCGCCAGAGAGGCCGGCACGGGGCGTTGCGGTCCCGAGCAGGCCCGGAACCTCTGGATGGACTGGGACATGGTCCGTGAACTAGACGCCGAAGGCTTCGACATCGGAGGTCACACCGTCTCCCACCCGGTACTCGCCCGTCAGGAGACCAGCGTCCAGCGTGAAGAGATCTTTGGCAGCATGCGGCGACTCACGGAAGAACTCGGCAAGTCACCAAAGGCCTTCAGCTATCCCGTCGGTCAGCCGGACATGTTTACCGAAGAAACGAAGCAGTTGGTTCGTGAAGCCGGCTACACATTCGCGTTCAGCTTTTATGGCCAGTACGATCCGATGACCGCGACAGATCGCTTCAATATTCCCCGGTGTGCGATCGACTTCGATCTCCCGCCGGCGATTCTGCAGTCGCGGCTCACGCTGCCGCAGGTGTTTGCCCGCAAGTAGTCGCCTGCCGCGCCGGCGAGGCTCCGAGTTGAGTTTCCGCGGAAGATTTCCTAGCCTGATCGGGTGATCCCCATCATCCCGCTTCAATCACTCAAGCAGGAACTCTTCATGCGATACTCGCTCTCGCTGCTCACGCTGCTGTTCGGTCTCTGTCTGCATTCAACAACGCAGGCGGCTCCGCCGAACATGATTCTGGTGTTCATCGACGACATGGGCTGGGGCGATTTCTCCTGCTTCGGCAACACCGACATCGAAACCGAGAACATCGATGCCCTCGCCGCCGAGGGGATTCGGTTCGAACAGTTCTACGTGAACTCGCCCATCTGTTCGCCGTCCCGCTGTGCGATCTCAACCGGACAGTATCCACAGCGGTGGAGGATCAACTCGTATCTCGCGCATCGCAAGCTGAATGAAGATCGGGGCGTCGCTAACTGGCTCGATCCGGAAGCCCCGATGCTCTCGGACATGCTGCACGATGCCGGCTACGCTACCGGACATTTCGGCAAGTGGCATCTCGGCGGGCAACGCGACGTTGGGGAAGCCCCGCTCATCACCGAATACGGTTTCGACAAATCGCTGACCAACTTCGAGGGGCTCGGCCCCCGCGTTCTGGCCATCTGCGATGCTCACGATGGTTCTCCGCTCCGCCGGCATACACTCGGGTCGGACCAACTGGGCCGCGGCGAGATTATCTGGGAAGATCGATCGCTGGTCACACAGTCGTTTACGCAGGCCGCTCTTGATTTCGTGAAGAAGAACGAGAAGGCCGACAAGCCGTTCTATATCAATGTCTGGCCAGACGACGTTCACGGCCCGTACTACCCGCCGGAAGCTCGTCGCGGTGATGGTTCACGCCGGGAACTCTACCTGGGCGTGCTCGATACGATGGACGAACAGCTTGGCGAGCTTTTCGATTACGTGAAGTCTCAACCGGAGTTGAAAGACAATACCCTGATTCTCGTCTGTTCAGACAACGGACCCGATCAGGACGCCGGCTCGGCCGGACCGTTTCGCGGCATGAAGACGATGCTTTACGAAGGCGGCGTCCGGTCGCCACTCGTGGCCTGGGGACCGGGACTGCTGGCGAAAGAGGCTCGCGGTTCCGTGAATACCGATTCGGTCTTCTCGGCGATCGATCTCGTGCCCAGTCTGCTTGAGATCAGTGGAGTCGAAAAACCGGACGACGTGATGTTCGACGGCGAGAACCTCGCCGGAACACTGCTTGGAAAGTCAGAGAACTCCCGTCAGCAGCCGCTTTACTTCCGCCGCCCGCCCGATCGCGACGGCTATTATGGCCAGGCCGATCTCCCTGATCTGTCAATGCGGGACGGCGACTGGAAACTCCTCTGCGAATACGACGGTTCCGACCCGCAACTCTACGATCTCGCATCGGATCGCGGCGAAACAAAGAACGTCGCCGAGCAGCATCCGAAGATCGTGAAAGAGATGACCAAAGCCGTCGTCGACTGGAACAACTCGATGCCCCCCGACAACGGCGACACCTGGCAACCGCCGAAACCAAAACGCAAACCCGCCAAATCCAAGTCGTAGCGTCCCAGGGTGCCATGCTTGCATCGCCTCAAAGAGGCAGGGCAAGCATGCGCGTGAACCGATGTTATGCCGATCATGGGTGAAGGGAACCTCCTGACGGCGTCCCACGACCGCAGACAGTCCCATTAACATCGAATCATTCCCCCCCCCCACGCCCATCGGCATGCTTGCCCTGCTTCGCGATGCAAGTATGGCACCCCGGAGGGGGCACGTCACGAGCGTCTAACCGGGATGGCACAGAGATTCATCTCTGTGTTGCAACGCAACAGGAGGCTGGGAAAGGACGTTCAAGGGATAGGAAACGTCGGGTCCGAAAACTCGCGGCGAGCTTATTGCGTGGACCTCAGACAATGCGCGGTTGCTGGTTCAGCGCACAAGACAAGCATGCCCACGCGAGCGTGGGCATGGCACCCGTCATTATTGAGTTCTATCCCACCCGTCGTCGGGTCTATCCAGCGACCACTTTCGCCACGTTCTCCGTGGTCACCGGTTGGATCACGCCCTTTTCGGTGATGAGAGCGGTGATGTACTCAGCCGGGGTCACGTCGAAGGCCGGATTGTACATGTTGATTTCTTTCGGAGCGGTCTGGCGGCCGAAGCCGTGACCGATCTCGGCCGGATCGCGTTCTTCAATCGGGATCGATTCACCCGTCGGCAGCGACAGGTCGAACGTGCTCGATGGAGCAGCGATGTAGAACGGAATGTTGTGGGCTTTCGCCAGCAAAGCGACTGAGTAGGTGCCGATCTTGTTGGCGGCGTCTCCGTTGGCGGCAATGCGGTCCGAACCGGTGATCACGGCTTGAATCTTGCCTTCTTTCATCACCCAGCCGGCCATCGAATCGGTGATCAGCGTTCCGGGAATGTTCGACTGCAGCAATTCCCACGCGGTCAGCCGGGCTCCCTGCAAGAGCGGGCGGGTTTCGTCGGCGTAGACGTGAATATTCTTCCCGGCCTGATGAGCGGCCAGCAGCACAGCGAACGCGGTTCCGGTTCCTGCGGTCGCCAGCATCCCGGTGTTGCAGTGCGTAAGCACGCCGGCTCCTTCGGGAATCAGCTCGGCTCCGAACCGCCCCATGGCGTTGCACATTTCGCGGTCTTCGGCTTCGATCTCGCGAGCTTCCTCGAGCAGCCGCTGACGGAGGTCGCTGGACGACATGTCGTTCGACTCGGCGACGACATCCCGCATCCGGGCGATGGCCCAGAACAGGTTCACAGCCGTCGGACGACTTTCGGCCAGATAAGTGGAGACTTTATCGAAGGCGGCATCGAATTCTTCCCGGCTGGTGTCGGCGACATCTTTCAGGCCGAGAAGCAGTCCGTAAGCCGCGGAAACGCCGATGGCGGGGGCTCCACGCACGCTGAGGCGACGAATCGCTCCGAAAACGTCTTCGGGTGTCCGGCAGTCGAGAAACTCGGTCTTTTCGGGGAGAGCGGTCTGGTCGAGCAGGCGGAGATGCCCGTCCACATCGCCGATCCATTCAATCGTCTTCATGATCGTAAGCTGGTTCCTGTCAGCAGGTTGATTTCTGAGGGAAATTCCCGTTCAATGAACGGATCGTAGTCGATCCCCCGCCTCGTTCCCACCCACCCGCCCGGGGCGATGATTGCCAAATCGGTCGCGCAGGCTAAGATCATAAAAATCCCGAACGCGACTCCATGAACACAAAGGGAGGCTCCCGATTCGACCGGGACGCCCGCCCGAGCAGGAAAGACACTGATGCTTGAAATTCCCGTGATCCGCTGGGGACAGCCGTACGAGAGCCTCGACAAAGCTGAAGTTGTTCACTTCGAGACCGGCGAGAAACTGGCCGACGTCCATCAGGCCAATGGCGGCCTTGTGAAAATGGACATGCGGAAAGCCCAGAAGGCCCGCGACGCGTTGCGGGAGATCGACATTTACGATCTGGTCGAGATGTGTGCCAAAGCCGGCGATCTGTACATGAACGGCACGCTGCCCCTCGGGAACGGAACCCAGTCGCCAGCCGACTTCTGCAAGATTCAGTCGGCGAGCACCGGTCTGCCGGAAAACATGTGTGCGGCCAACATGCACAAAATCGCCTTCGTGCTGAAGAACATGAAGGAGATCCTCGACGCCCTGACACGCGGCCTGCCGCTCGAAATCCTCCAGAAGGGCTACGGAATGGAGGATCGCGGCGTGATGGTCAGCTACCAGCCGACCTCGCCGGTGCTCGGGCTCGTGCTCCCGTCGAACTCCCCGGGCGTGCACACGCTCTGGCTTCCCTGTATTCCGATGCAGATTGGCCTGGTGCTGAAGCCGGGTTCGTCGGAGCCGTGGACACCCTATCGCATGGCCTCGGCATTCGCTGAAGCCGGGATTCCGAAAGAAGCCATCTCGCTCTACCCGGGACCGCATGAAGTCGGAAACTCGGTGACCGAACTCTGCAAGCGGGTGATGATCTTCGGCGGCCAGGCGACAGTCGACAAGTATTCGAGCAATCCGAACGTCCAGGTCCACGGGCCGGGCTTCAGCAAGATTCTGCTTGGCGACGATGTTGTGGACAACTGGGAATCGTATCTCGATCTGATGGTCGACAGCGTCCTTTCCAATGGCGGTCGCAGCTGCGTGAATGCCTCGGCGATTTACGCATCGCGTCATACCGACGAGATCGCCGATGCTCTGGCTCAGCGTCTGGCCGCGGTGAAGACGACGAAGATGACCGACCCTGAGGCTCAGCTCGCCGCCTTTACCAATCCGGATGTCGCTCAGGCGATGCACGATCAGATCGAAGATGGCCTGAAGGACTCGTCCGTCACGGAAGTGACCGCGAAGTATCGCGATGGCGAACGGCTCGAGAAGCACGAACGGTACGCCTTCCTGCGTCCGACGGTCGTTCACACGAAGAATCCTTCGGCGACTCTGGCCAATACCGAATACATGTTCCCGTTCGTTTCGGTTGTCGAATGTCCGCAGGACAAGATGATCAAGACGATCGGCACGACGCTGGTTTGCACGGCTCTGACGGAGAACAAGAGCTGGTCGGCGGAACTGGTCGATGCGATGAACATCGACCGGCTCAACATTGGCCACGTGCGGACCAACCAGCTCAACTGGCTGCAGCCTCACGAAGGGAATATCGTCGACTTCCTGTTCCGCAGCCGGGCCTTCCAGACCCAGCCGCCACAGCCGGTTTAATGTTGAGGTAGGGCCGGCTTGCAACCGGCCGCAGTTGGTGTTGATCCCCGGGAGTTGTCGCAGGCGATTCGAACATGCTGGACTGGCCTGCATTTCTGGACCCCACAATGAGGCTGGCCTTCTGGACCATCCTCGTGGGGACGATCGCCAATGTGACGTGTGCCATTCTGGGCTGCTTTCTCGTTCTCCGACGGATGAGCATGCTCGGCGACGCGCTCAGTCACGCCGTACTCCCCGGACTGGCCATCGCGTTTCTGTTGACTGGAACCACCGCAGCCGTGCCGATGTTTGTCGGGGCGGCTGTCTTCGCCATGCTGACCGCAGGCCTCTCCCGACTGCTGACAACTTACGGCCACGCGACGGAGGAGTCCGGCCTCGGCATCGTGTTCACGGCGTTTTTCGCCCTCGGCATCCTTCTGGTGCAGATGTTCGCGGAGAAAGTCCATCTCGATCGCGACGTCGTTCTTGAAGGAGCGATCGAATACGTTGCTCTGGAAACGATCACGCTCTTCGGACTCCGCTGGCCAACGGCATTCTGGACGACGTCGGCAATCCTGGCTGCCTCGCTGCTCTGGCTGGGGCTGTTCTGGAAGGAAATCAAAGCCGCCGTGTTCGACCCGATGTACGCGGCTGCGATCGGACTTTACGGTCAGACGATGCTCGGCGTGCTCGTCGTTCTGGTCGCGATCTGCGTCGTCGGTTCGTTCAAGATCGTCGGCAGTATTCTCGTTGTTGCCATGCTGATCGTTCCGGGGGCGACCGCTCAACTTGTCAGCCAGCGACTGGTCAACATGCTTGTTCTGTCGGGCGTCTTCGCGGCGATCGCCACTGCATTCGGCTATGCGGTCGCCTGGCACCTCAACACCAGTGCAGCCGGGATGATGGCCGTCTTTACTGGACTCGGCTACGGTCTGGCACTGGTCTTCTCGCCTTCACAGGGGCTGCTCGTCACCCGGCTCCGTCGGGCCCGCCTGCGATCCCGCATCCGCGAAGAAGACCTGCTGGGGATTCTGTTCCGCTGGGAAGAGCAGCGTAAAGAAGTTGATCCCCATGGTTCGATGTCGCTGGAACGAATGGCAGAACTCGCTGAAGACTCGGCTGGCCAGCACCGGATGCAGTCCTCGCTCAATCGTCTCGAGAACGCGGTTCTGGTTGAGCAGACGCGAGACGAAGGGTATGTGCTCACCGATCGCGGCCGCCGGGCCGCACAGCGTCTCGTGCGCGGACACCGACTCTGGGAAAGCTATCTCGGCTCGGAATTTCAATTGCCCGAAGACCATCTGCACGAAGCCGCCCATCAGATCGAACACTATCTCGATCAGGAGTCGCGGGAACAGATCGAACGGGAACTCGGCTCTCCCGAATCCGATCCGCACGGGCGTTCGATTCCTCCGCGCGTAACCGATCCCGAGAACTGAAAACAGTGGCTATGGAATCTCCCGTGGCTGCGATATGATCGAACCTGGAGAACCGGACCCCGACTTCGCCTGTCTTTCCCCCCGACGGTGCGTTTCCGATTCAGCGAATAGAGAGAACAGATGCCCAAACTTGGAGTCAATATCGATCACGTCGCTACCGTGCGACAGGCCCGTAAAACTGTCGAACCCGATCCGGTCTGGGCCGCGGCTCTGGCCGAGCTCGGCGGCGCTGATGGAATCACCGTCCATCTTCGCGAAGACCGCCGGCATATTCAGGATCGGGACGTTCGCATTCTTCGTGAAACGGTTCGGGTGAAGCTGAATCTGGAGATGTCGATTGCCGACGAGATCACCGATTTCGCGCTCGACATCATGCCCGATCAGTGCACCCTGGTTCCGGAGAAACGCGAAGAAGTGACCACGGAAGGCGGGCTCGATCTGATCGCCAACGAAGATCGCGTGCGACGCTGCATCGACCGGTTGCTGGAAGCGGGCATCGAAGTCAGCCTGTTTATCGATCCGGATGAGAAGCAGATTGCGATGGCCGACAAAATGAACGTCCACGCCGTCGAACTTCATACCGGACAATATGCCGACGCGGTTGATGTCGAAACGCAGACTCGCGAACTCGATCTGCTCAGTGAAGCCGCCGCCCAGGCTCATTCGCTCTCGATGCTGCTTCACATGGGACATGGCCTGACTTATCGAAATGTCGGTCCGATTGTGGAGGTCCCGGAAGTTTCGGAGCTCAATATCGGTCACAGTATTGTTTCGCGTGCGGTGATGGTCGGTATGGAACGAGCCGTCCGCGAAATGAAGGCTCTGCTCACTCCCCCGATCCAACTGATTGCTGAATGAGTTTTCGAACCGCTATGAGAGCCTGGTTTTCAATTGATGCTCGAAGGCTCTGCTGTCTGCTCGCCTTCGCCGGGTGCCTGGCGGCGAGTCGGACGCCGGCGTTAGCGGTTGAGTTCTTATTTCGTCCGGTCGTCGCCCTGGCCGTGCAGTCACCGCAGTCGAGTTCAGACGTCGCCGAGCCCGAGGTCGCCGAAGAAGTTCGCGAGCGAAAGAAGCACATCCTGTCGGCTTCGTGGATCATGCTGATCGGGATTGCCATGCTCTGCGGAATCGCGCTACTGGTCGTCATCTATCTGGGCGCGCGGGCCCGTCGCATCGCCCGAAGCTCACGGGCGCAGGCCAAGTTGAAGAACGAGTTCTGGTATCTCAAGAACGATGCAAGTGCGGAACCCGAGCCCGAGAAGGACGAATCAGCATGACCGACGAGTCTGGCTCGGAAACCGGTCTGCGATTTCTGCGTGAGTTTCGAGTGCGATCCGGGGACGATTTCGAGCGAATCTACAACGGAAAGAACAGGGCGGGCGATCATCTGCTGCTGATCTTCGGCCTCCCGAACGGCCGGGCGTTCAGTCGAATCGGCCTGAGTGTGTCGCGGAAGCATGGCAATGCTGTGCACCGGAACCGCAAGAAGCGGCTGTTGCGGGAAGCCTTCCGGCTCTCCCGTCCCAAGCTGCCCGCGGGGTTTGATTTTGTGCTGATCCCCAGAGTGGGAACGCAAGCGACTGTGGGCGAGTACCGAAGATCGTTGAAGCGACTGATGAAGAAGGTTGCCAGTCGATTCCCGGACGGAGAAGAACAGTCGCGATGAGCCGGTTCCTCCACACGATTCGCAATCTGCCGTCCCGAATTCTGATCGGCATGGTTCGTGTCTATCAGTGGACGCTGAGCCCGATCATCGGCCGCCAGTGTCGCTATCAGCCGACCTGCAGTCACTACTTCATTGGAGCGGTCGAGAAGTACGGACCTGTTCGCGGATCCTGGCGCGGCCTCAAACGCATCTGCCGCTGCCACCCCTGGGGCGGAGAAGGCTACGATCCCCCATAGTCCACGGAAGTTCCATCGTAGCGGCGACATCCTGCGCATCCTGCCGCCGAATGGACGTGCCATCAAAAACGGGCTGCGAAGCTCCGCCGCAGCAATCCCAACCCGAAGCGTGAGCGAGGGCTGTATGTTGCACGGCCCCTCGCTGACGCTTCGGGTTAAGAACGGTGTTTCATTCCCCGGCGTGATGTTGCTCGGCTGTTCCCTGTTGTCGATACCGGAATGGGGTACTCAGGACAACCTGGGTGATCAACTCGCGTGGAGTGTCGTCGCCGTTTAAAAGATGATCGGTCAGCTGATTGATGACGCAGTCGTCGCGGTCATCGAGACTGCGGCCCAGTGCGAAGCCAAGCATTTTGCGGGTGATCTGGCGATAGTAGTCGGCCTTGCGTTTGAGCAGCATCTCTTTGAGCCCCGGGAGACCTTCGACAGTCTCACCCGACGGAAACGTTGCGGAGGCGTCGATCGGCTGGTCGTCTTCTTTCTCTCGCCAGCGACCGAGAACATCGTAATGATCCAGCGCGAAGCCGGGCGGGTCGATGAGGTTGTGGCACGCCGAACAGGCCGAGGGCTCGCGGTGCTTCGCCAGCTGCTGACGGACGGTCAGCTTCTCTTTCTTGCTCTTCTTCAGTTCGGGGATATCGGGCGGCGGGTTGGGAACATGAATGCCGAGCAGCGTTTCGAGCACCCAGCCGCCACGAAGAACGGGACTGGTTCGGTTCGGGTACGACGTCAACAGATGCACGCCGCCCATGCCGAGTACGCCGCCCCGCTGGCCGTTTTCGACCGAAACTTTCTCGAACGGTCCGTCTGATTTCAATTGCGGGTTCGGCGACCAGGGCCAGTCGGCTTTGTCTTTCTCGGTTTTCTCTTCCAGCCCGTAATGCTTCTGAAGACGCTTGTTGGCGACGACATAATCAGCCGTCACCAGCTCCATGAGGCTGCGGTCTTCGGCCAGAATGTACGAAAACAGCTGAATCGGTTCTTCGCGGAAACCGAGCAGAAGTTCGGTAGTGAACTCGCCTTTGAACTTGCTGGTATCGGGAGCGACTCGTGCGCCGACTTCACGGGTGCCGAGCCATTGTCCGACGAACTCCTCGTTCAAATACCGGCTGCGCGGATCGTTGAGCATGCGTTCAATCTGTTTCCGCAACGTCTCCTCGTTCTGCAGTTCTCCCGCGTCCGCGAGTTGCCAGAGTTCTTCGTCGGGCATCGATCCCCACAGAAAGTACGACAATCGGGACGCAAGTTCAAAGTCCGAGATCGGCTCCGGTTCGGGCGACGACGGTGGAGTTTCGACGCGAAACAGAAAGTGCGAGGAAACCAGGACGCCTTTGATTGCCAGCTTCATCGATTCCAGATAGGGCTCGTCCCGCTCGGCTGATCGATCGAACAGCTGCAGATACTTTTCAATCTCAGCGTCGGTCGCCGGCCGGCGGAACGCGCGAGAAACGAAGTGATCCAGTTGAGTTCGGGCCAGCTTGCGGGGCTGTTCCGGTTCTTCGTCGAGATTGACTCCGGTCAGAAGTCGATAGAACTTCTTCTGCTGGTCGTTGAGTTTCCGGCTCCTGCCTTCGATCTTCAGGCCATTGAGCTGGATGGGGGCAGGTCCACTGCAGCGGATTTCGATGGCGTGGAACCCTTTGGAAAGTTGAATCGACGTTTCGAACGTCACCGGGAAGTTCCCCGGGGTCTCCCGCGCCTCGACGGCAAAGCGCTCCGCGACGATTCCATCGACCTTGACCACGATCTCGCTGGCGGCTTCGACCGGTTGTGCCTGCAGGGTCAGCGCGTGTTTTCCCGGTGCGTAGATTCGTGGAAAGCAGCGGACGGCCTGCTTATTTTCGAGGACTCGAAGTTCGTCCGTTTTCTTCTGCTCCGGGGTGAGTTCGTGAGGAGCGAGCCGAAGTGAAAGGGGACGGGAAGGGAGTGCTTCATCGACAATGTTGCTGGCGGCTTCGAGATAGCGTTCCAGCAGAATCGGCGGCAAGAACAGCGTCTCGCCGTTGTTGTCGAAGCCTTCACCCCCGGAACCATCGACCGGGAACGTAACTGCGGCATCCGTTTCAACGCCAAGCAGATCGCGAATCGTGTTGGTGTATTCGATCCGATTGAGACGCCGCGTCGTGATCGAGCCGGCAAACGGGCCCTGAGCACAGGCTGTTTCCCGCAACGTCTGGTCGATCCATCCGGACAGTTCAAGCCGCTCTTTCTCGGTCGGTTGTTCCTCATCGGGCGGAGGCATTGTTCGGTTGTTGAGCTGCTCGGCAACGCTGGCCCAGAGCGATCGCATCTGGCTCAGCTCTTCAATCGAGGTTGCCTTGAGAAACAGGACGCTCTCTTCGGAGTCGTCGTCGGCACTGTGGCAATCGCCACAGAACTTCGTGAGAGACGCGTGAACCTGTTCGAATTTCAGCTCGGCTGCGGAGGCCAGTGAGCTTGCGATTGCGATCAGGGCAGCGGCGAGCAGTGGCGAAGTCTGGGAAATCTTCATGGGAAACCTCGTGCCCGCAGGCGTGCAGACGTCTGGAAGCGACCGAACGGACTCGGTTCTACTTCGACAGCGTCAGGAAGTTTTTCAGCAGAGGGATGCCGGCTTCAGTGAGGAAGCTTTCCGGATGAAATTGGACGCCGTGCACCGGGTAGTCCCGATGGCGCAGGCCCATCAGTTCGGCAGGCTGGTCCTCATCGTCCGACCAGGCAGTCGGAACCAGGCAGTCCGGCAGCGAATCTTCGGGAACGGCCAGGCTGTGATAACGGGTGGCGATGCAGGGATTTTCGATGCCAACGAAGACTCCCTCGCCGTTGTGGCGGATCTTCGAAACTTTGCCATGCATCAACCGCACGGCTCGGACGACTTTCGCTCCGTAGACATCGGCGATCGACTGATGCCCCAGACAGACGCCGAGCAGCGGAACCTGCGGCCCGAACTCGCGGATGACATCCCGGGACAGGCCGGCTTCGTTCGGCGTGCAGGGCCCCGGCGAAATGATGATCCGTTCGGGCTGCAATTCGGCGATCTCGTCCAACGTCGTCTGATCGTTGCGTTTGACGACGATCTCGACCTGCGGATCGATCTCGCCCAGTCGCTGGACCAGGTTGTACGTGAAGGAGTCGTAATTATCGAGAATGAAGATCATATCGGTTGAGAACCGGAATCAGAGCCGGCGTGGGTGGAGGGCCAGAGTTTCAGCGTGCTGCCTGAGTCTCTGGACGCCGGAAAGCCGCTCCCGGTTCGCGCCGGCAGCAGCGACACTCGATTAAACTCAGCCGGCAGGACGACGCGGCGGGGCAAATTTCACTTTTTCGATGTATCGAATCACCTGACCGGTCTGCGGACTGACATACCCGGTGCTGGCGGAGACAGCCGCGATCACGTGTCGATAATGCAGATTATAGTCGGCATCGATCTCGACCTCGAGTTCATCGAGATACGGATTGTCCCGACGACCGACCAGCTTGCCAATCTCGGCGTTCAACCGGTCGAAGGCCAGATTGTCGTTGCCGAGCGAAACCTGCCGGAACTGCACACCGGCCAGAGTGCCGTCGACGTTCGCCGTGAGACGGACCTTAATTGGCGGGATCGGGACATCAGGGCTCTCGGTCGCCTGTTTGCCGAGAGGCATGTTGATGTTGAAATCCCCTTCGATTGGGATAATTTTCAGCGTCAGCATGAAGAAGATCAGGAGCTGAAAGACGACGTCGATCATCGGCGCCATCTGTGCTTCGATTTTCGTTGCTGAGACACGGGAACGTCGCTGACCCATCGCAAACCTCGATATTGAACTTCTCGAACGGAGAAGGGAGTTTATTTCACCAGCTGTTTAGCTCTCAATGAGAACTTCTCGAAACCGTTTTCCTGGGAGAGCTTGATCAATTCCTGGATCAGCCCGGTGGGAGTCTCGGCGTCGGCTCGAATTTCGATGGTCATCTCTTTGACACCATCGGGTCCGTAAAGAGCATTGGCGACCCGCTGCTCTTCTTTGAGACGGCGGCCGAAATCGAGGACGGGAATCAGTTCATCCCCCTCGAAAATATACGCCTGAGGATCGGTCTTCTCGCCTTCCCGGTTCCGATTGAAACCGATGTTGACGACGAGCACCTTCTCGCGGGCGACTTCCGGGGGACGGGCCAGCTGATCGCTGGGAAGCTTGACCCGCTCATCGGCCTGCGTCTGTTCGAAGTTGGTCACCAGCATGAAGAAGGCGATCAACTGAAACACGACGTCGATCATTGGCGTCATGTCCGGTTCGAGCACCGTGGACTGTTGCTGCTTATAACGCATGGAAAGCTCTCATGTTCCGGCGGTAGGGAGGACAGCGACAAATGTCGTTACGCCTGAGGAGCCTGCTGCTTGGTGATCGGCAGACGGCTCATCAGTCCTTCGCTGATCATGCCGACTTCCAGCATGTAGCGAGCGACCCGGTTGCGGAGAATGCTGTAAGCGACCATGGCCGGGATGGCCACGGCGAGACCTTCCAGCGTCGTGAACAGAGCGGTTGAAATCCCGTCGGCCAGCTCGCTCGGCTTCGGAGCGACAGTCGCGGTGGCGATCTTCTGGAACGACAGAATCATCCCGTAAACCGTACCCATCAGCCCGATCATCGGGGCGACCGATGCGATCAGAGCCAGGTAGCTGAGCTTGTGTTCGTAGTTCATGTTCTCTTCTTCGCCCAGTTCCTGCATCGCTTCGACAGCCGAAGCGTAGCCGCGATCCAGGCGACCCATGCCCACCGCCATGATGCGGGCGATCAGCGAATCGTCGGCCTTGGCCAGATCGTAGGCTCCCTTGTAGTCCTTGGCGTCGAGCTTGGCCCGGAATTCGTCGATGAAGTCCTGCGGAACGAACACGGCCCGTTTGACCTGCATCACGTTGGTCATGATGAGGGCCATCATGACGACGGAGAGAATCAGCAGAATGCCCCCGAAGATCCCCGAGGCTTCGATCATCCACATCAGGAAGCTCTTCTCTTCCGGACCAGATGACTCGCTGGCGGCCGCTGGGGCTTCAGCCGGTGCCTCTGCGGCGGCCGGTTCTTCCTGTGCTTGCGCGACAGACATCCAGGGGGCGGGTGCGAAGACCTGCAGACCCATCAGAACGGTCAGGCTCAGCACGCAGAACAGGCCGAAGCGTCGGGCAGGTGCAGAATTCGTGTCGGAAAATTTCACGGGGTTGTTCTCCAGAACCGTAGGCAGTTTGTTTTCAGCGGTGGTCGAGTTATGGGTAAATTGCACTTCGGACGGCAGCGAAAAAGTGACGTCCAATCATGACGAACCCGAGAAGGGGAAGCAACTGGCTAGACTGTAAATCTTGCCTCGTCTCACGATTTGAATCGGCTTAAACGCCACTCAGCTTCTTGGTCCAGGGGCTGTTTGGGTATTTCGATTCGAGCTGAGCCCGCGCTTCCTCGGCACGACCGGGCTGTCCCAGAGACGGCCACAGCTGAGCGAGGTTGTACAGAGCTTCGGCATGGAAGTCCTGCTGACCGGGGAACAGCACATCAATCTTGAGGTACGCCAGAGCCGCTTCGAGATTCTTGCCCTGGCCCAGCAGAGCCGTTCCCGAAAGGGCACAGGCTTCGGCCTGAAGGCGGGCGTCGTCTTCAGCAGCTTCCTTGACGATGCTTTCCAGCAGGGTCAACGAGTTGTCGTACTGGTTCTTGAGGTTCAGGCACTTGGCCTTCCCCAGTTTGGCTTCGAGCTGACGCTGCTTGGAGGCGTCATCCTTGGCCGGAGTCGCGAGCACCGCATCGAAGGCGGCAAGAGCCTGGTCGACCTGGTTCTGAGCCAGCATGACGCGGGCTTTGGACGACTGAGCAGAGATCTTCCAGTCTTCGAATCCGGAGTTCTCAACCGAGGTGAAGGCGGCTTCAGCCTGCGGGTAGTTTCCGGCAGCCAAATGCAGACGGCCGAGGAAATCCATCGCTTCGTAGTAGTGATAGCTGGTGATGTTGGCGTCGGTGAACGCCTTCATCCGGGCAATCGCTTCCGGCAGCCGTTCGGAATCCGCGAGGCCGGCTTTGGCGAGATTTCGCGCGATAAAATATTCAGCATCCGTACGAACGTTCGTCGCCGTTGCGGGAAGTCCATCAATAATCTTCTTCAGAGCATCGATGGCTTCATTGTAAGCGCCATTTGATTCCTGACCCAGTGCGGCTTTCAGAGTTGCCGGAGCGGCTTCCCATTCAATCAGGGCGATATCGTTGGCGGGCACTTCCACCTCGCCGCCGGTCTGCTGTTTGATCTTCACACCGCTCTTGGTGATGCCGGTAATCTCTCCCGAGAGACGGGTTGTCTGACTTTTTCGCGTAATGATATCGATGGCCCAGGCCGGAGAGGCGGTCAGGACGGCGAGAGTCAACGCCAGTGACATCAGGCGGAACGAATTATTGATCACGGGTATCTCCGTCATTGAAATATGCTGTTATCTGAGATGAAGTCGGGGAAGCGGGCTACTGAGACCGGTCGGTTTATTCCGGTTTGGGTTTGCGGCGCGCTTTCATTTTGGCGACTTCTTCCGGGGTTCGGGGACGACTCTTCTTCTCCGTATTGCGAACCTTGGCCCCAGTGGGATCGGGCGCGGCAACCGTCTTGGGGCGCGACTTCCCTGACGGGGCCTTGCTCTCCCCAGTGGAAACTCCCTTCCTGGAGATCGATTTCGGCATCGTCGAAACCATTTCCGCGGTCGAGCGCTTCCGTGGTTTTTTCATGCTCGTCATCGTATAGCCTAGAATGCCGATCGCCATGATGACGACAAAGCCGATCAGAGCGTACGTACCGATCTTGCTGGGCGGTTCGGTCGGTTTGGCCGGAGCGGCGGCGGTTTCGGTCACAGGAACCGTCTCGGTCTCGCCACTGTCATAGTTGCTCGACGTCGTCCCTGCGTCGGCGAGCAGGGAATCGGGATCCGGCTTCTCGAGCGGCACGGCTGCTTCGCCGAGACGCGTCTGAACAGTCTGGTAGAGTTCATCGAACTGATCCCACCAGGGAGTCTTGGTCAGATCGGGACTGAACAGAGCGTAGGTGAGAATGTCGGCTTTGGCTCGCTTCAGCTGTTCTTCGCCTGCCTTCTGATCCGGAGCCAGATCGGAATACTCCAGTCGTGATTCGGCCTGCCGGTATTGAACCTCGCGATTCCGTTCGACGTACTCGGAGGGAGCCTGACCGCCATCGATGATCATCTGCAGACGTTTGGCGATATTTGCCCAGCCCCAGACGACGGCTCCGTCGTCGAACGTCTGTCCGCGGACGGCCAGCAGTGACTTCTCGGCGTCGTTCTCCTCTTTGCCCCAGGACTGATAGACTGCGGCGGCTGCGATTTGGGCATCGAGAGCCTTCGGGTTTTCCTTGAGCACCATTTGAATGGCTTCTTCGGCCGCCGGGTAATCGCCTTCTTCCCGCTTGCAGTTGACCAGACGCAATCGGACAGCCGTCAGGCGACTCGGGTCCAGGAACTGCGGATTGTTGGATGCCCGACGGATGATTTCTTCGTAGGTCTTGGAAGCCGAGGCATAGTACTGCTTGGCCTTCTGAGGATCCTGAGCCGTTCCCTCAGCGAGACCGAAGTAAGTCTCGGCGATCCAGATGAGCGAGCCGTAGGTCTGGCCATCCTTGCGATCGAACAGTTGCTTGAGGAAGCTTTCGAAGCCGCTGCGAACCTGAGTCAGACGTTCCTGATCACCCTGCTTGTTGAGCCGCTCGAGTTCGTTCTGAAGTTCACGACCGAGTTCGACATAAACAGCGGTCAACGCCTCTCCGCCCGACTGGCCGGCGATCTGTTCAAGTTGATTCCGGGCTTCTTCGGCTTTGTCGAGTTGCCGCGTGCCGATATAGGCTCGGAGCAACTGCTGATAGGCGAAGCTGGCGAAGGCGGTGCTCTTGATGTTGCCATCTTCGGAGGGACGCGATTCGCCATCGCCGACGGAAACGGCCTTCACCACCGAATGTGGATCCTTGGTGATCAGCTCGACGGCGCGGCCGTCGTTTCCTCGCATAATCTCAATCTGCGAGAGCGAAACTTTCGCGCGAACCAACTCGGGTGGAGTCGCCTTGTCGGCTGGGAGACCCTTTTCCTTTTCTTCGATGCCCTTGGCCAGGAACGCCGCGGCCTGATTCTGCCACTCTTTCAGTGTCGCAGTTGGTGTGTCCTGCTCTTCCTTGATGATGGCATTGAGATAGGCGTTCCAGTAAGCCTGACCGGCTTCGAGCTGAGCGGTGGAGAACTGCGTCGCGGTCGACGGGACATCGCCGTACCACTTCGCCGCGTCGAGTGGCTGGTCGTACTGGCGGTAGATGCGGCCCATTTCCATTCGGGCATCGGTCGCCCGGTCGGAGTTCGGCCACTGCGTCGCGATGCGTTCGCAGATCTTGACCATCATGTCGAGAATATCGTCTTTGGAGTTCTCAGGAGCATCGTTGACGGCCTGAGTCAGACCGGCCATCGCCAGATAGGCTCCATCCAGAGCGATCGTCGGATCGCCATCAATCGAGTGCGTCGAAAGATAATCACCAACGACGGCAGTCTCGAAGCTCTTCCGCTGCAGGTAGAACATATAAGCGAGACGATACCGGGCTGCATTGATCTGATTCGGTTCGATCTGCCCGGTTGCGAGATTGAGGGCCAGGCGATACATCCGCTCGGTTTCACTCAGCAGAGCCTGCAGTTCGTCCTGCACGTTCTTGATCTGCTCTTTGTCGCCCTTCTGCTCGGCGACTTTGAGGTTTTCTCGCAGTTTGCCAATCTGTTCGAGCATCGTGTTCGCGGTGCCAAACGCGCCGTCGAAGTCGGTGGGATCGCCCGGTTCTCGATCGAGAGCCACGAGCACGCGTTGAATCATGCTGTTGGAGACATCTTTATAAGGACCGGCATACTTGTTGATCTCGCGGGCATTCTCCAGAGCCTGTCGGAGCAATCGTGTGCGATCGAGTTCCGGAGTCGTACGGGCCAGAGCCAGATTCTCCTGCGCCTGAGCCATTTCCCAGCGAATGCCGAGCCCGGTCGTTGTGCGGACCGCGGCACGGTTGGACTTCATCCATTCGTCCGCTTCCATGATGACGAGCTGATAGTCTTTGCGGCTTTCGTGATTCAGACAGATCAGTCGGAAGTGACGGACCTGACTCTGCAATCGTTTGAGACCAGCCGAGGAACCGGGGTGGCCGAGCAGCTCGTCGTAGATACCGAGGGCCTTACGGATGTCGTCCTGTTCTTCAAAGCATTTGCCCTGCATTGTGCGGGCATACAGACCGGCATATTGGCTGCGATACTTACTGTGCAGATCTTCAAATTCGAGCGAGGCCTTTTGCAGGGTTTCCTTGAACTTGTCGGAGTCGACGTCGTACGTCTGAGCTTCTTCGTAAGTACACGTGGCCAAATCGAGCTGGGCTCGCATGTAGAGCCCTTCGGCGTTCTCGCGCTGGGCCCGCTTTTCGCGTTCATCTTCCGGAATGTAGACGCCGTAGCTCTCCCATTCCTTTTTGTAGGCGTCGTTGGCGGCCTGGTAGATCTTGCGGGCTTCCTGAATCAGCTTGCGGGCGTCCTGCTGAAACTTCAGCCGGTTGTCGACGTTCGACGGCGACTTCGATTCCCAGATCAACACCCGCGCTTTGCCAAGCATGATGTTGGCCAGTTCGGTATTGGCTCGAGGCACCAGTGCGTGGTTCGGACTGTTCTTGATGAACTTTTCGAGATGAGCCTGCGCCTGATCGAGTTGTTCGGTTTGTGCTTCCGGATTCTGGACGAAGTTCGAACTCTGAAGCAGCGTGAGTGCCCGTTCGTAAGGAACAATCGTCTTGATGTCGGCCGGGACATCCTTTCGCTCTTCGAGCGTGTCCATGTAGGCCATCGCCATGTCGAAATACTGCCGATCGCGCAGTCCCTGCAGGAACTTGAGATAAGGCTCCTCGGCAGAGACTCGAGCCGGTGCCATGCAAAAGACAAGAGCGAAGAGTGTTGCCCAGCAGCAGAGGTGACGGACACAGCGGAATTTCGAAGCGGGCGAATTCTGTAGCCAGCGAATCGTCATGCTTGAACTCTTACGTAAAGAACAGATCACGAGCCTGAAGAAGGCCGGCTCGATCGTTGATGTGATAAAACGCGGGCGAGAGACCGCGTCATGTTACATTATTCGATTTCTTGATGTGTTGGCAATCGAGTGCCGACCGTGGCGGTGGATTGTGCGGAAGTTTGCCGAACGTGGACGGGCAACCGGAATCAGGTCCGTCGGAACTGCTCCATCTGATCCAGGAACCAGGAGAGTTCATCCTGAACGTGATCCTGCAGTTTGCCCATGCGGATGTGAAGAAAGGCTCCGGCAATCACCAGCGGAATCGCGATCGCCAGTCCGAGTGCCGTTGTAAACAGAGCGAAGCTGATCTCGCCGGCCAGAGCCGAAGGGTCTCCGCCCGTCTTTTGGGTATCCGCAATCTTGGCGAAGGCCTGGATCATCCCGCTCACCGTCCCGAGCAGTCCGAGCATCGGCGCCGATTTGACGACGGTGTTGATCCACGAGGCCCCGTATTCCAGTTCGGCGACCACATCTCGTTCGAAACGCTCGGCCAGGACCTGTCGCAGTTTGGCCGGAGAGCGATCCATCTGTTCGATGGCGACCAGAATCATTTGGGGCACGGCTCGCGACCAGTATTCCGGTGTGTCGCAGAGTTCCGCGATAGCCTGCCAGTCGCGACGTTCCAGGAACTCCTGGACGGTTTCCCGAAAGCGAGCCGTCGCTGCGGGCGACATCTTCTTCTCGGAGATCTTGCGGGTAAGCAGAATCACCTGAAACAGGCCGAAAACCGCCACGCCCGCCAGTGCGATATATATCGCACTGGCCGATGCGGCAAAAATGGGAGCGAGATTGATATCCATCCGACGGAATGCTCTCAGACTGGGGTCCGGTACCACTTCGTTTGTAAAGGGTCACTCCATCAAACGGGCGTCGTCACCGGACAACTCCCAGGCAGCGAACTCCATCCGCTGCGATTCATCCCGACAGGCTGCGTTCTGCCTCGATGTGATGATTCAGGTAATATCGCTCGGACGACGAAACACTGCGATCATCATCAAAGCAGAAAAGCAGGGCCGATTCCTAATCGCCCCTGCCAGACTGCAGGACACCTTATTTGTACTCCATTTCGAGCTCTTTCACCAGAAACGCGTAAACGTCGGCAAGTTCTTCAATAATCTTCGAAGTTGGTTTTCCCGAGCCGTGTCCCGCCTTGGTTTCGATGCGAATCAGCACCGGCTCTTCACCGACGTTGTACTCCTGCAACCGGGCGGCGAACTTGAAGCTGTGGCCAGGAACGACGCGGTCGTCGGTATCAGCCGTGGTCACCATCGTCGCCGGGTACTTCGTTCCCTTCTTCAACTGATGGTACGGCGAGTACTGATTCAGCACTTTGAACAGCTCCGGATCGTCTGACGAACCGTATTCATCGACCCAGTAACGACCGGCGGTGAATTTCTGGAATCGCAGCATGTCCATCACGCCGACAGCCGGCAGACAGGCTCCGAACAGTTCCGGACGCTGCGTCATGCAGGCACCGACGAGCAGGCCGCCGTTGCTGCCCCCCTGAATGGCGAGTTTCGGCGTGCTGGTGTACTTGTTGTCGATCAGCCATTCGGCTGCGGCAATGAAGTCATCAAAGACGTTCTGCTTGTTCTGCAGCATTCCGCCTTTGTGCCAGTCTTCACCGTATTCTCCGCCACCGCGAAGATTCGCGACGCAATACACGCCCCCCATTTCCAGCCACTGGGCCCGGCTGATCGAGAAGTACGGCGTGAGAGAGATGTTGAAGCCGCCGTAGGCGTAGAGCAGGGTCGGATTGTTCCCGTCGAGCTTCAGGCCCTTCTTATGGGCGATGAACATCGGGACTTTCGTGCCGTCCTTACTTTTGTAGAAGACCTGCTTCAGCTCGTACTGCGACTCATCGAATTCGATTTCCGACCGACGGAACAGCTCGCTCTCTCCGGTAATCATGTTGTGCCGGTAGATGCTCGGCGGCGTCGTGAAGCTGGCGAAGGAATAGAACGTTTCGATGTCGGTCCGCTTGCCTTCGAAGCCGGACGCCGTGCCGATGCCCGGCAGCTCCACTTCCCGCAGCGGCTTGCCGTCCAGGCTGTACATCTTCACCTGCGTTTTCACGTCTTTCAGCAGGCTGACCACGAACTGGTTGGCGACGACATTGATAGACTCCATCGGCTCTTTGGCTTCTGGAATCACCTCGACGTAATTTTCCGGCTGCGGATTCCGCAGGTCGATGGTGATCACGCGTTTGTTGGGCGCGTCGAGGTCGGTCTTGAAGTAGAACTTCGCGCCGTCGTTTGTCAGGAACGTGTACTCGTTCTCGAAGTGATCAATCAGCGGAACCGGGATGCCGTAAGGTTCCGTCAGGTCTTTCACGAAGACACGGTACTTGTCGGCCGTGCCTTTCCAGACCGTGATAATGAGGTAGCGGCCGTCATCGGTCACGGTCGGTCCGAACCCCCACTCGGGTTCGTCCGGGCGCTGGTAGACTAAGACATCGTCGCTTTGCGGCGTACCGACGCGGTGGTAGTAGAGCTTGTGGTTCAGGTTCAGACTCTGGAACGCTTCGCCTTCTTCAGGCTCGTCGAAGCGGCCGTAGAAGAAGCCTTTGCCGTCCGGAGTCCACTCCGCGGAAGTGAACTTCAGCCATTCGAGCTTCTCGGGCAGCAGTTCGCGCGTGGCGACATTCATGATGTGCCAGGTTCGCCAGTCGGAGCCGGCATCCTGCACGCCGTAGGCGAGATAGCGTCCGTCATCACTGAAGGACATGTTCGAGAGAGCAACCGTGCCGTCTTCCGACCACTTGTTCGGGTCAATCAGCACTTCCGGCTCATCGTCGAGCGATTTCATCGTGTACAGGACAGACTGGTTCTGCAGTCCGTCGTTCTTCTGGAAGAAGTAGCGGTCGCCCGCTTTGAAGGGAGCGGAGTACTTCGCGTAGTCCCAGAGCTTTGTCAGTTCTTTCTCGATTTTGTCCCGAGCCGGGATCTGAGACAGGTACTGATCGGTCACCTGATTCTCGGCTTCGACCCACTGTCGGACGTCATCAGCTTCGCGAACGTCTTTTTCGAGCCAGCGATACGGGTCTTCGACTTCGACGCCGTGATAGGTATCAACCTGGTCGACCTTTTTGGTCTCGGGGTAGTCGAGATCTGCCGCCATGGAACTCCTGCCAGTCGAGCCGAGAATGAGTGCGCTGAATGCGAACGCAACTGCGGGGGAAAGCCGTAACGTCATAAGGACTCCTTAAGAACTTCGGAGTGAAAAGGCGTCGTGGCGGCGACTTGAAGTGGAAAGACGCCGTCGCTGCGACGCAGTGATGATAGCTGATCTAAGAGGAATGTCACGCGGACCGGGAAATCCCGCAGGCCCCTGCCATTCCCGCAATCCCGGTACGAAATCGGGAAGACGTGTGTTGGCTGTAATTTCAGGATATGAAAAGACTTGCGACGGAAAGGCCCTCGTGGGGAGCCGAACGGCGGCTCCAGAGCTGTGGGGCGGCGTGGGGATCGGCATTCGTCTGCGGAACTGCGACCAGTGCTGCGTAAAGCCCGCAGGTTGACACGACTGCGGCGGCCGGGATTCGCGGGGCAGACGGTCGTTTCAGAATTTGGGAAAGTCGTAATCGATTATCCCGCAAACAGCTAAGTCGATTCCGGATCGGCGAACCGTTCAAACCGCGAAACCAAACCTTGACGGGTCCCACCATGAGGGTAAATTGGTGCCGAATGGTGAGAAGTGGGGAGAAGTGGGGAGATGCCCTTAACCGGAACATTCGAGCGATCGCTCGACGATAAATTTCGACTTGCCCTGCCCAAGCCATTCCGTGATCAGATCCTGTCCGAGACTGAAACGAGCCTGTATGCCGCTCCCGGAAACGATCGCTGTCTGGCGCTGTATTCCCGCAAGGCATTCGAGGAACTCGCTGACCGTCTTACGCGGCTTTCGTCCGCACAAAGCGACGTTCGGAACTATCTGCGAATTTTCTATTCCCAGGCGGAAGCCGTTGAGCCCGACAAGCAGGGGAGAGTCCGTCTTCCCGGAAGGCTGGTGCAGTTTGCCGGCCTGGAGAATCAGGTCGTCCTGGTCGGCGTGCGGGATCATGCGGAAATCTGGGACTCAAGCCGCTGGGATCAACTGTTGGCGGAACATGCCGACGAGTTCGACAATCTGACCAGTAAAGCGATGCAATCGCTGGAGAACTAAACGAAAGCACCTCATTACGAGTTTTAATGCTCGTTCTTAATTCTTCCCGCTGCCTTACCGGGCGACGTGGAATTGGGCCGGAAAGGATTCCAGCCTCAGAGGGCTGATTTGATCTGCAGATCATTTCAGCAAGTTTTCGATCGGGAAGGACGGATCCTCGCCCGATCGATTTTTCTCCGTCTCTGTTCGCGCTGCTCCGCGAAATCGACGCATCCTTCGCTCCTCGTCACTTTCCACGGCTAAGAGTGGGCAGTCTGACCCCTGATTCGCTGCTGTTTCGTATCGGACGGCGTGTTCACTAGTGTGTATGTGTGTCGTGTAATTGCGTGCGCTTCGTTTCGGGCCAACCGCTGAAACTCGGCGATTCTGAGTGCGTATTCTTACTTAATCGGCAGAGATCCGACGGAATTTAAGTTGCGGATCATTTCAGCCGTAGTTAATATCAGGATACGCTTGAACGTTCTGTTCTGTTTGCATTTGTCCAATTTTGATTCGATCCCTATCTCTTTTCGGATCGATCACGGTCACTTTTCTGACCATTCATACCATCTCGGCGGAGAGTTTCTCTCCAATTTTTTCTTCTCAATTCTCGAGACTGCAAGGACTGTGTTATGGCCGGAACTCTGAAACGATTTCCAAAGAAAGACGGATTTACGCTCATCGAGCTCCTGGTGGTGATTGCGATTATCGCCATCCTGGTGGCTCTGCTGCTGCCCGCGGTGCAACAGGCCCGCGAAGCCGCTCGACGTTCTTCCTGTAAAAACAACCTCAAACAGCTCGGAATCGCACTCCACAACTATCACGACACTCACACTTGCCTGCCGGGTAACCCCGTGGCTGCAATCTCCGACGGTGCCTATCGCAACAAAGGTTGGGAAGGCTGGAGTGCCATGGCCATGCTGCTCCCCTACATCGAGCAGGGGGCCATCTACGACCAGTGCGATTTCAATCGCTACTGGAACAGCACGGCTGGCAACAACAACCGGAACACGACGAACAATCTGATTCCGACAATCTGCTGTCCGAGCGATCCGATGGGAATGCGTCGTCAGGAAGGGAACTCGGCTCCGTTTTCCTACTGCTTCTCGGCTGGTCCGGCAACTGGCTGGAACCTGCAGAACAACGCTCCGGGACCGTTCAGCTTCGAGTCCTCGACACGCTTTCGCGACGTCACCGACGGTTTGACCAATACGATCTTCATGTCTGAAGTGAAGATTGCGACCAATGGTCAGGTTCGCGATCAGACGTTCCGCGTGAGTACTGCCGGCGATCTGACGTCTTCTACCGGGCACAGTCGCGTTTTTGAGAACAACGCCACCGATATCGCCGCCATCAACTCGTACTACGACGCCTGTGCGGCTCAGTGGCAGACGAGTACATTTCACGGCGACGACGATGGTGCTCAGCGGTTCTGGGCTTCCGGTCGCTGGACCTGGGGACCGGCGTTCAACACGCTTGTGCCGCCGAACCCGAAGGGCCCTTCGTGTGACAACGATACCTCCGTCACCGAAATGCGGGTCAAGACCGCGACGAGCTATCACTCAGGTGGTGTCCAGGCTCTGATGATGGATGGCTCGGTCATCTTCGTCAGCGAAAACGTCGACCAGGGAACCTGGATCGGAGCCGGGTCGATGCAGGGTCGCGAAACGACCTCGCTGACCAACTAAAAACGAGCACTGTTTCTCCCAGTTTAGCGGGGCAGTGGGAATGCGCTGCCTCGCCATTTTCTCTTGAGATATCTCCCGTTGAAAGGTCTGTCTGAAATGAAGTCCAGTTGGCTGGCGCTCCTCTTGTTTCTTGTAACGTTTGGTCTCGGCTGTGCAGGAGGAGATTCTGCCGCTCCGCCGGAAACGCAGGGCGAAAGTACCGAGATTACCGATCCGGAAGAGCTTGAGATGGAAGAGGGACTCTCCAACTAGTAAGCTGAACAGGTCTGAACTCAACAGAGGAAGCATCGCTGAGTCAGCGATGCTTCCTCTTTGTATTTCGGAGGATGATTGGACGGACGAAAGTGAAAAGCGGTTCTGCGGTCGTCAACAGATTTCCCCGGCTGCGGCTGTTCGCCGCGCTTGTGGTTTGCGCGCTGTCGACGACCTTCCTGGGGTGGACCCGAGTTGATCGCGAGATTCCCGGACATCCCTTGAATATTTCTCGCGGCTGGGCCGATGAAGCCAGCTGCATGGACTGCCACGTCGAAGCCGCTGACTTCGCCAGGACCGGGCACGCGCGCACGCTGCTTCCGGCCGATTCCGAACCTTCGCTGTCGATTCTGCAGTCGCTTCGCACCTCGAAGTTTCCTCAGACAGCCGAGGTTTCCCTCGAACACCGCGACGCTGGTCTGTTCGCCGTCCACCACGAGGACCAGAGTTCGCAGGAGATTCCCCTCGAGTGGTGTTTCGGGTCCGGACATCATGCGCGAACCTGGGTCGGCTCCCTGTCTGACAGCTGGGGCGCAGCCGATCTGGTCGAGTTCCGACTGACCTGGTATGCATTGACCGGGGACTTCGAGATCACACCCGGACAACCGGCTGATCCGCCCCCCGGCTATTTCCAGTACCTGGGAGCGTTGTTCGATCACCCGAAGACGCGTCGCTGCTTTGCCTGCCATGCCACGCAGTTGCGAGTGGTCGATGGTCGTGTCGATTTTGACCACATCCATCCCGGAGTGACCTGTCAGCGGTGTCATGGGCCCCGAGGCGAGCATGTGGCCAGCGAAGGGAAGATCTCCGATTTCTCCTGGCGAGACATCGATCAGGTCGAATCCGTGCATCGCTGCGCGGAATGTCATCGCCGCGAGGACGATGTCGATGGCGAGGACATCCACGAAGACAATCCGCATATCGCCCGCTTCCAGCCGGTCGGATTGATGCGGTCGGCCTGCTTCCGTTCGCCGGAGATGACGTGCATGACCTGCCACGATCCGCACACACCTCTTGCTGACCAGAAGTTGCATGAAGACTGGCAGTGCAATCAGTGTCATCACGAGAACCCGAAAGGGACTGCGCAGGCTCATTGCGGAGCGGGGGAGGAATCGGGATGTGTTCGTTGCCACATGCCAAAGGTTCGCGCCGACTCTCCGCTGGAGTTCACCGATCACTGGATCCGCGTTCGCTCTGATATGGAGGGAACGCATGCGGCGGAATGAGGAAGCGGATTCCACAACCACCGACGACCGGCTTCCGGAACCGCGGTGGTTATGGCCCGCACTGTGGCTGATTGCCCTTCTACTGCTGTTGAGCAGGATCGTGAATCCGGGAGACGAGGTTCGCCTGTTCGATTCCCGAGAGTCAACTCTCTGGGGAGGAACCGGGTGGCAGGTCCCGCTGGGGCGGTTCATGCTCCTCGATCCGTTTCTCGAGGTTCCGTACGTCGTGTTCGCGATCATCGGAGCGACACTTGTGACCGGCCTCGCGCGGTTGCAACGGCATCTCTTTCCGATGCCTGCTCTGCTGGTCGGGACTGCTGCGCTGGCCCTGGGAATGAAGCCGGAGTTCACGCTGGCTGCAGCGATTGTTCTGGCGGCAAACGGACTGATTCAGCGAACAAAATCGCCGGGAAAGCGAAGCGCGTTGGTCGTCGGCGGACTTCTTGCGGCGATCTTCTGTACGCGGGAATTTGGTCTGGTCATTGCCGGATTGCTGATCGGCCCGGGCGTGGATCTTCTGCGAGCCCTGAAGCCGAAGCTGTCGATGATCGCTGGGGCGGCAGTCTGTCTGATACTGGGGGGCCTCGCATTTGTTCCCGGCTTCATCGAGACCGGTTTGCGATTTCTCACAGCGGGGCTGACGCCTCACGCGGAGATGCTGATTCCCTCAGCTCGAAGCATCGTTGCCGGAACAGGCCCGACGCTGGCTGAATGGTTGCTGCTGGGACTGCTCATTCTCGGGTTGCTGCATGCGGCGAGGTCGTCTGATCGGCTGCTGCAGTCGTTTGCTCTCGTTCCTGTCGCTCTGTTCTGCACGCATTATCTCTGGCTGGTGGCTTTCATTCTCTCTGCAAGCTTCCGTTTGCCGACCCTGGCGGTCGGGACGAGGCGGGTGAATCAGATCGCAGTGGCTGCTGGCCTGGTCCTCGCTGGTTTCCACGCAAGTCCACAAATACCGGCGGTGGTTGGCTTCGTCCTGGGAGATCGGTCCGAACATCGACTCGATGTCGCCGCCTGGCAGAGCAGCGGGCATGTTTTGCTGATGAACCTTAATGACGCCAGCGACTGGCAACGGAGCCGACTGCGGAAACGCTACGATCTCGTGCTGGACGATCGCTGGGAACAAGGTCGGCAGCGGTTTGAGGACTACGCGGTGCTTTGCCGCGATCTGAACGAGGGCCGGGCCGGCAGTTATCTGCGAACCGACCTTGGCTGGGGAGGATATGCGGCTCCTCTTGACCAGATCGAGCCGACGCTGCTTGTGCAGTCCTCCGGCAATCTGGTGGAGATTCGCCGCCTGTCGCTCAGTCCACACTGGCGAATTCTGGGAATTGATGCCGAACGCACGTACTTTGGCTATACCGATGATCGCACCATCCAGCCGCAGGGGCGGCGTGCGATCGAGCTGCTGAATCAACTCGAGTGGCCTCGTGGAAAAGCGAATGAGCTGCCCAGGAATACCATTGTCGCCGATTCCTGGGACGAATCGCTGCGGGTCTCGGCCGTCATTTGCGCGATTCGCTTTCCGTATGCCGCGATGCGATACCTTGCGGATGATGATTCGATCGAGACACTCAAACAGCGGTCGTGGTGCTGGGTGGAGATCGCCCATCGGGTTCGACGGCACACGGGCAGGACGTCGCTTCTCGATCAATCCCGGGCGATCGCGGGTTTTCGGAACGCGTTGCGGTCAGGCGCGTGCACGGCAGACGAACGACTCGATATGGCAGTCAGCCTGCACGTGCTGGAAGCGGATGGACCAGCGGTCGAGTTCGCGAATTCGAGTCTGGGTGACGGATCGTTCTCCCATCCAGAACGAACAGATGATGCCGAAGCCCTGATCAGGAAAGCAAAGGCGGACAGCGAAAGGCTTGCAGATCGGATGGCATTGAGCGACCCCGAGCAGGTGCTGCGGATTCATCTGAAGAACGGAGACCGGGAGCGAGCAACGGAACTCCTTTCGCAACTCCCGGCGGATCGGCAGCCGTTCTATTCATTTTTGATCGGTGTACCGGACCGATCCGCAGTCGAACTGTATCACGAGTTGAGCGGACTGCTCGGTGCTAACACGATTCCAGCAGACCTTGCCGATGAAGCCTGGTTCTATCAGGGATGCCTCGGTCTGGAAGCGGGCGACACGTTCGCAGCCGTCACGGCGTTTCAAGCCAGTCGCGAAGTCGCTCCCAATTCGCCCTTCGCTCCGTTGCGCGAAATGTATCTGTTGCGGCTCGGGCGCTAACAAAGCCGCTGCTGAACGAGAAGTCGACCGGCGCGGGGACTGTTGTCGACGTCTTGTCGCACAATTAACGACCCCCTCTAGCCACGGGGATTGGTCGAGCGCTACAATTGAGGGACGGACTTTCCACTCGCTCGGGAAAAAGACATGCACCATCTGATACCTTTCGGAATCCGTTCCCTGCTGCTCCCTGCCGGAGTCTGCTCCGGGGAATCCTGCCGGCTCCAGCCGCGAACCGTGCGAAGCCCAGCGGCTCACTCTGCTCTGCCGCATTAGAGCCTGTTCGCGGACAGGTTCTGACTATCGCCGTTCCCCAGTTCTCGCTGACAAGGTTCCGCCCGATGGCCCGCAATCCGCTCTATCCTGAGATCGCTACGAATGGCAAGCTTGCGGTGACATTCCGTGGCTACAACGTCACCAATGCCGGTAAGACGGCGGCTCTGCTCGATCATCCGCTGCTCGGTCCCTATCTCGACCGCCGGCTCGAACAGGCGGACGCGCTGTGCTCCGATCTGATCAATCGCCACACGCAGATCCGACAGGATCTCCTTGAGGGCCGTCCGTCGGACCTGGACACCTATCCGGCGGATCTGGCGATGATTGTCGCGGTTGAGCTTGCTCACTGGGATGCGCTTCAGGAACTTCTTGGCGAGCGGCAGAGCAATATCAAGGTGCTGGTCGGATACAGTCTTGGCGAAGTGACTGCGGCCATCGTGAGTGGCTTAATCGACTATGAAGCGGCGATGCGGCCCGTTCTCGAACTTTCTCGCGATGCCGCCGCACTGGCCGACCGCGTGACGATGGGCATCGTCTTCTCACGGGGCCCCGCGCTGGATGTGGAACTGGTTCGACAGCAGTGCGAGGCGATCACGGCCGAAGGGCAGGGCGTTATTGCGGTGTCGACCTATCTGGCACCGAATACCGTGCTGCTGATGGGCGAAGGCGACACGGTCGATCGATTCGGCTCGAGGATGTCGGAGTTCCTGCCAAAGGCGACACATCTGCGGAAGAACCAGCACCTCTGGCCGCCCCTGCACACGCCGATTGTCCTGCAGAAACAACTGCGGGACCGGGCGGCGGTGACATTGCAAACGACCCCGGTTCACGCCGGCCCGCCGCAGATTCCGATCCTCTCCTGCGTCTCAGGCAATCTTGGATATACCGGTTTCAATACCCGGAAGATGCTGACCGACTGGGTCGATCACCCTCAACAGCTGTGGAAGTGCGTGCACGGAATTCTCGATATGGGAATCGATCACGTGATTCATCTCGGCCCCGAGCCGAATATTATCCCCGCGACGCTGACTCGTATCGCCGATAACGTTCTGGCCCAGATCAACCAGCCCAACTGGATGGGTTATGGACTGCGAACCTTCTCAAAGTGGGCCGGATATCGCCGCTGGCTGGCCAACCTGCTCAGCCACGATGCGGTTCTGTTGCGGGCGCCGTATGTGAATCAGACAGTCTTCGAAGACCGTTTGCTGGAACCTCAGGAGACTGCCGCGGTCGAATCGTAAGCGTATCGACAGGCGGTCAACCCGAGTTGGGTCTGCCTATTCTTCGAAGAGCACGATGCTGGTCGTGAAGCCATGCAGATAGCTGCGGCCGCCGAGTGGTCCGATCTCTCCCTGAGCGAAGAACCCGGCCAGTGGAATCTCGCCATATGCCTTGCGGAGGGCCTCGGCATCGTGATGCGGAGTTCCGAAGAGCCGTTCGCCACGACCGTTGCAATTGAAGAGCAACGCCCCTTGGACGGACTCCTGATAGAGCTTCTGGTCCTGTTCGATCATCAGGAGTAGATCTTCGTCGGCAGTGACGGAGTCCCGCACGTGGAACTGAACGGTACGACCGGCCCGAACCGGTTGGCTGACGGCAATGGCCCCCGTTTCCGGATCGCTGCCGAGAACATTGGAAACGAGGAAGTCACCTCGCTGAAACTCGTTCTTGTACTCGTTCGTCACGACGCCCAGATGAGGCCCCTGACGGACTAGCTCCTGGTCTTCCTCGCCGAGATCTTCGAACATCTCCCGGAACTGCGTCATCGTGGGGCGGCCGCCGAGTTCGTAGATGATGTTTCGCTCGGCCCGCGTAATCACAAAGGTGTGACCGATCGGACGGCAGCCCTGGGAGACGATCGGGCGAACCCGGTGCTCGCCGCGATACACGACTCCAACCGCTCCGAAATCGATCTTCTCGCCATTCAGGAACAGACAACTCTCCCCGGGGCCGATGCCTCCGCTGGCGACGCCGCCAAATATGGGAGTGCCATTCAAACTTTCCGTCAGTTGGGGCAGGCAGACATGTGGCGAGGAACTGTACGGTTCACAGAAGAGGAAGACAGCTCCGTAAGGGCGGTCGTTGAGCGAATTGATCAGCGGATGCCCGAAACATTCGATTCGCTCCTGATCCTGATCCCGCTCAAACTGCAGATGAAACGTCTGGAATTCGGCGTCGGTATCGGCCATGGCCCACAGGACAATGCCCGGCAGACCTTCACATTCCGTCGCGTCGTGGATGATCGCTTCGGTCGTGCATCCCAGCAGATCGGTGGCGTTCAGTCGGGACTGAATCGTGCCGGCCAGGGTCGAGAAATGCTCCTCGTGGTGGTGCGTGACAAAGAGGAAACAGAGTTGCGGAGTCTTCCCCTGCAGCGCGTCCGTCATCTCCGTCAGCAGACTTTCCACCGCGCGCGGAGTATCTGCCTCATTGGTATGTCGGACATGAATTTCCATCAACACAACTCCGTTCAGCTCGATCGCGTCTGCCACGACAAAATGGCGGCGTTTGCTCGCCTCCATATGCGAAATCGGCAAGGCGGACCTCGATCCGTAGCTACGGAGACGATATCCTGTGGGTACCTTAACGATCAAGCGAAGCGGGTTAACCCGCTATCTTCAAGCACCGACTGAGTCGGAGAAGAGTTGACATGAGCCACCGCACCGTTGCGATTCTCGGCGCCAGCGAGAACCGGGAGAAATTTGGCAACAAATCGGTTCGGGCCCATCAGGCGGAAGGCTTCGAGGTCTTCCCCATCAATCCCAAAGCAACCGAGATTGAAGGGCTCAAGTGCTATCCGTCGCTGAAAGCGTTGCCGGTCGATTCGCTTGACCGGATCAGCGTGTATGTGCCGCCCAAGGTGGGCGTCCAACTGCTCGACGAAATCAAAGCCGCCAATGCGAAGGAAGTCTGGTTCAACCCTGGAAGCGACAGCCCGGATCTGGTGGCCCGGGCCCGCGAACTGGGAATCAATGTGATTCAGGCATGCAGTATTGTCGACGTCGGCCACATGCCGGGAGAATACTCGAGCTGAACGACTATTCGGTGGGCACCGGCTGGAGAATCAGATAATCCGGGTGCGGTTTCAACTGACCATCAGCCACGAGTGGATCGGCCTGACATTCCTTGCAGTCTTCATCAACCGGACAAGCCTGGGGCTCCTGAGCCGCGGTTGTGTGAATCATCTGCTGCGGAGTGGCTTGCTGACGCTCTTCATAATGAGCGGTCGTGACTTCCGGATCCTGAAGGGTCTGAGGGACCATCGGTTTCGGAGTCGGTTTCGGCTGACCGTCTTTCGAGGCTTTCGGCAGGGTGCGGATCTCTCCGCTCGCCATCTGAATCATGTTCTGCTGGCGGGCCGCCACCAGGTCCATTCGCATGGTCTGTTTCAGGCGAGTTGCAACCGGGTTCTGCGGCGTCACCACGATGGCATCGTCGACCCGGAGCAGTCCCTGTTCGCGGTGAAGCAGGACCTGCATCGTGCCGAGATCGCTCTTCACCGTGACGATGGTCTCTTCCACATCGGCGACATAGCGTTCGATGATGGAATTGCCCGTGCCCGGGATCGTGGAAGCCTTGTGCAGCTTGGCGTCCACGGCTTCTCCCGGCTTCCGCTGACTGACTTCCAGCGAACCTGTCGTTCCCGCGGAAACGTGATTGAGGAATGTGTACGCATTCTGCGGCATGGTTTTGGTGAGCGAGAAGACACGATCGTAGAAGTCGTCGGTCACGAGTCGAATCGTGCTGTCGAGATGGCTGTGATGAATGGCCGAAGCGAGTTCGTAAACTGGAACAATCGCGGTGAGATGATCCTTCAGCGATTTGTTCTGGCTCGCATCGGCGGCAGAGGGGCGAACGAGCACATCATCGACGACGTTGCGTCCACCCTGGTCGTGCAGCACAACGGTGAAGCGATCCGACTCGGACTGCATATGGATGTGAGTCACGTTCCCCAGGAACTGAGTCTCGCGGATCTGAGCACTCTTGAAGGCCGTGAACGGCATCGGCACCACAGACAGGGTGGCCTCCGAAGCGCGGTTCCAGACCTTCTCATGAAAATTTCGTGTGGAACTGTATTGCAGCATTTTGCGATCGCGCGTCCGCAGGGCTTCGACAAACAAAGTCGCCGCCGGCCGCGCGGTCAGTGCCGCAGTCAGTGAAAGTGTCTGGTCCTGATGCCGATCGTAAAGTGTGACATCGGTGATCTCGTACTTATCGGTGTCGACTTCGAGGATCGTCATCCGAATCGTCTTGTCCGCTCCGGTGATAATGACGTCCGAAGACTGGTCGACGAGTTTGACGTCGACCTTCCCCTGGATCTCCATCGAATCAGGCAGAGTGAGATCCGAAAGGCTGGCGGGAGCCAGACCGGAGGTGAAGAACTTCTCGTTCGTGAGTTTCTTCAGGGATTGTTTGTCGTTCCGCTGCCAGGCGTCCAGAAACGCGATCGATTTATTCATGATCTGCGAAGTCTTCAGCAGCGACGTAATATTGGTTTCCTTCTCCGACGTTTCGAGGCCGAGATCTTTGACTGTCCAGTCGGTCCCGGATTTCTCCATCGAGAGCAACAGTTTTCCATGCGGGCGATTGATCTTCACGGCTGCTCGATCGCCACTGATCAGCACTTCCGGTCGGAAGGCGCTTCCGGAGTTCGATTTGCCCATCATGCCGGAAATGGTTTCCGACAGAACATGCGGCGGCAGTTTGGCGAGTTGACCGGACAGGTCCTCGCCGCACTGATCGAGCGCCCGCTGACGGTCGGTGCCCGTCCAGGCTTCAAAGAATTCGCGTGAGGAAAGCAGGACATCCATCTGATCGGTCACCGGCATGGTGATCGCCTTGGTGCCGGAACGCTGACGCAGATAAATGTCGTCGACTTCCCACTTCTTCGTTTCTTCATTGCGGACGAGGTGGTATTGGATTTTGCGTTTGGCGTCTTCGCCGAACCCGAGTGTGACTTTCTTCTCGGTCTTGGAGACTTCCTCAACGTGCAGCACTTCGAACTTTCCGTCCGGGATCTTCAGCTGCTCCAGAGAATCGTTGGACTCCGGATGACGCAGTGCCAGCTCATGAAATCGTGATGTCGATTTCTCCCGCAGCGCGATGATGTCCCCGGTTTCAAGCCCTTCCTGAAACGCATTGATGGTCCGCTTCTCGTTGAAATTCGCGCAGCCACTTCCCACAACGACCATGACCAGCAGAATCGCGGGATAAGACAGCGCAGAGAGGGAGCGGCCAGAACATTCTGGGCAGAAGGAGATCGTCTGCCAAACGGCGGGCGGCATCAGACGCATGGGGTGAACCTGACGTTGAGTATGAGAAGAGGATCTCAGGTGGGAATTCCGCGGAGGGAATTGCTGTGATGGGATGGGAACTCTATGCTGACTGGTTGTCGTCGGTCAAGGCGAGCCCGGCTCGCGGCGGAATGGCGACATCAAAGCGGTCGTTCATGCAATTCTTACACGCGAATCGACCATTTTGCTCCCGTTTTTATAGGGAAGACTCCATGCGATTCCTCTGGTGCTGCCTGCCTCTGGTGCTCTCGACAATCGTCTCAGCTGCCGAGCCTGAGTTCATTCTCACGATTGTTCCCGGCGGCGAACGAAAGGGACATCTTCCCGTTTCAATTGAACTTCCCGACGATGTCCGGGACGGGAACTGGGAATTGCTCGAACCCACCTCCGGCAGGCAGATCCCCGCTCAGACCGTCGGCAACCGGCTAGTGTTTACGCAATCCGAGAAGTGGACGGCCGGGTCGGTTCAGTCGTTTGAAATGCGGGCCGCCGAACTGCCGAGCAAGTCGGAGTTTAATTGGAACCATTCCCAGGGGGATTTGACACTCGCCCGGAACGATCGACCGGTTCTGAATTACAACGTCGCCATCGATGAGCCCCCGTCTGGTCTCGATCCGCTCTATCGCCGGAGTGGCTACTTTCATCCCGTTTATACCCCAGCCGGCAATGTCCTGACGGCTGACTTTCCGGCTGATCACGCTCATCAGCACGGCATCTTCTTTGCCTGGGTGAAGACGACGATTGATGGGAAGCCCGTCGATTTCTGGAATCAGGCCAAAGGGCAGGGGACTGTTCTCCATAAGGCGCTTGAAAAGCCCGAACAGGGAAGTGAGTTCGCCTCGTTCCAGGCCGAGCTTGAGCATCTCACTCAGCCGACGTCCGAGTCTCAAACCGCACTTCGGGAACAATGGACGGTCAGCGTGTTTCCCTCGGACCGGTTCCATCTCTGGGAACTGCGGTCCACACAGCGAAACGTGCTCGATGTGCCCATCACCCTGGAAAAATACCATTACGGCGGAATGGCTTTTCGCGGAAGCGTCGACTGGATCATCAGCGAAGACAACGATGACTGCACGATGCTGACCAGTGAAGGATCCGACCGACAGCAGGGCAATCATGAGTCCGCACGCTGGGTGAAGATTACCGGACCAACGGCGGATTCGGCCACGAAGCATTCCCGCTGCGGACTTGTGATGATGGCTCATCCGGACAACGTCCGCTTCCCCCAAAAGGTTCGGCTGCATCCGACCAAACCCTACTTCTGTTTCTGCCCGGTGATTGATGAGCAGCTGGTGCTTGAACCGGGAGATGTTCTGCAGAGTCGCTATCTGTTCCTGACCTTTGATGGAGATCCGAAGTCCGAAGTGTTCGAGCAGATCTGGAGCGACTACGTCTGTGAATTCGATGTGAAACTTCAGTAACGTGGGATGACGGCCGGTCAATGTTGCAGCTGCTCTTGAAAAAGCAGTCATTCACATTGACGGATGCGACGGAGACGTCACGATAGTTTCCGTCGCCTGTCATTCAGATTGGCATACTGTTTCTCACGACCGTTTCATGGTCGAAACGTACTCGGGTTCCCTCAAGGAGACATCATGAAGTTGACCGATTTCTACAACGAAGTTTCGCGCCACGTTGATACGAGCAAAACGCAGATTAACGTCGCAGAAACCAAGCGGGTTCTGGCCACGGCATTTGAGCTGCTCTCAAAAATGTCCGCCGACGAGATGGCCGATACCGTCTCGAAGGGACTTACGCAGGCTAAGAAACGGTCGATGAAGAAATAGATCGAATCCAATACAAAGAGCCGCAAAGATCTTTGGTCTTCGCGGCTCTTTGGCGTTCGATTGTTCCTCAATGGAACTTAGAAAATCTTTCATGCTTCTCCTGCAGTCGCATGGGCGGGAATTCCCCGCCATGCTGTGTTGCTCCTGTAAACGCCTGCAGTCGAATTTTGAATTTGCTCTAGAATTCGCCCATAACTTCGCCAGCTCCAATGGAACCGAGGGCACCGAGCACGCCGTAAGGCGAAGCGGTTCCCGTTGTCTGGCTGATCTGACCGGACTGGTTGCCGGCATCGATATTTTCGCTCACGAAGCGAACCGAACCGTCCGCCAGGACAACCTGCACGCCACCCTGGTGGCGGCTGGACAGAGTCGACAGACTCCAGTTGTCGCCGGTCGTGGTTGCCAGGCAGGCCGGGCCGTTCGGAGACATGGCGAATACGGTCGCTGAGTAGTGAGGACGACCGTCCCAGATGCGGCAGCCGCGGCAACGGTTGGCACCACCGCCAACGATGGTTGCCGACGTCAGGAACTGCTTGGGATTCGCCGGATCGACCAGAGCGCGACAGCGAGCGGGAGTGGCGTCTGCCACAGCCGTTGCCGGGGCGAAGGTTGCGACGCCGGTTGTGGTGTCGCGAGTGTCCGCCAGGCCCATCACGACTTCAGCGAAGAGAGCAGTGTTGCTGAGGCCGTCGGTGATGTCGCGGAAGCCGGTCCGACCGTTACGACGGAAGACGCCGCGCGTGATCGAGGCTTCATCGTTCTCAAAGATGTGGTCGCCCACGCTCGCTTTGTAGCTCAAGGCGGCGTTCACAAACGCACTCGGAACGATGTCCGAAGGGCACATCAGACCTGCGATCGGAGTCGTGTTGGTTCCCAGGAAGGTGAACGCGTTGTAGGAGTACGGCAGTCCGGTTCCGGCAGCCTGTCCCATGATGGCGTCGTAGAGTGCGCTCTGCTCGATGTACGGCAGAACATGCAGCGTCCAGGAGTACTGGTGCGCCCGGTCGGATCCGAGGCCGGCGTTGCTCAGCGGGGGAAGCACGCCGTGAGTGTCGTGATAGTTGTGCATCGCAATGCCCAGCTGCTTCAGGTTGTTTTTGCAGCTCGAACGACGAGCCGCTTCGCGGGCCTGCTGAACGGCGGGCAGCAACAGAGCCACCAGTATCGCGATAATTGCGATCACGACGAGGAGTTCGATCAGTGTGAATGCCTTGCGGCCAGACGCCAGTTTCGCCATCGAAGAGAGTCCTGTTAATTGAACCGGGGGGGATATTGCGCATTGGGTGCGCGGTGCATCGGTGCGTGGAATGCAGGTCCTGAGCTCAGGACCCGTTCTTCGGTGGACAGCTACCACCGGGAGAAGCCCGCAGAGTCGATATCATAGTCATTGTGTGACCTCGTTTCGAGAATCACTCAATAACTAACCCACCGAAACGGAGAAGGTTGCAGAAATTCTGCGCATTTTTTCGAGATCACCGTGGGACCCATGGCCACGATAGAACGGAACACCCTCGCGATCAGGATTCCGTATCGTCGGGGCGGGTCGTTTCAGTGGTCGCCTGTTCCTTGGGCTTCCTGTCCGGCTTCCGCGTGTTCTTGGCCTTCAGCACGGAGATGACTTCATGCACGGGCGTCGTCACACGGCGCCGATCTTCGTAGGCGATAATCACCTGTTTGCTGAGGATCTCCTGCCCGATGACCTTGCCCTGCCCCTCGCGGGTTACAACCTCGGCTCCGATTTTAGGAAGCTCTCGACGGAACTCCTCGTAGGTGTCGTACTCGTAGCGGAGGCAGCACTTGAGGCGACCGCAGCGGCCCGAGATTTTGTTCGGATCGAGAGTCGCCTTCTGAACCTTGGCCATTTTCATGGAGACCGGCGGCATTTCGGTCAGGTGAGTATTGCAGCAGACCGGCTTCCCGCAGTCGCCATAATCGGCGAGCAGGGCGGCTTCGTCCCTGATCCCAATCTGCCGCATCTCGATTCGCAGGGCGTAGGTCTTGGCCAGAGCTTTGACGAGGTCCCGGAAGTCGACCCGCTTCTCGGCGACAAAATAGAAAATGGCCCGTTCTCCGCCGAACAACTGCTCGACATCGACCAGCTGCATCTGCATCTTCCGCTCCGCGATCATCTTCGCGCAGCCTTCGAACGCTTTCTGCTCGCGGAGACGGCAATCGTCGCGGGCGGTGTAGTCTTCGGCGGTGGGAAATCGCTGAATCTTGCCTTCAGGCTCCGGGCTTTTCAGGAAGGAAATCGCCTGGGGAGTCGCTGGTCCAAGGACCTCTCCCCATTCGTTGCCACGCTTCGTGCGAACGATGACATCGTTGCCCCGCCGCGGCTGCTCCCGGCCTCGATAGCTGAACACTCCCAGTAAACGACTTGCACCGTAACGGACAATATATTGATCGATCGGTTGATCGGTACTCATGGACTCTCTCAAGTGAGAAGAACTGCCTTAACGGCATATTAAGAAGAGAGTCTGATTATGACTTGTCCGCAGCGGTCTTCCAAGTCGGGCGCAGCAGCATTTCCAGATCGTGGTAAAACGTATCCAGGCAGAGCGGCACATTCACCTTGCGGTCAATCTGCCGAGCCGCCTCGAAACAACAGTCGAGCGCATCCAGGTGACGATCGATAATTCCGCTGTGACTCGGGGTCTGGCCGGGATCGCCAATCTGACGATGAAAATGCTCCAGACAGGACTGAACAATGACCAGTCCGGCTTCGCGTTGAGAGGTGGTATCCGTCGCCGCTTTGCTGAAAATGACGTCCCCGGCGGCGGCAAGATCGGCGGCCTGAAATCCGGGACGGGACAGAATTCGACCGAAGCCTTCTCCCTCCAGCAGGTCTCCCGATCGCAGCCGTTCGAATGCATCGAGCCCCTTCGCCACGGATCCATCCGCCAGATCGACGGCTCGCTGGAGTCGCTGTGGATCCGGAGCCTCTTCTCCCTGCTGTTCGACAATTCGGGTGAGAATGGCCGAGAGATCGTTGGGAGCGAGTCGGCTGAAGTGGACCTGCTGGCAGCGGGAGCGAATCGTATTGATCACCTGATCCGAGTCCGCCGCGATCAGAATCAGAATCGATCGAGTTCCCGGTTCCTCCAGGGTTTTCAATAGAGCATTGCTGCTCGCGACGTTCATCCGGTCGGCGTCGTCGATAATGGCGATGCGGTACCCGCCCTGCATCGGCGAAAGGGCCAGATCGTGACAGAGACCTTCCCGTCCCCGCTTCTCGGGCGATCCGACGAACACTTCGATCGGCAGTTCCGACTTCCCTTCCGGGAGTCCGGCGGTCAGCAGATCGGGATGACTGCCAGACAACACCTGACGGCAACTGGGACACTCGTCGCAGATTTCGAGGTTCTCGGGCGTCGAATTGCGGCAAAGCAGAGCCTGCGCCAGCAGCCGGGCAAACGTCCGTTTCCCGATGCCAGCCGTTCCGGTCAACAGGTAGGCGTGCCCCAGCCGTCCGCGACTGCTCGCCCGACGAAACATCTCCTGCTGGAGATCATGCCCGATTAAGTCCTGCCAACTCATATGTCTGTTTCAATTCCTCTGAACGCAATCCCAACTCGAAGCGCGTTTCGAGCTAGGTGGCGGTTGTCCGATACGCCGTGCCACTCCATGCTAGAGAATCCCCGCCTGAGGGCAACAGACTGCCCGCTCGTTTCAGGTCTGGCTCTCGGCGAACCCACCGACTTCGGTCAGGGCGTCGCCGAGGCGGCGGACTCCCTTGGGAAGATTCTCGATCGGCTGCACGCCGTAACTGAGTCGCATTGTCAGCGAAGCGTTGGGATCGGCGGGGTCACTGTAAAACAATTCGCCGGGAACGAACATGACTTTCTGATGATCGACGGCGGTCTGAAACAGCCGCCGTTCGAAGTTGGTCTCGCAGTTTGCAGCCGCACATCGCAGCCAGACATACAATCCGCCTTCGGGACGGCGGGCGTCGGTGTCCGGCAGTGGGAGGATGTAATCTTCCAGGCCCCGCCACATCGCGGCGGCTTTATCGCGATACGATCGCCGCACCTCGGCCACATGCCGTTCGTATTCTCCGGTCTCGATCAGATCCGAGATCACGAACTGATTCAGATGCGGCGAACCAAAGTCGTGAATCGACTTGAGATCGGTCACCGGCTTGACCAGTTCTCTCGGCAGCACACCGAAGGCGGTTCGCAATCCTGGGGACAACGATTTCGAGAACGTCTGCGTATAGATCACTCGGTTCTGGTGCCGGTCGAGGCTCAGCATGGATGGGGGCGGCGGATCCTCGAACCAGATCTCGCGATAGGCGGCGTCTTCAAGCAGATAAATAAACTGCCGGGCCGACCAGCGGGTCAGAATGTCGAGCACCTGCTGTCGGCGTTCGAGCGTCATGGTGATCCCGCGAGGATTGTCGAAGTAACTGACCAGATACAGCATCTTCACCCGCGGCAACCGGCCGGTTTCCTCGAGTTCGCGAAGCCGCTCGTCGAGAGCATCGGGACAAATCCCTTCGTCATCGCAGGCGACCGAGACCATCTCCACGCCGATGCCTTCGAGCGTGCTGAGATAGACGAAATAACTGGGGGCCGTCACCAGGCAGATATCGCCGGGATCGAAGACCGCCTGACTGACCAGATCGAGAAACTGCTGGGAACCGGTGGTAATCAGAATGCGGTCGACCGGAACTTCTTCCGGACGTGTTTCCGTCTCATCGAGTTCCGCCAGAAACTCGCTGATTTGATGACGAAAACCCACAGACCCGGGCGTCGTTCCGTATTGCAGAGCCGCCCGGGCGCGGGCCGGATTGCTGAGGATTCGCTCCATCACCGTGTGCACGAGCTCGACAGGAAGCGACGAGTAGTCGACCAGGCCAGCCGCCAGCGAAAGGCAGTCGGGGTGATCGACTCCCTGCTGCATGAGATAACCGATTTTCTGCCGGGCTGCCCATTCGCCTCGTCGAGTCATAATCAGTACGTCCCTTCGCTTTCCGGCGATTCTTCATCGAGGTCCGGCTGGAAACCGGATCAACCGTTTAATTTCTGCGGATTGCATCCATCGGATTCATGCGGGCGACCCACCAAGCCGGATAAAGCCCGCTCAAGCCTCCCAGGATTGCACTCGCCAGCAAAGACACCACCAGCAGAGACGGGCTCGCATAGAGTTCAAATTTTGCGGGGAAGGTGGCATTCACGATCAGTGTTCCCGCCCAGCCGATGAGGCAGCCGAACAGCCCCCCGATGGTTCCGAGCGTCAGGCTTTCCCAGCCGATCAGCCGGACCAGATCGAACTGACTCCAGCCGTTGGCACGTAGAATCCCGAACTCACTCAGTCGTTCGGTCACACTCATCAGCATCGTATTCACAATACTGACCACTGCAATGATGATCCCCAGGCTGGTCAACAGTGCAAGAGCCAGATCGAGATCGTCGATGAACTCGTCAAATCGTCCGGCCCAGTCGGCTGCGAGCCGGACTTCCATCGGATCATCGCTGAGAGCCGCACTGTTTGCTTTCCGTTCCCCCGTTGAAGTCGACTCTGGAGCCCCCGGCGACGATGCTCCGTCCGTGGCCTGTTTGAGGTACCGGTCAATCGCGGTCACCAGTTCCGACAGCGGATTCCTGCCGGACGCCGAGACGAAGGACGACCCCTGCCAGGCCTGAGGCCCTCGTCCGCGAAACTGATTCTGAATTCGCTGCTGGAGCTCTTCGTCGGAGACCGTGCCGTCCTGCTCGATGTAGAAGTTTGAGACGGTCTTCTCATCGAAGCGGGCAATCTCCCGGAAGAGGGCATCGTCAATCATGATCGCGACGTCGAGCATTAGCGATCCGGTATGGTAGACGCCGATGATCTGCAGTTCGTACCCGTTAACTTCCAGCGGATCGCCGACCGTTTTCTCCTGCTCTTCAGCGATCTGTCGACTGATCACGCAGTGTCGCGTCCCGACATCCTGCGGCTGCAGAAACCGCCCGGCGACAATATCTTCCCGAAACAGACCGACTTCGAGTTGCGAACGGCGTTCGATATCGGTCCCGCAAAGCATTCGAGGGGGAGAGACGACGATTTCTCCTTCAATCACATTCACCCGGGTCCAGCATTCCGAGGTGGCCGCGCGAACGCCCGGAATGGTCTCAATTTCCTCAATCCACGCTCGCGGCAACGTTGAGAAGAGGGGGATGGGAGCGCCCCTTTGCATGGCCACGAAGCCTGAGACCCGGTTCAGCGTGTTGCCGACAACGCGGTCCAATCCCTCGGCGATCGAGAAGAGTCCGACCATGCCCATGATGGCGACGGTCATTCCCAGAATGGCCAGGCCGGAGCGAACCGGTCGGCTGAGAACATTGTGCAGCGCGAATCGAAACATAAGACCTTCAGATCCTCACGCGATGGAAATGCGGAGGATCTCCGAGGAGATGGCGAAACCAGCAGACGGCAGTCTGAACTCTACCGCTCCGTGAAGCAGAGGCAAACCGGTGCGGGCACCGAGATCGATTGCCCCGAGTTCTCGAGCTGGCCGAATTCGGGGTCGATCCGGAAGACGACTATATTATTAGTCTTCTGATTGGCGGCGAGGAGCCAGTTTCCGCCCGGAACGATATTAAAATTGCGAGGAACCTCGCCACCTGTGGAAATATGCCCCTGCGATTCCAGTCTTCCAGTGCAGCCCACCACCTTGAACATGGCGATCGAATCGTGCCCCCGATTGGACGCGTAAATCGATTTGCCCGACGGATGAAGCAGGATCTCGGCAGTGCCGTTGGTTCCCTCGAACCCTTCCGGCAACGTGTTCATCGTCTGCAGTACCGCCAGCGACCCGGTTTCCCCGTTCCGTTCCAGCAGCGTGATCGTGGACGCCAGTTCGTTCAGGACATAGACGCCATCACCCTCGGTATTGATCACCAGATGCCGTGGCCCAGAGCCCGGTTCGAGGTCAACAGGCGGAGAACTCGCCGGCGTCAGCTCAGCCGATTTCGGATCGAACCGGTAGATCATCACCTTGTCGGTGCCGAGATCGGCCGCGTATACAAAGCGGTTATCGGCGGAGATCATGACCGAGTGCGCGTGCGGTGCTTCCTGGCGAGTTTCGTTGATGCTGCTCCCTTCGTGCTGCATCACACTGACCGCTTCGGACAGCGAGCCGTCGTCCTGAATCTTGAAACTGGCCACCGTGCCCGAGCTGTAGTTGGCCACAACCAGCGACGACCCGGTCGAATCGACCGCCAGATGGCAGGGCGAACCCCCTGCGGAATCCACCTGATTAAGAAGCGTGAGTGTGTCCGCGCCCGAATCGCAGGCGTAGGCGGCGACCGATCCGGTTTGCTTCCCCTCGAAGTCTCTCACTTCACTAACGGCGTAGAGCACCGGCTTTTTCGGGTGCATTCGCAGAAAGGAAGGATTGGGGAGAAAGACCGGATCTCCCGTATGCTTCAATTCGCCCGTGCCAGGATCGAAGTTGAGCGTGTAAATTCCCTGGCTTCCAGCCGTGGTGTAGGTGCCGACAAAAACCGTCACATCCTGCTGTCCGGTCTGTTCCTGTGCGTAGCCGATCGTTGCCACGCAGCACAGCCAGAGTCCGACTGAAAACCAACGCATTACCCAACTCCCCCGACCCGCTGACGCCACTGAAGGGCATGAGAAACAATCGCCGGCCCGCGAGTTGCAACTGGCGATTTTTTGAATGGATCTCAATTCTATAACGGCGCGAAGACAATCAACAGCGAAACCCGAAAAACTCGTCGAAATCCGATCACTATGGGTGGTTTCGCCCATGGAAACAGGGGACTTCACGCGGAATTCGTTTGCCTGTTCGCACCGAGACTCATATAATGATGGTTGGATCGGTACCGCCCCGGTGTCGGTCCACCCCTCCCTCATCGCTGCCTGCCTTCGCGTCCCCCGCGACCCATAGAGGACAAATATGGTTGATTTCCGGATTCACGCTCGATTTCGAACTCAGCCAGGAGTCTTTCCGCTCCTGTGTGTTGTGCTTTTCGTTTGCTCGAATGGTGTTGCAGCCGCCGACGATCCGCAGCTGGAGAAGGGGAAGGCAATCTACGCCAAACAGTGCGCCGATTGCCACGGGAATCAGGGTCAGGGCGTTCCGTCTGTTTACGCTGAACCGCTGATTGGCGATCTGGCTGTCAGTGAACTGGCCAACTACATCTCGGCGGCCATGCCGGAAGGCGAGCCGGAAGCCTGTGTCGCTGAAGACGCGGAAGCTGTCGCCGCTTATATCCATCAGGAGTTTTACTCCATCATTGCTCGCGTGCGGAATCAGCCGCCGACGGTCGATTTCTCGCGCCTGACCGTGCGGCAGTATCGCAACAGCGTTGCCGACCTGGTGGCGAGCTTTCAGTGGACCAATCAGTTCGGGAACGAGCAGGGGCTCGAAGGCCGCTATTACAAGTCCCGCAATCGTGGCAAGGACAACATCGCCATCGAGCGGATCGATCACGTGATCGACTTCGACTTCGGCGAAGCCGGCCCCGATCCGGAAAACATTAAGGACGAGCAGTACGTCATCAGTTGGTCTGGCTCGATCTTCGCGCCGAAGACCGGGTACTACGAATTCGTAGTCGACTCCGCGAACGGCGGCGAACTCTGGATCAACGGGGGTTCGGAACCGCTGATCGACTTCCGCGTGAAGTCCGGTGATCAGACCGAGTACCGGAAAGACATCTTCCTGATCGAGGGCCGCCCTTATTCACTGCGCCTCGATCTGAACAAAGCCAAGTCGGATAAGACAGTCGGCATCAAACTGAAATGGAAGCCTCCGCATGGGCCCGAAGAGTTAATTCCCCCCTATGCGCTGTCTAAGGCGACGTTCCCGGAATGGTTGATCGTTGAGACGAACTTCCCGCCGGACGACAAGAGTGTCGGCTACGAACGCGGCGTGCAGGTTTCGCCCGAATGGGACGACGCCACTACTGCTGCGGCTATCGAAGTCGCTGACAAGGTTCTTGCCCGCCTCGATTCCCTGATCAAAGTGAGGGAGTTCACCGAGGAAACGGAGCCGAAGCTGAAGCAGTTCTGTGTCGACTTCGCGAGCCGTGCATTTCGTCGCCCGCTGTCAGACGAAGTGAAGAAGCTCTATGTCGATCAGCAGTTCGAGGGGGCTCCCGATCTGGCTGCGGGTGTGAAACGCTCGCTGCTCCTCACGCTCAAGTCGCCGCGGTTTCTGTTCCCTTATGTCGGCAGCAGTGAGTTCGACGATTACGACTACGCCGCCTGGATGGCGCTGACTCTGTGGGATTCGATCCCGGATGCTTCGCTGCTGAAATCCGCCGCCCAGAAGAAGCTTGTCGATGGCAAGGATCTGCAATGGCAGGCCGAACGGATGGCTCAGGACATGCGAGCCCGGTCGAAGGTCCGGTCCTTCTTCCATCAGTGGCTCTACTTCGACCACTTCTCCGAAATGGACAAGGCCGACGAAGAACACGCCGAGTTCACGCCGGAGCTTGCGAACGATCTCAGGGCCTCGCTCGAACTCTACATCAACGACATCTTCTGGTCGGAAAGTTCGGACTTCCGCACACTGCTGCAGGCCGACACGATTTTCGTGAATCCGCGCATCGCGAAGTTCTACGGACTGGGCGAAGTGGATGGGCCGTTGTTCGAGAAGGCCTCGTTCGAACCGGATCAGCGATCAGGACTGCTGACACACCCCTACATGCTGGCCGGACTGGCTTATGAGAGTGCGACCTCGCCGATTCACCGCGGGGTGTTCCTGTCACGCAGTCTGCTGGGGCGATTCCTCAAGCCGCCCCCGATCGCCGTCACGCCGACGCCGCCGGATCTCGATCCGTCACTGACCACACGCGAACGGGTCGCCCATCAGACGGCTCCTGTTGCCTGCAAATCCTGCCACGGACTGATTAATCATCTCGGGTTCGTATTGGAGAATTTTGATGAGGTTGGCCGATACCGAACGAAGGAAGGGGCGAAATCGATCGACGCATCCGGTTCTTACGTCTCCCGGGACGGTGAAGAAGCGAAGTTTGTCGGTGCCGAAGAGCTCTCAAAATTCCTGGTGACCAGTGACGAGGCTCATCAGGCGTTCATCGAACAGATGTTTCAGTACCTGACCAAGCAGCCCATTCAGGCCTTCGGACCGGAAATGCTTGGCCAGTTGCATGAAGACTTCCAGAAGAACAACTTCAACATGCAGCGAATGCTGGTGCAGATTACCCTGAAATCGGCTCAGCAGCGTCGACAGGCCCGTCAGGATCAAATGGCGAAGTCTGCCGCGAAGTGAACAAAGGTGCCTTAGGGGCGGAGCTCCGTGCTGTGCCGGAACTCCAGCGCCTGTAGGGAATTCGGCTGTTCATCCATCAAAATCGCTGTATAATTGAATTGACCCACCTTACTCATCCTGCCTTAGGGATCTTGCCATGACATACAATCTGCAACGCCGTGATTTCGTCAAGCAACTTGGACTTGGCGCGCTTTCCCTGCCGTTTTTGTCGGGTCTGCCAAGTCTCGGATTTGCCGGGGCATCGGCGAAAAAGCAGCGTCTGGTGGTGATCTTCAGCCCGAATGGTGTGGTGCCGGATCAGTTCTGGCCGGAAGAAGAGGGCGAGAACTTCACTCTCAAGCCGATTCTGCAGCCGCTCGCTCCGTATAAAGACAAGATGCTGCTCCTGCACGGCGTGAGCGACAAGATTGGCGGAGACGGCGACAGCCACATGCGAGGGATCGGCTGCCTGCTGACCGGGACCGAACTGTTCCCCGGCAACATTCAGGGTGGTTCGCACACGCCAGCTGGCTGGGCGAGCGGTCTGTCGATCGATCAGGAGATCAAGAACGCACTGCAGAGCAATCCTGAAACCCGGACCCGGTTTGGCTCGCTCGAATTCGGTGTCGTGGTTCCAGAACGGGCCGATACCTGGACCCGGATGGTCTACGCCGGCGCCAATAAGCCGATTGCTCCGATTGATGATCCGTACAAGATGCTTTCCAAGCTCTATGGTCAGCTGAAAGATCGAGAGAGTCTGAAGAGCATTCTCGATCCCCTTCAGGCGGACCTGGCGAAGATTCGCTCGATGGTCAGCGTGGAAGATCGGCAATTGCTCGAAGAGCAGACAACGTTCGTTCGCGAGATGGAGAAGGAACTGAAGCAGGAGAATCCGGCTGCCGTCGGCCACGCCGTGCCTCAGCTTGAACTCGGCGTCCGCGACACCAACGAGAACATGCCCAAGATCAGCAAGATGCAGATCGAGCTGATGGTCAACAGCTTCAAGTCCGACTTCGCCCGTATCGCCTCGCTGCAGTACACGAACTCGGTTGGCCAGGCCAAGATGAGCTGGCTCGGTATCGACGAAGGACACCACTCCCTGTCGCACGAACCGGACAGCAATACCGACGCCATGGATAAGCTGACCAAAATCAATACCTGGTATGCCGAGCAGGTTGCTTACCTGTGTAAGAAGCTGGCCGAAACGCCGGAACCGGGTGACAACGGCAGCATGCTCGATCACACGATGGTCATCTGGACCAACGAACTCGGTAAGGGAAGTTCGCACACGCTGAACGACATCCCGTTCGTGATGATCGGTGGCGGTATGGGTTACAAGATGGGCCGCTCACTGAAGCTCGGCCGCGTCGCCCACAACCGCCTGCATCTGGCTCTGGCCCACAGCTTCGGCCACAACCTCAAGACGTTCGGTAACCCCGACTACTGCGGCGAAGGAGCCCTGTCGCTCAGCTAAGTCGAACAAGAACGAGAAAACAAAAAGCCCACTCCTTAACAGGAGTGGGCTTTTTTCGTCGGGTTCGCTCTGCGGACTCGGAATGGACGTGAACTTCGCGGTCGATTGTCAGGATTCACATCGCAGTCTCGTTCGAAGTAACAAGGAACGCCGACTCGGTCAGCGGTACGTAATCCGCGTCCGCACAGCGGACCCTACTGGAGTGGACTTTCTGCTGGGTGCCATGCTTGCATCGCGGAGCAGGGCAAGCATGCCAATCGACGCCGGGGTCAACTTCAACGAAGAAGGATTTTCTCGGGAGGGTCATTCTGGATGCAGAACAGCGAAGAGGACGTTTCCTTTCACTCGTTTCAACAAACGCGATCCAGCGGAATGCTAACCCTGCTGTGCAATGTGAGTATCGCCCGCTTCGGTGAAGGGGGCGAATCGACGTTTTGCTACCGGAGTGAACCTACTTGCTCTTCGAACCATCCCGGCTGCGGCGGTTGCCGGTGTTCTCGTCCTGCTGTTCAGGGAGCTTTTCGATTGTCCCCCACATATGACCGCCGTTCTCGCCGTGCTGCCATGTGCCGGCGTAGCGATCTTCGTGAAAGAGCACGCGGCAGGTGAACGTTCCCATTCCGGGAATGGTGAAATCGGTGAGAGAGACCATCGGCGTGTCTCCGGCCCATTCAACCGGGATCAGCAGCGGCACGGTGGCATCGACCTGTCCGTACTTGATGCGGGTCTGAAACATCCACGTCGATTCGTTGACCTTGTTGATCTTACGGATCTCGTAGCGTTCCGGCTTGTTGTTCCCGTCATTCGCTCCTTCAACCGAGAAGTAGCCGACAAGGGCAACATTGGAAAGCTGTTCGACGAAAGCCTGCTCGGCTTCCTGCCGGGACACCTTCGGGCCTTCTTTCCCGTCATCGGCGAAGCAGACGCCGGCGGCGGAGGGAGCGAACAAGCAGGCAGCGAGCAACAGTGCAGAGAACCTGAACACGATTAGACTCCTCGAATCTTCGGGGAAGTGGTGCGTTGAGATGCACGAGCAGACTTCAGTATAGTCGCGTCTGCTCCGCAAATCATCCTCCGCCCGATTTCACTGAAACCGGCGGAACTCATACGAGGAATCCTATGACGTCCCCATCCAATCGGTCCATGGGCCATCCGCCAGATCAGAGCCAGGTTCAACAGGAATTCTGGCAGCTCTGCCAGGTGATCGCCCATCTGCGTTCCCCCGAGGGCTGCCCCTGGGATCGTCAACAGACACTGGAAACCATCAAGCCGTTTACCCTCGAAGAAACCTACGAGCTGCTTGAAGCGATCGACTCCGGAGACGATGCGGCGATTGTCGAAGAACTCGGCGATGTGCTGCTGCAGGTCGTTCTGGATGCACAAATCGGAGCCGATGAAGACCGCTTCAATATCATCGATGTCGTTCGCGTCCTCCGAGAGAAAATGGTCCGGCGGCATCCCCATGTCTTTGGCGAGGAATCGGTCGACACCGCGGATCAGGTGAAGCAGACCTGGGACAAAATCAAGCAGGCGGAAGGCAAGCCGAAACGCGAATCGAAGCTCGACGGTCTTCCGCAGGACTTGCCCGCTCTAGCCGCGGCTGCACGACTGCAGGACAAAGCGGCCCGCGTCGGGTACGACTTCCCGCATCGCGATATGCTCTTCAGCAAACTGCAGGAAGAACTCGACGAACTGCGGGATGAACTTTACGAAGCCGAACCGTCGGAGACGATGGAGATCTCCATCGATGCCGAGCACACGCATGATGTTCCGATTGAAGACGAAGCCCGCCGCCAGCGAGCCGAGGAAGAGCTCGGCGATGTCCTGTTCGTGCTCGCGAACATCGCGCGTCGCTGGAAGTTAAATCCGGAAGAAGCTCTGCGGAAGACCAACGCGAAATTCAAACGCCGCTTCCGTGCCATCGAAACCGGCCTCGCCCGCAACGGGATGTCGATCGATAAGGCGACGCTCGTCGAGATGGAAGCCCAGTATCAGGCCGAGAAACAACGCGAGAAGCAGGAAAAGGGAGCGTAGTCCACTGTGGTGGAGAGTGCTTCACGTCCAATCCCAACGCGAAGCGTCAGCGAGGGCTCTTGAGCGAGACCCCGTCGAATTCCTCGTTCGCTGCCAATTCTCGCAGGTTTATGCAAGACGCTATCTTATGGGTGGCCCTGATAGCTCGGCTATCAGGGCGGCGCAGCCGTAGGAGAACGCTGCTGTCGCTCGCCTCAACTCGCGGGTTCTCGCTGATTGCGAGGGCGAGGTACGCTTCCCGGAGCAAGCCTCGTCAAAGCCCACTTCTCCGACGGCTGCGCCGCCGCCTGCTGGGGGATGACTTACTTCTGGATCGCCTCGCGGATGAACTCCGGGCGGTCGGTCGTGATGGAGTCGACGCCGATCTTGCTGAAGTACTTTGCGTCGGTCGGATCGTTGACGGTCCAGACGTGGTACTCGTACCCCGCGGTCTTGATCTGATCGACGAACTTCTGCGTCACCACGGCTCGTTCGGCTTTGGTGTCGACGCCGTCGCAGTTAAGGCGTTTCAGGGTCGTCAGAATGTCGTCCGCGGTCGGCGCCCAGGTCTGGTCGTCTTCCTTCTGTTTGAAGGACGTCAGCCAGAACGCCTTGATGTCCGGCATCGCCTTCTTGCATTGAGCGACAACGTCATCGTTGAAGCAGATGATCCGCAGGTTCTCGCGAGGCACAGGCGAGTTTTCCAGGACCTTCGTCAGCGGTTCGACGATCTCCGGCCCACTCTTAAGTTCGATCAGGAAGATCTTGTCCTGAGGCACGACCTTCAACACATCTTCGAGCAGCGAAATTCGTTCCCCGGCATAGCGGTCGGCTTTCCATCGTCCGACATCGAGATCTTTCAGCTGCTCGTAGGTCGACTCGGCTACCTTCAGTTCGCTGCCAGCCGTCCGCTTCGTGGTTTTATCGTGAATGCAGACGATCTTCTGATCAGCCGTGACGTAGAAGTCCCCCTCGATCGCATCGGCGTTCTGCTCCCAGGCCAGTTCGAACGCGGCCAGTGTATTCTCCGGTGCATCGAACGAAGCCCCGCGATGGGCGACGATCATCTGCGCAAAACTCGATGCGGGAACCAGGGAGAGAGTCAGCAGAGCAGTCGACAGAAATTTCATCAGGCAGGCCATTCAGGAGGAGGGAAGTGGGACCACTCGGACTTGAACCGAGAACCAACGGATTATGAGTCCGCTGCTCTAACCGATTGAGCTATGGTCCCTGAACATGCTTTCCGAAGAGCAGGGGTGATCGTACTTGTGAAGAATGAGAATCTCAACTCTCGCCGTTAAGCCTAACGGGCAGAGAGATCGACGCAGACAATTTCCTTGTCGTTGCGAATGAACGCGCACTTGTCTGCGTAGGCAGGGGCACTCCAAACGACATCGCGACCGAAGGCGAGGTTCGTCGGTTCGATGACTTTCATGGAATCGACTTCGTCGTATCCTTCGCGAGACAACCGGGCGATGATCAGTTCTCCCTGTTCGTTGAACAGAAAGAAACGGTCGTCATTTTTCACAATGAACGCCGTGCCCGAATTGACGGGGCGGGACATGTTCAAAGGCTCGGTCGACTGCCAGATGCGTTCGCCCGTCAGCAGATCGAGGCAGAGCATCTGGCCACTCTGGTCGAAGCCGATCAGCGTTTTGTCATCGGTTAGAAACGGTTGCACGTTGACGGGGCTCATCGCCAGACGTGGCTGGTCCCGCCAAACCGTTTTCGCGGTTGGCTCGTCTGTTCCAAGTTCGACAAGCAGGTTCTTGTTGTTGAAGCCGCCGACATACACGTAGTTGCCGGCGTGAACCGGAGTCATGATGATCGAGCCGTTGTTGGCCTGATAGGGAGTGGTCCAGTATTCCTTCCCGGTCGCGGGATCGAGTCCGGACAACCCTTCCGGATAAGCCACAACGAGTTGTCGCTTGCCGCCCGCCTGAATGATTCGCGGCGGAGCATATCCCTGTTCTTTCGAGGTCAGCGAACGCCAGACTTCGTTCCCCGTCTTCAGATCGAGAGCAACGACCAGGCTTCCCTGACCGCCGGCCAGCGTGATCAGCGTGTCGCCCTCGATAAGCGGATGAGCCGCGTAACCCCAGAGCGGAGTCTTTGTGGCATACTCGACCGGGAGATTCTTCGACCAGACAACGTCTCCCGAGTCCGCATTGAAGCAGATCAGATTGCCCTCGCCGCCGAGCGTGTAAACGTGGCCGTCATGAACATTGGGCGTACAACGCGGCCCTGCCGGATAGGACATTGTGTATTGCACGGGGTATTCGTGCTTCCAGTGCTCCCTGCCGGTCTTCTGGTCGAGACACATCACCCGTTCGATGCCGGTGAATAGCTCGCGTTCGAAATTGGCGACCTGGACATTGTCCTTCGTCACATAGTCGGTGACATACACGCGACCGTTCGCAATCGAAGGACCGGCATAACCACCGGCGATGGGGGTCTTCCAGACGTAGCGGGGTTCGTCGCCGAACTCTTCGACAATTCCCGATTCCCGCCAGACGTTATCTCGCTGCGGGCCCATCCATTGGGGCCAGTCCGCAGCGAATGTGGGGGACGAGGCGAGCAGAATGAGCAGCAATGTGGTCCATTTCATCGGGCAACTCCATCGGGTGGGCAATTCCAGGTGAGGCGGGCGGACAAAGCGCTGCCCGAAGTTTACCCGGCAGTCCGGCTCCACGGAACTCTACCGCTCACATCGCTTCGATCGCAGCCGGTGGAAATTGCCGGACATATCCGGCAGAATTGATGCGAACATTCCTCTGGCTGCCTTCGCAGTCCGGCTCTCATTGGAAACACTCTCCGAGGATGACTCATGAAATTCGTCATTGCGTTAAGCGTGTTGTGTCTGTCGCTGGGATCTGTCGCCGCCGCGGCTGAACAGAATGAACTCACGGCCAGGGAAAAACAGCAGGGCTTTCGACTGCTGTTCGATGGCGAGGATCTGGAAGGCTGGCAGCACTCCGGCAACTGGAAGGTCGAAGACGGTGTGATCACCCGCTCGGGCAAAGGGGGCAGTCTCGTTTATCAGAAGGAATCGATCCCCGATGATTTCGAGTTGCGATTCGAATGGAAGGTCGGCCCCAAGAGCAACTCCGGCGTCTATTATCGTCCGACGCAGTACGAGTATCAGATCCTCGACAACTCTCGACATGCCGACGGCGAGAACCCGCGGACCAGTGCCGCTTCGGTCTACTTCTGCATGGCCCCCTCCAAAGACGCGACCAAGCCGGTTGGCGAATGGAACACGGGACGGATTGTCTGCAAGGGAACCGTCATTCAACACTGGTTGAACGGCGAAAAGGTGATCGACTTCGACTACACTGATCCGCAGTGGGCCTGGAATGTCGAACTGCTCAAACGTCGCGGCGGCGATCTCACGGCTCGCGGTGCCAAGCTGTCGCTGCAGGATCACGGCGATCCGGTCTGGTACCGCAACATTCGCATGCGGGAAATCCCTGCTGACGAAGAGGTGAAAGCGGGCGACTTCACGCCGGCCGAGATTCCGGAAGACGTTCTCGAAAAGGAACGGAAGAAAATCGAGGCCATCGAAGCCCGCCGGAAGAAGTAAGGTCCGCAGTGCCGACATCGTCGGCAGGTGGCTGTGAGAACGGCGTGGAATTGCTGGAGTGTGGTTTGCAATCGGACGTTTCAAAACCAATTGGAGCACAGTGACCTCTTCAGCGACCGGGAGTCCATTCCGCGTCCGCACAGCGGACCCTACTGGAGTGGACTATGTCGGTGCCGGGTGCCATGCTTGCATCGCGAAGCAGGGCAAGCATGCGGGGTGGTCGTGAGGTGGATCGTCGAATGTGCAGGGATATGCCAGCGGTTCTCCCTGCCAGCACTGATTTGTCTCGATCACTTGAGTTTTAAATCTCCTCCGTCGATTTGCGATCGAGGTGAAAACTCTGGCCCACTTCGGTCGACATTCCGTTAACGACGCGCCGTTGTGAGAAGAATGCCCCGAAGATGGTCCGATCCGACGTGACAATATCGACTCCGATCTCGTCGTTTAAAAATGTGTAGATGACGACTGTCTCGGAGCATGAATGCCGCAACTGCTCCAGGAGTTCGTGAACACCATTGAGTGTCACTCCGGTTCGTTGCCGGAACATTTCTGATTTCAACGAGGTGATTTCCAGATATCTGTCTCGGCTCATGCTCAGTTTCGTGTAGCGAACGTCTTCGCAACTCAACAGAAGTCGCTCGACTTTGTCGGTTTCATGTCTCAAGGAATGATCCGCAGGAAGTTGTCCGAACCAGTCGATGAGTTCTTGAAAGCGAACCAAAGCGAGACACTCCGTTTTACTACTTGAGCAGGGCAAACAACTTCGGGCCGAAGATGATCACCCCAATCACCACGGCTGTCATTGAGCTCAACAGAACGGCGCCGGCGGCGATATCCTTGGCTTCTCCGGTGAGGGGATGATCTTCGAGGCCGATGCGGTCGAGGGTACGTTCCAGAGCCGTGTTGAGGAGTTCGCTGACGAGGACGAAGGCGATGGTCAGGATGAGAACGATCCACTCCCAGGGGGCGAGTGTCAGCACGGCTCCGAGAATGAATACCGGAATCGCGAACGCGACCATGATTTTCAGGTTGCGTTCGCGTTTCAAAGCTCCGGTCAGGCCGCGGAAGGCACAGCCGAAAGCCGCCGGCAGACTGATCTGTCGATGACGCTGCGGCTCTCCGGGCTGTGGATCGGCGGTCGTCATCGCTGCAGCAGAATCGGTTGAGGGTTCTCGAAGATGCCGTGCGGCCGCACCTGATCGCTCGGCTCGCCCCGATCGCCCAACATCTTGCGGCCTTTGGCAGCGAGAGCAGTCAGACGTTTCACGATCTCGGGATGCTGATCGGCAACGTCGTTTGTCTCGCCGGGATCTTTTGCCACGTTGTAGAGCTGTTCGGGCTGCTGGCGAGTGCGATCGTTGGCGGACCGGGGACGCGTTTCGATCGGCAGGAAGAGTTTCCATTCGCCGGCTCGAACGGCCTGGAGTTGGTCCATCTGGTAGTAATAGAAGGCCTCGTAAGGGCTCTCGTTCTCTTTGCCCGTCATCAGGCCCAGGATGTCGTGCCCATCCCGCCGGGCATCGGATTTGAGCGGAGCTCCGCTCAGGCCGACGAAGGTCGGGTAGAAGTCCATCATCGTGGTCAGTTCATCACATTCGGTGCCGGCCGGGATGGTGCCGGGCCAGCTCATGATGCACGGGACACGCTGGCCCCCTTCATGCGTCGTGTAGCCCCAGCCTCCGAGCGGGCCGTTTGATCCCTGTTCCGGATTGCGGCGGGGAGCGCCGTTGTCCGACGTCCAGATGAGCAGCGTCTTTTCCGTCAGCCCAAGCTCTTCGAGAGTTTTCACAACCTGCCCGACGGACCAGTCAAGTTCTTCGATCGAGTCACCCCAGGGGCCGTTCTTCGACTTGCCGCGAAAGTCATCGCTGGCAAAGGGAGCCCGGGTACTGCCCGGCATACATTCGGGCATGTAGACGAAAAAGGGCTCGTCCTTATGCTCACGAATCCAGTCGCAGGCCGCCCGGTTCAGATCCCGCGTCAGCAGATTCCGGTCGACGGGAGCGGAAACGACTTCGGTGTTCTTCATCAACGGCAGTGGAGGCCAGATCTGACCTTCGCGCGGTGTCATGTCGTCGCTGTAGGGAATGCCTTCGTAATGGTCGAAACCCTGACTGGTCGGAAGAAACGGGGGCTGATCCCCGAGATGCCATTTCCCGAACGCGGCGGTCGAGTAGCCGGCCTGCTGCATATGTTCGGCGATCGTCCACTCCTGTGGATTGAGCCCGATCGGCGAAACAGGACGCAGAACCGCACCATCGGTAATCGCCATGTCGACCCGCTGGGGATAACACCCGGTCATCAGCGCCGCCCGGCTCGGAGTGCAGACGCCGCTGGCGGAGTAGAAGTGGGTGAACTTCCGACCGTTCTTCGTCAGCTGGTTGAGATGCGGTGTGCGGTGCTTTTCAGAGCCGAACGGTTCGATGTCCCCGTAACCGAGGTTGTCGCAGAGAATGAGGACGATGTTGGGCGGCGAGTCCGCGGCTCGCGATGGTGCGACGGCCATGGCCAGCACAGAAAAGATAGTGACAATCAGCGGAATCGTCGAAGTTCGGCAGTTCACGAAACAGTGCTCCTCGTTACAATCGAAACAGAGGCCGTTGATCTCAGCGATCACGACGCGGGCATTAGCCTGATGTCAGACGGTCTGCCCGCCCCGAGCGCTCCGCACAGCCTACCAGAGAATCCCACATGTTCGCGACTCAACGCCTCGTGGATTCAAATCCGTTCCGAATGACTGAAACGAATTGAAAGCCGTGCCAGCCCGCGCCTCTTCGCGCAGCGAGCTCAAGTACGGAGGTGACTCCCATGCCTTTGGATGATCAAGCCCGCCTGCTTCTCGACACCATTTCGATGTTCTCGTCCAGGCAGCTGCATGAAATGACGATCGAAGAAGCCCGCAGCCGCAAGCAACCGGTGCTCGGCGATTCGGAGCCGATGCATCAGCTGGAAGACATTCAGATCCCCACGCGGACCGGTTCCATTCCGGCTCGCGTCTACCGTCCCACGGCAGAGATCGATCCACATGCTCCGCTGATGGTCTTCATTCACGGCGGCGGCTGGGTGCTCGGCAAGCTCGACGATTACGACCAGCTCTGTCGAGCTCTGGCGGCGGCCACCGGTTCGGTGCTCGTCAGTCTCGACTACCGCCTTGCTCCGGAGTCCCCGTATCCCTGTGGGCTGGAAGACTGCATCGACGCCGTTGAAATGCTGACCGCTGCGGAATGGACCGCTCACCTCGACATCCTGCCTGATGCCGACAGCATGATCCTCGCTGGCGACAGCGCCGGGGGAAATCTGGCCGCCGTGGTGGCACATTCCTATCACGGCCACGGTCGTGTGCATATTGCCGGTCAGATTCTGCTTTATCCCGTGACCGACTGCGATCTCGGTCGCGCCTCCTATCAGACCAATGCTGAGGGCTATCTCCTGACCACGGCTGCGATGAAATGGTTCTGGGAGCATTACTGTCCCGATGAACTGCAACGGGGCCTGCCGACTGCTTCGCCGCTACAGATCGACTGCTGCGAAGGATTGCCGCCGACGTTCATTGTGACGTGCGAATTCGATCCCCTCCGCGATGAAGGGCATGCTTACGCCAATCGCCTGATCGACGCCGGCACCGACACGATTCATCACGACATCCCGGGGATGATCCACGGTTTCATGCGATATCTGCATACCTTCCCGCAGGCTCAGCACCTGGTGACCGAGATCGCCGAATGGGTCTCGCGAATCCCGGTTCCGAGTTCGACGATCCGCCGGTAAGGAAAGTGGGGGACAAGCCACGTCTTCCGTGCCCTATTTCATGAAATCATCCGATTTCGAAGAAATCTCAACCATGGCGCGGCCTCTTGTGACTTCGTCACCCGCCCGTAACGGACGGGCCACCCCAATCCGTTTCCAGAGGCTTTCTGAACTTCATGCCAATGGCCTGCGCCGGTATTGGTGAGCTGGGTTGTGGCCTGAATCTGTGAGCAGCATGCCCACGGCGAGCGTGGGGCTGGCACCCGCTGAGGAAAACTGCGTGGTCTGGGAAGTGGCTGACGTCGTTGACGACGCGAAAACGCATCTTTACTATCTGATGCCTTGCTGTTGATCGGTTCCCATTTTAATGTGACTGTGCTCGTGAATAGCCATTTCGCCGGGGGCTGAGACAGCCCTTTGCCACATAGCTCCGGGTGATTCCATCCGGCTCACCACGAAATCTTCGACGAATACAGTCTCTGGGAGCCCACCATGTCTGCGACCGATGCCGGCAATATCGAAAGCGTTCTGCACGAAACTCGCCTGTTCCCGCCTCCGGCTCATTTCGAGCCGCGAGTCAGTTTCCGCTCCGAAGCTGAATATCAGCAGGCCTGGCAGCACGCCAAGGACAACCCCGCCGAATTCTGGGGCGATCTGGCCAAAGAAAACCTGACCTGGTTCGAGCCGTTCCAGAATGTGATGTCGGGCGAGATGCCGGAAACGAAGTGGTACGAAGGCGGGAAAATCAACGCCAGCTACCAGTGCATCGATCGTCACATCGAAGCGGGTCACGGCAACAAGGCGGCTATCATCTGGGAAGGGGAGCCGGGCGACGTTCGCGTGCTCCGCTATCAGGATCTGCACCGCGAGGTCTGCAAGTTCGCCAACGTCCTGAAGCGGATGGGCATTGAAGCCGGCGATCGCGTCACCCTCTACATGCCGATGGTGCCGGAACTGGCGATCGCCATGCTCGCCTGTGCCCGCATCGGGGCGACTCACTCCATCATCTTCGGCGGTTTCAGCTCGGATGCCGTCGCTGATCGCAACAACGATGCTCAGGCGAAACTCGTCATCACGGCTGATGCCGGCTGGCGTCGTGGCAAAGAACTGCCGTTGAAAGCAGCCGTCGATGAAAGCCTCGAAAAGTCACTCAGCGTCGAGAAGGTGATCGTCTACCAGCGAACCGGCTGCGATGTCACCATGGTGCCCGATCGCGATTACTGGTGGCACGAGCTGATGGAGAATGAATCGGCCGACTGCCCGGCTGCTGAGCTCGACAGCGAACATCCGCTCTTCATTCTGTATACCTCGGGAAGCACGGGAAAGCCGAAAGGTGTGATGCACACCACGGCTGGGTACATTCTCGGTGCGATGATGACGACCCGCTGGGTCTTCGACCTGAGCCCGGAAGACACCTACTGGTGCACCGCCGACATCGGCTGGATTACCGGTCACAGCTACATCGTCTACGGTCCGCTGGCCAACGGGGCCACAACGATGATGTACGAAGGGGCTCCGAACTGGCCGGATGAAGGTCGTTTCTGGCAGCTCGTTGAGAAGTACCAGGTCTCGCTCTTCTACACCGCTCCGACGGCGATTCGTGCCTTCATGAAGTGGGGCGACCAGTGGCCGCAGCAGTACGATCTGTCGAGCCTGCGGTTGCTTGGCACGGTCGGCGAGCCGATCAATCCCAAGGCGTGGATGTGGTATCACACCACCATCGGCGGCGAGCGTTGTCCGATTGTTGATACCTGGTGGCAGACCGAAACGGGCGGCATCATGATCAGCCCACTGCCGGGAATCACCTCGACCAAACCGGGCAGCTGTACCAAGCCGCTTCCGGGCGTTGTGCCGGCTATTGTCGACGATCAGGGCAACGAAATCGGCGAGAATCAGGGCGGACTGCTGGTGATGACGCAGCCCTGGCCGCACATGTTGCGAACGCTCTACGGCGATCACGAACGGTTCAAGGATACCTACTTCTCCAAGATCGATGGCTGCTACTTTGCGGGCGATGGAGCCCGAAAGGATGAAGACGGTTACTACTGGGTGATGGGTCGCGTCGACGACGTGTTGAACGTCTCCGGGCATCGTCTGAGCACGATGGAAGTCGAGTCGGCTCTGGTCGCTCATGAAGCGGTGACCGAAGCAGCCGTGGTGGGCTTCCCTCACGATCTGAAGGGCGAAGGCATCTGCTGCTTCGTCTCACTGAAGACCGGTGACGGGGACGATGAGCTGAAGAAGGAACTGACCCAGCACGTCCGCAAGCAGATCGGTGCGATTGCGACGCCGGATCAGATCCGCTTCGCGGCTGCTCTGCCGAAGACCCGCTCCGGCAAAATTATGCGACGCCTTCTCCGCGACATCGCCGCCGGTCGCGAATCGGCGGGTGATACGACCACGCTGGAAGACTACACCGTCCTCGCCAAACTGCGGGACAGCGACGAGTAGTTCGCAGGTGAGATCAATCAGAAACGCCACTGTCGTCTCTTCGGCAGTGGCGTTTTTTGTGTCCTTGATGGGGGTGGCCCCGAAAGATTCTTTCGGGGCGGCGCAGCCGCGGGAGGCGTGCTGTTGGACGTGGTCATACAAAAAAGTAAGTCCCACGAAGGATCTCAAACCACGGACCATCCATGGCAACCGCCAGAGTGAACACGGGGGCCATTCAACGCGGCCGAACGAATACGACCGTTCCACAGGGCCCCGGTCGCGGAACAACCGGGGTTTCCTGCGTCCATTTTTAGTAGGCCTGAACCTGAATGCCGGGGATAGCTGCTTTCAGGGCTTCGATGCCTTCGTCGGTGACCTGCGTATTGCCCAGGTTCAGCCGCTTGAGGTTCTTCAGGCCGTGCAGCTGCTTGAGCCCTTCGTCGGTGACGCCGGTCAGTTTCAGGTTGAGCACTTCCAGATTCGTGAGCGGCTTGAGGTGCTCCAGAGCCGCGTCGCCGATTTGCGTGTCTTCGAGGTTCAGTTCGATCAGATTTGTCAGGCCGCTGATGTTCGCGAGTCCTTCATCGCTGATGCGGGTGAACCAGAGTTCGAGCACGCGGAGATTGCTCAGGTCTTTCAGGTGAGCCAGACCTTCGTCGCCGATGAAGGTTTCATTCAGGTCGAGAACTTCGAGTGTTTTCAACTTGCCCACATGAGCCAGTCCTTCATCGCCGATAACGGTGTCGCGAATCAGCAGCGTTTTCATGTTGGGGAGTCCGGCGATGTACTCGAACCCTTCATCCCCAACGTCATCACGCCGCAGGTGGAGCGTGTCGAGTTTTTCGAGCTTGCCGATCGGTTCAAGGGCCGCATCGTCAATCGAGGTGTCATCGAGTTCGAGCCCCTGCAGTTCAGGAATCGCTTTGGCGAGGGCAACTGCTCCCTCGTTCGAAACCACGGTCAGATTCAGGTTCACGCGACGCAATGTCGGGATCTCGGCCAGTGTTTTAGCCCCTTCATCGGTGACGTTGGTTCGTTCGAGTTTGACGCTTGAGAGCGAGTCGAGCTGTTTCAGGTGGGTCAGGCCGGCGTCTGTAATGTTCGTAAATCGCAGGTCGAGTTCGCGAAGCTTGTCCATGTCGGCGAGATGCTTCAGGCCGTCGTTGGAAATATCGGTCTGTCGCAGGCGAAGCACGACCAGATTCTTGAGTGGGGCGAGTTGCTCGAGTCCCTCGTCGCCGAAGAGTGTCTTTTCCAGCGACAGGAACTGCAGGTTCTCCAGCGAGCCGACCGCGGCCATTCCATCGTTGGTGAAAGCCGGTCCAGAGAGCGTCAGATGGGTGAGCGAAGGCAGTTTCTCCAGCAGAGGCAGCGTCTCATCGGAGCCCTGCGAGCCGGCGAAATTGATGCCGGTGATCTGAGCGGAATCGTTGCGGCTCAGCGACGCACCGGTCTTTTCCAGTTCAGCAACGGCTTCCGGATCGTCGGGTTCCGTGGGCGGAGCGGCTGGCTTTTCGCTGGTCGCAGTGGGTGCGCCGGTTTCCGGACTGGATGGTTGTTGGGGGCTGCAGCCCGGGAAGGTCAGAGTCGTCACCAGCAGAGCAGGGAGGAATCGAAGGAGCGTTTTCATTGGTGGCGAACTTTCGCGGCAGTGGTCAGGAGTCAATTGTCAGGAGGTTTCGAACCTCTCTTCTACGAGATTAACGCAGGTTGTGCGTCTGTTCAAACAGACTTCGCTCCGCGAGCGTAAGAATCGGCAGGCGTTGAGTTTTGCGTCCAGTGCCGGAAATGGCACCGTGACGCTTCAAACTCTCGTCTGAGAAATGATACGATGTGATCAGGACAACTTGATGTGTGGATCGGATGCTGGAATCGTGCGCGATTTTCCACGCGTCCGCCGCGCAGCCTTAATAGAAAGAGGACATCGATGACACGACAGAATTCCCGACGTGACTTCCTGAAGACTTCCGCAGCTGTCACGGCTGCATACTGGGTGGGCGGCTCGACCCGCAAATCCATGGCCGACGAAACTCCGATGCAGAAGATGAACTTCGGCTGTATCGGCGTCGAAGGCAAGGGATCCAGCGATACTGATTCGGCCGGCCGTTATGGCAATGTGGTCGCCCTGTGTGATATCGATGCCGATCGTCTCGACAAGAAGGCACGCCGTTATCGCGATGCGCAGAAGTTCTTCGACTTCCGCGAAATGATTTCCGAAATGGGCGACAAGATCGACGCCGTGACGGTCAGCACCCCGGACCACACGCACGCTGTGGCCGCCGCGACCGCCATGAAGGCCGGCAAGCACTGCTTCTGCCAGAAGCCGTTGACCTGGTCGGTCCACGAAGCTCGCGTGCTTCGCCAGCTCGCCAACGATCAGGGCGTCGCGACACAGATGGGGAACCAGGGAACGGCTGAGAACGGCCTGCGTGAAGCCGTCGAAGTTGTTCGCGATGGTGCCATCGGCGATGTGACCGAAGTTCACGTCTGGACGAACCGTCCGGTCTGGCCGCAGGGCGAAGGACGTCCGCCGGGACAGGAAGAAGCTCCGGAAGGCATCAAGTGGGATCTGTTCCTCGGACCAGCCCCGGAACGGCCCTACAGCCCGGCTTACCATCCGTTCAAATGGCGTGGCTGGCTCGACTTCGGCACCGGTGCTCTGGGCGATATGGCCTGTCACACCGCCAACATGGCCGTGATGGCTCTCGATCTGTTCGATCCGGAATCGATCGTCGCCGAGTCGACCGGGATTGTCGAAAACGAAACCTATCCGAAGTCGTCGACCATCACCTTCAAGTTCCCCAAGACCGACAAGCGTGGCCCGATCACGCTGTACTGGTACGATGGCGGACGTCGTCCGGACCTCGAAATCCTGGAAGGCGAAGACGTGCCGAACAGCGGCTCGATCCTCATCGGCAAAGAAGGGGCTCTGTTTTCTCCGAACGATTACGGTGCCCGTTATGTGCTGCTGCCGCGTGACAAGTTCAGCGACTACAAGAAGCCGGAACCGACACTTCCGCGTTCTCCGGGGCACTTCGAAGAGTTCGCGATCGCCTGCTCGGGCGGACCGGCTGCCATGTCGAACTTCAACTACGCTTCCCGTCTGACCGAAACCATCCTGCTGGGCAACGTTGCTCTGCGTGCTGATGGCGAAGTGAAGTGGGATGCTAAAGCCGGCAAGGTGACCAACGACGAAGCCGCCAACAAGTTCATTACCCGCGACTACCGTGAAGGCTGGTCACTCTAAGACCACCGGTGATAACCTGAATGCGAAAGGAGCCACTCTACCGGAGTGGCTCCTTTTCTTTTTGCAGGTACGAATCGTGAATGAGAGTGAGAAAGTGTCCGGCCCCGGTGATCTCAAAGACGCCCGGGACGATTTTTCCGCAGCGCTTACCGCGCCACTTCGTTGTTCCGCCGGGCGGCTCGCTGAGTGAGGGTTGTCAGCCACGATTCGGACCAGCGGGTTTCACATTCCGCTCCCCGTTTTTTCTCCTGACCGGTTCCGTTCGCGCCCGGCAGCATCCGATTCACGAGTCCCATTGCGTCGGCCCCCAGATTGGGCAGCAGGTTATACAGCTTCTCCGCCGCCCACATCGGAGCGCCGAGAACAGCAAACGCATCTCCGTACTGGCAGGCGCGGACAATCTTGCGGGCGGCGTTCTCGGCTCCGATGGTCAGGACCGGAATCGAGTCGGAGATTTTGAACAGCGTGTGTTCGAGTCGATGCTGTCCTTTGAAGTAGGCGTTGCGAACACTTCCGGTTCGCATCAGGCCGGGACAGATCGTCGTGACCGTGATGCCGTCCTGGAGCAATTCGGCTCGGAGTCCCATCGAATATCCCACGAGGGCGAATTTGCTGGCCGTATAGGGCAACAGGTGCGGTACGGCGATCCGTCCTCCGATCGACGAGATGTTCACGATGCGACCTTCGCCGCGAGCCCGCATCTGAGGCAGGATCGCTTCGGTCACGTACAGGGGACCATAGAAGTGGGTCTTCATCGCATCGTCGTAGTCTTCGAGTGTCATTGACTCGACGGGGCCAGCCTGAATGACGCCAGCGTTATTGATGAGAACGTCGATCGCACCGAATCGGGAGTTGATCTCGTCCACCATCTGGACGACCTGTTCGCAGTCCGTTACATCCCAGCGAACACAGGCGACTTCAGCGCCGCGCTCTCTGAGTTCACGGCCGGCTCGATCGAGGTCGTCCTCGTGGCGAGCGCTGATCACGATCCGAGCCCCGGCATCGGCGAGTTGTCGGGCGAGCACCAGCCCCAATCCGCGCGAGCCCCCGGTAATCAGAACCGTTTTCCCCTCGAAGTCATACCGAGTGAAGTGTCGGTAAGCAGCTCGACCAGCCAACGCCGCCCCGGCACCGGCGGCGGCGTAGCCAAGAAGTTGCGGCCAGTAATCGTTTTCCTGCCACGATCGTGTATTCATTCGAGTCTTTCCAATTCCGTTCAGGGCTTGAGGACGACCTTGATGCAGTCATCCTCTTTTTCCATGAAAGTCCGGTACATTTCGGGGGCACGTTCAATCGGCATGCGATGTGTGATCAGGTAGGACGGATCCAGCTCGCCTTCGCGGATGTAATCAAGCAGCATGGGGAGATAACGATGCACGTGTGTCTGACCCATCCTCAACTGCAGCGCTTTAGCGAACGCGACTCCCAGCGGGAACTTGTCGAGGAAGGCCCCGTACACGCCGGGGATGGAAACCGTTCCGCCCTTACGGCAGCTGTGAATGACCTGTCGAGCCACGTGGCCCCGATCGGTCGAGAGCATCATTTTTTCCTTGGCCAGATCGTACCAGGCATCGAGAGTCAACCCGTGCGCCTCGGAACCAACAGCGTCGATACAGGCATCGGGTCCGCGGCCGGAGGTCATCTCCTGGAGAGTTTCGAAGACATCGACTTCCTCGTAGTTGATCGTCGTGGCTCCGGTATATTCCTTAGCCAGTCGCAGACGCTCCGGAAAGCGATCGATACCGATGACCCGACCGGCTCCGAGCTTCCGTGCGCTCCACATCGCGAACTGCCCCACGGGGCCGCATCCCCAGACCGCGACCGTATCTCCTTCTTTGATGCCACAGTTCTCAGCCGCCATATAACCCGTCGGGAAGATATCGGAGAGAAACAGGACCTGTTCGTCACTCAGTCCGTCGGGAACCTTGATTGGTCCGACGTCGGCAAAGGGAACCCGAACGTATTCCGCCTGCCCTCCGGCGTACCCGCCCAGCATATGCGAGTAACCGAATAGCCCCGACGGGGAATGGCCGTAAATCTTCTCGGCCATCGCGGCGTTGGGATTCGAGTTATCACACAGGGAATACAGGTCGTTCTTGCAGTAATAACATCCGCCGCAGGAGATCGTGAAAGGCACGACCACGCGGTCACCAATACTGAGATTCTTAACTTCCGATCCCAGTGCGACGACTTCACCCATGAACTCGTGCCCCAGAATGTCGCCCGATTCCATGGTCGGAATACGATTCACGTACAGGTGCAGGTCCGAGCCGCAGATCGCGGTCAACGAAATCTTAACGATGGCATCGCGCGGGTTCACGATTTCAGGATCGGGGACGTTCTCGACGCGGACGTCTTCCTTGCCGTGCCAGGTGACCGCTTTCATGGTTGACTCCTCGAGGCGAGTGGTGTGTTTATGAAAAAGAGCGATTCGCGATCACTCGACGGATCGCGAATCGCTGAGTGCTCAGGCCTTCATTGCCGGTCTCTGCGCGTTGGTGGCAATCTCGCCGGACTCACAGATCTGCTTGAAGCGACGCAGATCTTCCTGCAGATCGTCTTCGAGTCCCTGTCCGACAAGATGAGCAATTTGAGCGACCATGTTTCCACCCGGCGGGTCGTATTTCAGGGTCACTTCGAGATCCGTTCCCTGACCCGTGGCAGACTTCCGGAAATGCACCGAGCCAGCCGTGTCGACTTGCGATCCGGGCAGCGACTGCCAGGCGATCACTTCGCCCGGTTTGTCGGTGATGATTTCGGCTTCCCATTCGAGTGTCTGCCCCATCGGTCCTCGAGCCGTCCAGCGTGAACGCTCCTTGTCGATGCTCTGCACCGAAACGAGATGACTCATCACATTGGGGAGGTTGCTTAACTCGCGCCAGAAGTCATAGAGTTCCTGCGGATCTCGGTTGATATGCAGCGTCCAGTTCACGCGGCGGCCGTGTTGGGCCCTGACACCGGGCCGATCGAAGTGACCCTCTTTGGTGTTAATGCCGAGCTGGTCGTAGACCATGCAGTGGCCGGTCCAGCCTCGATAGAGCAATGATCCGCCTGTCAGCATTCCGAGCCAGGAACCGCGACGAAGTCCGTACAGAAACACGGCTCCGCCGCCGATCAGCGAGGCCCACTGTTCTTTGCGGCTGACATTCTCAGTGTTGCAGCAGGAAGACGATGACGATTTCTGCTGGGGATGGGTGATCGATTTGTCGGTAAGCATGGACATGCTCATAGCGAATTCCTTTTGTCGAAGAACGACGTCGTGGTATGGGAACCGGTCGCAAACTGACGAGCCGGGGTGCTTTGTTCCTTGAATCAATGCCGTGGACGCAGCGAGCCAATCAGAGCCGCCGTCGCCAGACCGACGGACGCCAGAAGAGCACCTGTCGCCACCGGGTGCGTCACTGCTCTGGTGTAGAGGCTACTGTTCATAACGATTCCCGGATGGCTGCCGCGAACTTGTCCATCGCGTCCTGGTCCTGCCAGGGCACCGACGGTGTCTCGGGCAGGTTCGTTCCGCTGTTGCTGCTGCATGAGAATTCGTTCGCCAAAGAAGTCCGACAAACGAGGCATCACAGCCGCAGCCGTGGTCATCATCTTGCCGGCTCCACCGACGTTGATGTCTCGGCATTTGTGCTCAGCGGCATAGAGAATGGCGCGGGCCACCTCTTCGGGGGGATAAGCCGGATCCGGCAGCTTTGGTTCGCGCGGCAGATAGTTGCGGGCGTGCTGAGGAAACGGCGTATCGATGGAAGCCGGTTTGATTAACGTCAACGAGATCGGAAGATCTTCTTCCTCAAGTTCCATCCGGAGGGCGTCGGTAAAGCCCTTCACCGCGTGTTTGGTCGCCGCGTACATTCCCTGAAGCGGAATCGACATATCCGAGGCGATACTCCCCAGGTTGACAATCGCTCCCCCTTCGCGCTGGAGATACTCCGCCGCTGTGAGAGAACCGTAGACCAGTCCCCAGAAGTTGATATCGAACAGCTGCCGCAAATCTTCCTCAGGGATGTCTCTCAGCCGGCCGACGATCGACAGTCCCGCATTATTGACCCAGGTATCGATACGGCCGTATTTCGCGAGAGCGGCCCGGGCCAGCGCTTCGACCTGATCCCGCTGAGCGACATCGGTTTCGACGGCAATAGCCGAACCACCCCGCTGGCAGATTTCATCTTCGAGCTCCTGTAGAACTTCCGCATTCCGGGCGGCCAGAACAACACATGCTCCTCGTTCCGCTGCCATCCGAGCCGTGACCAGACCAATTCCGCTGGACGCGCCGGTAACGACAATGACCTGTTTACTGATCGGTTTGAGCTTGAGACTCATTCTTGAACTCCCTGTCGGGGGATTCCCGGTGAGATATCTGGGTATGGACGGACTCTGCCTCGTCTCCCGGAACCTCTCGCAAACGGTATACCGCAAAATCAGGGTGGTCGGAGCAGCTTCGTGTCAGGAGAGCGGAATCGAGCAATCGTGTCTGACTGGGCCGAAGAACAACCCGGATTTCAGTTCGATGACATCGGACTCGCCACGAGCCTCGCTGCTGCTCGCAAACTGATCATTGCGGCATCTCAGAAAGCAATCGCCCAGCGAAGATCAAGACTGGTCGATCGTGGACGACTGGGGTTTTCGAAGAATTCTCGTCTCCCGCACAGGGACATCGGTGTCCGGGAGGGCAGATGATGAAGCTCGTCGTGGAAAATTTTCTTGCAGGGAATTCAACGGGAGATTCCCCCGCAGGATGTGGAACTGAATTTGCAGGATGTTCCCGGGCTTCCGCGCAGTCGATTTCTTGCCAAACGAATGAGTAGTCACAGTGACGCGGAGACCGTGTATGGATAATCCCCTTTTCACTGTCCGACGACCGTACATAATTGAGGTAGGAGCGAGATCATGATTCCATCGACAGTTGGTCGAGTGCCGGCTCATACATCGGACGAAGTGAATGCCGAAATCCGACGGCAGATGGAGCAGAATGTCGCACGGTGTGCCGCCGGCGGGCCGGGGGCCATCGCCCGCCGTCTGCGTGAACTCGATGAAGAATGGGATATCGAGCGCACCTTGGAAGCCAATGCGGCTACCTTGTCGCTCATCGGACTGGGCCTGGGGGCGACCGTGAATCGTCGCTTTTATGCGCTACCGGCCGTTGTTACGGGCTTCCTCCTGCAGCATGCGATCCAGGGCTGGTGCCCGCCGCTGCCGGTCTTTCGACGGATGGGGTTCCGGACTCAGGCCGAGATTGAAGAAGAACGCTACGCCTTGAAGGCCTTACGGGGTGATTTTAACGGCATCTCCGGAGCCCCGGTTCACGCCGAACCGCAGCAGATCTCCCGAGCCGTCGAGGCTGTTCGATAGAAACAACGCTCCGCCGCACATATTCATGTCATCCACGAGGCGTCGCAAACCGAATCACAGCGAGTTTTCTAAAGCACAGATTTAGGAAGGAGTCATGATATGAAATGGCAATCGGCGACCCTGCTTGGTGAAGCAGCGGGATCAGTGACACAGTTTCTTTTAACCACCGCCAGGGAGTCGAGTGTCGGAGACCAGTTCGCTGCCGGGATCCTGAGCGATGACATCGGAGTTACTCTGCTCTCGTTGCTTCCCATTCCGATCGTGATTGGCGCCGTCGCGGCTGTCCACTACGCGTTTCCGGAAGAAGATAGCGAGTTGAGCGGAGGACTCTGGTCAGAATCGTACAAGGAAGGGTGAAGCAATTCCGGCATCGATTTTCGCTTTCGGACCTTACGGACGCCAGACCCGGACTCGGTGGTTGGAGCTGTCTCCGATATAGACTTCGTCATCGGGGCCAAAACAGACACTGTGCGGACGGTTTAAGCGGCAAGTGGACGGTTTCCCATCGGGGCCGTCGCCCTTCTGTCCGTTGCCGACCAGTGTGGTGATGATGCGGGTTTCCGCATCAATCCAGCGGATGGTGTGGCTCTCGGTGTCGGCGATGATCACGTTTCCGCGACTGTCGACAGCGATCCCTTTGGGCCCTGCAAGACGCGCTCGCCTTGCCGGGCCTCCATCACCGCTGTACCCATTCTTTCCGCCCACGCCGGCGACGTGCGTGATCTGTTCGGTTTGCAGATCAATCTTGTAAACCGCGTTCCCTTCCCGTAACGCCAGCCACATCGACTCGCCATCAAAGAAGAGAGCCCGGGGACCGCTTACCGGAATCGGCCCCAGCGTCGCGTCGGCTGGCAACGGTTTCTTCTGGCCATTGCCCAGGATCGTTGTGACGTTGCCGGTCTTTGCATCGACTTTGCGAAGGCGATGATTCGAGATGTCGCAGATGTAGAGGTTGCCGGCGTCATCGAAATCGATGGAGTGCGGACGGTCGAACTTCGCTTTCGTGGCCGGTCCGTTATCGCCGGAGAATCCTTTCTGGCCCGTTCCGGCGACTGTCGAAATCGTTCCGTCGCGATCGACCTTCCGCACGATGTGGTTCATCATCTCGACAAAGTACATGTTCCCCTGTTTGTCGAAACGAACTTCATAAGGCTCGAACAACTGGGCCTTCGTCGCCGGTCCACCATCGCCCGAGTAGCCCGATTTGCCGGTTCCCGCGACAGTGGTCACTTTGTTCGTCTTCAGGTCGATGCGGCGGACCACGTGATTCTTGGTTTCGCAGACATACAGAGCCCCATCGGGGCCGACGACCACGCCGAACGGTTCATTCGATGTCGCCTGCTCGGCTTTTCCACCGTCGCCGCTGTAGCCGGGTGTTCCGTTGCCGAGTAGCGTGACGACTTCGGCGGCCGAGAGCGAATGCGCACCCAGCGAGAACAGAAGCGCGACGAGCAGGATGCGGGAGAACGTTCTCATCAGTGGCCTTTCGATGGGGAAGAAAAGTTCAGAGCCAGTCCGCCATGATATCCATGATCTCCTCGGCCTCAAGCGTCTCGTGCGCCACGAGGTGATCAACCAGAGCCGCGGTCGCCGCCCAGCCGGAGTCGCTGTCGAAGAACCGATAGAGTTCAAGGGCCGTCTGTTCGATGTACTGCATGCGGGGGCGATCCTCCTTGAACAGCTTTCCCGCCCACCGCCAGGCGTCCCGCCAGTCCATCGCCCATTCCGGAACGACGGCGGGGTGAAAGGGTTCCTGACGATAGATCATCTCGGCCACCGGACCGGCCAGCGCGACCTTCACGCGATGTTCGACGCCACTCTTCGTCAACGGGCCATCGGGCCAGCAGATTGTGACATCGCCGTAGCGTTCGGGGCCGTCATCCCAGTCGGGATCGATGGTCATCGACTCCACTCGAGCGCCAAGCAGGCAGGCCATCACCGCGTGTCCCGCTTCGTGATAGGCGTTCAGTTCATCCATGGAGGAATTCGTTCAAGAGGTTTGAGATCGGTCGGGCAAAAAAGCGGCCCGTCGCTTGTTCCGCCGCTGTGGAAATGACAGAGTATAACGACCTGCCGGCAATCTCCTCATGCTTTCCTCACGCGAAAGGGCTGCCATGTTCTCTCCGAAACGGATGCTGCTGCTGACTCTCCTGGTCTGCTTTCCCGCAACTCTCCCCGCGGCCGATGCCGAGGGCAAGAAACAGTTTCTTGCCGGATCCGCGACGAGCAATATCACGCCACCACTCGGCGAACCCGTGGTGGGGGGCTGGGCTCCCGAGCCGGCGACCAACATTCACGACGAACTGCACGCCCGCTGTCTGGTTCTGAACGACGGTTCCACGAAGGTCGCTTTCGTGATCTGCGACATTCTGTATATCGCCCGGGACGTGTGCGATGAAGCGCGGCAGTTGATCGCCGACGAAACCGATATCCCGGCAGAGAACATTTTGATCGCCGGAACGCATACCCATTCAGCGACGCCCGCCACCAGTGAGAACTATCGTCCGTTTCTTGTCCGTCGCATTGCAGATGGCGTTCGCCGGGCCCTCGTCAATCAGGTGCCGGCTCGGATTGGCTGGGGTTCTGTCGATGAACCGAGAGAAGTCTTCAACCGCCGCTGGTACACCACCGATCCGGAGCAGCTGAAGAATCCGTTTGGTGGAATGGACAAGGTGCGGATGAACCCGTCCCGGGGATCGGCGACGCTCGTTCGTCCCGCCGGCCCGATTGATCCGGAAGTTTCGTTCATCAGCGTGCAGACGGTCGACGGAGAGCCGCTGTCGTTGCTGGCGAATTACTCGCTGCATTATGTCGGCGGGGTGCGAAGGGGCGAAGTCTCGGCCGATTACTTCGGCGTCTTCTCCCGCCGGATTGCGAAACTGCTGGGAGCCGCTCATCCCGAGTCCCGGTTCGTCGGCATGATGTCGAACGGAACGAGCGGGGATATCAACAACATCAACTTCCGCGAGAAGTCACCGCGTCAGGAACCTTACGAGCAGATGACAAAGGTAGGCGAGCTGCTCGCTCAACGTGTCTACGACGCCCAGAAAGATCTGGAATATCAGGACTGGGTGCCGCTCGGGGTCGCGACGCGCGAACTGACGCTCAAGCATCGTAAACCGGATGAGGCGATGCAGAAGTATTTCGCGGAGATTATGGAGCAGCCGGAAGACAAAGTGGTCTACCATCGCCACGAGCGAACTTATGCCGGCCGCGTTCAGAAGCTGCTCGAAGGCCCGGACTCCAGCGACATTCTCCTGCAGGTGATTCGCATTGGCGATCTGAGTATTCCGGCGATCCCCTTCGAGACGTTCGCCGAGATCGGCCTGGAGCTCAAAGAGAAGTCGCCGTTTGCAGACACGTTCACGATTGAACTGGCCAACGGTGCGTATGGCTATCTGCCGACGCCGGAACAACACGAGCTGGGTGGCTACGAAACGTGGATGGGAACCAACCGCGTTCAGCTCGATGCTTCTGAACGGATCACTGAGGTTCTGTTCGACCTGATGGACGAACTGCGCGACACACAGAAGGTTGCCGCCGAGTAATCGAATTTCGAGAATCGAATTTCAACAAGTGATTAAGCCGGAGGACTTCGCTGCTCGGGTCACGGCATCTTTTTGTCTGGTGCTGTGAAATGCATTTTCAGGTTCTTGCGACCGATTACGACGGAACGATCGCCCACGACAGTCGGGTCGATGAGGCAACGCTGCAGAGTCTGCGGCAGCTCAAAGAGTCGGGCCGAAAGCTCGTGCTCGTCAGTGGGCGGCAGCTGGAATCGCTGCAGGGCGACTTTGCCCATCTCGACCTGTTTGATCTGGCGGTGCTCGAAAACGGAGCCCTGCTGTTCGACCCCGCTACGGGCGTGGAGACAACTCTGGCTGCACCCCCGCCGCCGGAGTATGTGGCTCGACTGCGGGAACGCGGCCTGAGGAATCTGGCTCCTGGTCGCGTGATCATCGCCGGCAGGGTGCCCGATCACGAGATCATGTTCGAGACGATTCACGAATTGAATCTCTAACTCCAGGTCATCTTCAACAAAGCGGACGTGATGGTCCTCCCGACCGGCGTCAACAAGGCGACCGGTCTGCGGGTGGCTCTGGATCAACTGGGGTGTACGGCCTGGAACACGGTCGGCGTCGGAGATGCCGAGAATGATGAGAGTCTCTTTGAATTCTGCGGACTCTCCGTCGCGGTCGCCAATGCGTTGCCAGCCGTGAAGGAAATGGCCGATCTGGTGATGGACCATAAACGGGGAGCCGGCGTGATGCAGTTGATCGATCGGATGCTGGCGGGCGACCTGCAGGTTCAGGGATGAGTTCGTCGCCTCTCCACTGATAACCAAGACAATCGGGAATCGCTCCATGAAGTTCAGACTTTTGCTGATCGTGGCCCTGTTGTCCTGCTTCCCGATGCTCTGCCGCGCAGCCGAACCGGGGCCACAGTTTCTCGTCCATTACATGCCGTGGTATCAGGCGAAGCCGTTCAGTGAGAGCTGGGGCTGGCACTGGACGATGAATCATTTCGATCCGGAGACGACGGAGAACGGAAAGCGTCAAATCGCTTCAAAGTATTACCCGCTGATCGGTCCGTACGACTCTGCCGATCCTGATGTGCTCGAGTACCAGACTGCGTTGATGAAGCTGTCGGGGATCGATGGCGTCATCGTCGACTGGTACGGTCGCACCGATCTCTGGGATTACGCGCAGCTGCATCGGAATACCGAACTGCTGATCGAGGCGGCTCGAAAAGCGGAACTCGGCGTCGTGATCTGCTACGAAGACCAGACGATCCCCGCTCTGGTGAAAGAGGGGCGGCTCAAAGAGAGCGAGCGGGTGTCGCATGCCGCCGGCGAAATTCGCTGGCTGACCGAGAAGTGGTTCCAGCTCGACAACTACGTTCGGCTCGACGGTAAACCGGTGTTGCTGTCGTTCGGACAGTCGGGGCTCACCAACGATGAGTGGTCGGTCTGTCTGCAGTCGGTCGAGATGCCGATTGCATATTTCAGTCAGAACCATCGCCGGGCAGCGGCTGTCGGGGCCTTCGACTGGCCGTTGCCGCAGCAGGGGCTGAAGGCGATTGAACGCTTCGAGAACACCTCCCGCGACTGGCCGCATCGGATTCCGGTCGCATTCCCGAGGTTCGTTGATATCTACGCTGAAGCGGGCGTGCACGAGAGCTGGGGGCGTATCGACGATGCCTCCGGCCGCACGTTTCAAACCACCTTCCGACAGGCCCTTGCGATGTCGCCGGAGTTGATCCAGATCGCGACCTGGAACGACTGGGGTGAAGGAACGCAGATCGAGCCGAGTGTCGAAATCGGCTACCGGGATCTGGAAGTTCTGCAGTCGTGGAAGCGATCCCGACAGGACAGCTTCACCGCAAGCCCCGCTGACCTGCGGCTGCCGCAACAACTGCTGGAACTCCGAAGAACCGGCGAGATGCCCGACAAGCTCCTGGACCAGATCCATACGCATCTGATCCGGGGAGAGATCGAACAGGCGCGTCAACTGTTTCCCAACGCAGATTGAACGGGCCGGCTTACTGCTTTTCCAGCCAGCCGAGCGAGACGAGGAATTGATCCATCTTCTCGACTGTGTCCTGATAGTCTTCCTTGCTGCGACCGTAGTTGAAGAATCCGTGCGGGCGGTCGGTGTAGCCGTGCAGTTCGCAGCGGTGCCCCGCCTTCTTCATCGCTTCACAGAACCGCTCCACGTTCTCGAACGGCACGGTCGTATCGCCAGTGCCGTGAAAGATGATCGTTGCCGGCGTCTCTTCGTGAATGTGCTGCAGCGGAGAAAGCTCCTCGGCTCGATCGCCCAGTTTTCGGCTGCCGGCCGCCCAGCCTTTGTCCGTGGTATCGACGACGGGATTGAAGAGGACCAGCGCGTCCGGCTGCGAGGAGATGCTCCTGTCTTCGCTGGCGGCGTCGAATCCCTTCAACGTGGCGGTTGAGGCGGCGACATGTCCGCCGGCTGAGCCTCCCCCGGCGGCGACTCGCTTCGGATCGATCTGATAATCGGCGGCATGCTCGCGAATCCAGCGAACAGCCGAGTTGCCATCTTCGACGCACTCGAATGGGGTCGTCTCGTGCTTGTTCTTGATGCGGTACTCGGCAGCGATGGCGACCATGCCCCGATCGGCCAGATGCCGGCAATGCGGGTAGAACTGCGAGGGCGATCCGCTGACCCAGCCGCCGCCAAAGAAGAAGACAATCGCCGGCTGCGGCGACGAAGATTCGGTTTTCGGTTTGAAGATGTGCAGCTGCAGTTTGCCCTGAGGCGTGGTCTTGTAGTCGACCGTTTCGTCAGGCCGGGGCAGAGACGACTTGCGATCGGCGGCTGAGGTTTCAGCAGCAGTCGCGGCGACGAGGCAGCCGAGGGAAAAGACGATGCAGAACGCGCGAACCGAAGCGGAAATCATGAGCGATGCCCTGTCTAAGTGGGGAACAGTCAAGTGGTTGCGGAATGCGGACCAGCGAATGACGGCAAGGTGAACTTGCATCTTAGGTAGGAAAGGAGGATGATCCAAGAAAGAACATCTGTTTTTCCGTAACGCTGCTGAAGAGCTCATGGACGTATCACTCCCGGATTCCCCCCACTTCCGCAATCTTGTGGCGATTGTGTTTGGACTGACAGCCGGGGCGATCGTGGTCGGCTCGGTCGAAGCAGTCGGCCACGAAATCTATCCCGCGTTGACGGAACTCGATTTCGAGGACGAAACGCAGATGGAACAGGTCCTGTTCGAAGCCCCGGCTTCCGCATTTCTGTGGGTGATTGCCGCCTGGGCTCTCGGGATCTGCAGCGGATGCCTGGTGGCGGGAGTCATCGGTGCTTCGCAGGGAACCTTCTGCTGTGTCGTGCTGGGGGGCATTTTCGTGTTCATGGCCGTTACGATGCTGTCGGAAATCCCCGCGCCGCGCTGGTTCGTCTTTTTCGGCCTGCTGACCCTGGTGCCCGGCGGAATCGCCGGCTGGTGGCTTTCGCAGAAAACACTCGATCGCCTCCGCAGAGCCGGCTGAAATTCAGCGGGTCGACCTGCGTATGGTGCCTTCCTCTCTCTAGTTGACGTAGAAACTCCGGAGTAGCCTCGATGAGATTCTCGCTTGTTCTGTTTCTGGCTTTGATCACCGCTTCGGCGGTTCATGCGGCTGATGATTACATCCTCGGCCCCGATTCCTATCCGCAGCCGGGCGTCCCGAAGGGAGAGCTGGCGAAGCATTCCTTCTCCGACAGCAAGGTCTTCGAAGGCACCGTTCGCGATTACTGGGTCTATGTCCCGGCTCAATACGACGGCTCCCAACCGGCCTGCGTGATGGTCTTTCAGGACGGCTGGGCCTACTGCAATCCGAATGGTCAGGTGCGGGTGACGAATGTCTTCGACAATCTGATTCACACAGGCGAGATGCCGGTCACGATTGGGCTGTTCATCAACCCGGGGGAATTCCCGGCGAAGAAGGAAGGCCAGAAACCGAGCCGGAACCGCAGCTTTGAGTACGATACGCTCAGCGACGATTATGCCCGGTTTGTCATCGATGAAATGCTGCCCCTGCTGGCCAAAGACTACAAACTGACCGATCAGGCCGAAGGCCGGGCGATCTGCGGAGCCAGCTCTGGCGGGATCTGTGCCTGGACCGTCGCCTGGGAACGCCCGGACTACTTCCACAAGGTGAGCAGTCACATCGGCAGCTTTACGAACATCCGCGGCGGGCATGTCTATCCTGCGTTGATTCGCAAGACCGAGAACAAGCCGATCCGGATTCATCTGCAGGATGGTTCGAATGATCTCGACAACGAGCACGGCAACTGGCCGCTCTCCAATCTGCAGATGGCGGCTGCTCTGAAGTTCAAGAATTACGACTATCATTTCGTGTATGGCGACGGCGCTCACAACCGCAAGCATTCCGGGGCGATCTTCCCGGATGAAATGCGGTGGCTGTGGCGTGACTGGAAAGAAACGATCAAATAACTCCGCGAGTTCATCGTGGCTTATGGTTTTGAAGCGGTTTCCGCATGAGGGTGTTGAATGCGTTTGGGTGAATTAATTTCGTGGTGTCTCCCTGTAGTCCTGACCGTGGCTGCTCAGGCAGCCGATCCGGTGTTTCAGCCTCAGATTGAAGGGCCTTCGGCTGAGGGCAAACAGGCGATCGATTCGTTCCGTCTGGCTCCGTCGACGGCCGTTGAACTGGTGGCCGCCGAGCCGAATGTGGCCAATCCGGTTGCGTTCGCGTTCGACGAACAGGGGCGAATTTACGTCTGCGAGACCTTCCGGCAGAAGAAGGGGGTCGAGGACAATCGCGGCCATATGTACTGGCTGATGGACGATCTGAAAGCGCTCACCGTCGAAGATCGTCGGGCGTATATGATCAAGCATCATCCGGAACTGCAGGAAGAATGGACCGCGAATCACGATCGCATTCGCCAGCTGACCGACAGCGACGGCGACGGACGCTATGAAACCGCGACCGTCTTCGCGGAAGGCTTTAACGATCTGGTCGCCGGCACCGGAGCGGGCGTGCTCGCCTTCGATGGTTCGGTCTACTACACCTGCATTCCCGAACTCTGGAAGCTGGCCGATACCGATAACGACGGCGTCGCCAACGATTACAATGCACTCTATACCGGCTTCGGGGTGCGGTTCGCATTTCGCGGACACGACATGCACGGCCTGGCTCTCGGGCCGGACGGGCGGATCTACTTCAGCATCGGCGACCGGGGTTACAACGTCGAAACGCCGGATGGCCGCACGCTCGTGAAGCCCGATACCGGAGCCGTCTTCCGGTGCGAGCGGGATGGTTCCAATCTTGAAGTCTTCGCCTACGGATTGCGGAATCCGCAGGAGCTGGCGTTTGATGACGAAGGCCGGTTGTTTACCGGCGACAATAACTCCGACAGCGGCGACAAGGCGCGCTGGGTCTATGTCGCGGAAGGCTCCGACTCCGGCTGGCGGATGTACTATCAGTATTTGGACGATCGCGGCCCGTGGAATCGCGAGCGGATGTGGTATCCGTATCAGGCCGATGATGAAACGACCGCCGTTCAGCCGGCCTTCATTCTGCCGCCGATCGCGAATCTGGGCGATGGCCCCTCCGGTCTGACCTCTTATTACGGCGTCGGTTTGCCTGAGCGGTATGAAGGGCACTTCTTCATGGCCGACTTCCGGGGTCAGGCGGCGAACAGCGGGATCCGTTCGTTCGCCAACGAGCCGGACGGAGCCGGTTTCAAGCTCGTCGATTCCCATGAATACCTGTGGCAGACGCTCGTGACCGATGTCGACTTCGGTTACGACGGTCAGCTCTACTTCTCCGACTGGGTGAACGGCTGGGACGGCATTCAGAAGGGTCGCATCTACCGGCAGGTGATGGAAGACAAACAGCTGACGACAGCCGGTCAGGAAGTGGCGGAACTGTTCAAGACAGGATTCTCGGATCGCACGCCGAAAGAGCTCGCCAAATTGCTCGATCATGCCGATCGCCGCGTGCGGCAGCGAAGTCAGATCGCGCTCGCCGAGAAAGATGCCCGGAAGGTGCTGGTTGATGTCGCGTTGAACGGCAAATCCGAAGCGGCTCGTCGACATGCCCTGTGGGGGCTGTGGGAAATTGCCCGCAAGTCGGGTGATGCCGACGTTCTGAAGCCGATCGCTTCCGTTCTGAAGGGCAACAACGCCCCGCTGATCGCCCAGGCTCTGCGAGTGATCGGCGACAGCCGGGCTCATGTGGCGGATGATCAGGTCGTGAAGCTGCTGGGACACAAGGATGCCCGCGTGGCCTATACCGCTGCCATCGCGACCGGCAAGCTCCAACTGAAGAGCGGACTGCGGCCGTTGCTCAAACTGGCCGATGCTCGCGCTGCCGAAGACGAAGTCATTCGTCACGCCGTGGCGATGGGGCTGGTGGGCATCGCGGAGGCCGACGGATTCTCAATCGATTCGCTCACCACGACGAACGCGGGACCGGCTGGCCGCCTCGCGACTGTGGTCGCTTTGCGTCGGCTGCAGTCTCCGGCGATCGCGAAGTTTCTGAATGACGACAACGCGAAGGTCGTGCTCGAAGCGGCTCGCGGTATTCACGATGAGCTGATCGAAGAGGCTTTGCCGGCTCTCGCCAGGTTGTCGCGACCGAAGCTGACCGATGATGCTCTGATGCGGCGTGTCATTAACGCCAACTATCTGGTCGGCGAGCGGGGCAACTTCGAGAGGCTGCTCGAGATCGCTCTCGACGCCGAGGTTGATCAGAAGCTGCGGGTGCAGGCTCTGGAAGCGATGAGCAACTGGGGAACCGGCAGTGAACTCGATGCCGTCACCGGGCAGTATCGACCACGTCCGGCTGCTTCGACCGAAGGTCTCGCCGAGGTGGTGGCGCCTTCACTGGAGAAGCTGTTCGCTGGTAAACCCGACGTGCAGAAGCAGGCCGTGCGACTGGCCGCCGAGCTGAAGGTTGCTTCCTCGCAGCCTCGATTGCGGGAGTATGCTCTGAACGACTCGGCCGATGTGCAGTTGCGAATCACCGCTCTGAAAGGGCTCGATCGAATTGCACCGACTGAAGCCGAGTTGGTCGTCGCCAAGCTGTTGAAAGCCGGGAAGCCGGAACTGCGAAGTGCGGCTCGCGAGATTGCTGTGGCTCGGCAGTATCCTCAGGCAACAGAGCTGTTGCGATCGGCGATCGAAAAGGGCTCGGTCTCCGAGCAACAGTCGGCCATTGGTCAACTGCAGCGCTTGAGTCAGGCCGATGCCGAGTCGATTCTTAGCGATCTGCTCAAGAAGGTGAAATCGGGGTCGCTCCCGCTGGCTCTGCATCTCGATGTGATGAACGCCGCGGAAGCGGTCCGCGGGACCGAACTTGAGAAGTTGCTCGCCGAGGTCAGGGTCGAGCAGAGCACCGGCGATCTGATGAGCGAGTATCGTGTTTGCCTCGAAGGGGGCGATGCGGAGCGGGGGAAGAGCATCTTCTTCGGCAATGCAGCCGCCTCGTGCCGCCGTTGCCACGTCGTGAACGGGCAGGGGGGCGGCGTGGGGCCGGACCTTTCGGCAGCCGGCAAAAAGTATGATCGAAGCTATCTGCTCGAATCGATTGTGAATCCCGACGCGAAGATCGCCAAAGGTTTCGAGACCGTGCTGATTGTCACGATCGAAGGGAAGGTGATCTCCGGAATCATTCGCGAGGAGACCGACGAAATGGTGACGCTGGTCAAGCCGCTGGGCGAGATCGTTCGCATTCCGCAGGACGACATTGAAGATCGGGCTCCCGGGAAATCGGGGATGCCGGCCGATCTGATCAAGCAGTTGTCCAAGGCGGAGGTTCGCGATCTCGTCTCCTATCTGGCGACGCTGAAGACGGAAGGCAACGTCGAAGCGCACGGCGAGGGGGAGTGAGATGTCCGAGTGTGACCGCCAAACCGGGGAAGAGTGGTTCGACATTGTCGATCCTCAGGACAACGTTCTGCGAAGTGCGCCGCGGAGCGTCGTTCATGGCGGGAAACATCTGCATCGGGCGACCCATATCTGGGTTTTCAATTCCACGGGGCAACTGCTGATCCATAAGCGGACGGCCGAGAAAGAAGAGGAACCACTGCGTTGGACTTCTTCGGCGGCCGGGCATGTCAGTGCGGGAGAAGATTACGAACCAGCCGCCCAGCGGGAGCTCCACGAAGAACTGGCTCTGGACGGGACGCTGTTCCGGATGCACAAGATCTTTGCCGGACCCGACGTCGGTTACGAGCACACCGTGCTGTTCGGCTGCAGGACCGATGCGAAGCCGACCCCCGACCCACGCGAGATTCTGGAGTATCGCTTCATGGATCCAGCTGAGGTCGCTCGTTGGGTCGAAGAATCTCCGAGTGACTTTACCCACCCGTTTCGGGCCCTGATTCGCTGGTACCAGCAGAGTCAATAGGCTTTTCTCGGTGATTACGCTGAGCCACGCGTGTTCAGTAGTTGTTCACTTTCTGAAATCTTGAATAAGAAGAGCAATTGGATCTTGGCGGTCAGAATCAGCTTTCGTAATATGTAGGAGTATCGATACGACTGCCCGCCTGGCGCGGCAAGGGAGTTCCGCTATGAGAAGTAAAAAGTTGAAGTCTGAGTACGTGACTGAGTGGACGACGGGCGAGAATGCTCGGGGCACGCGAAGTGCCGAATCTTCTGGTGCTTATTGCATCGAGAAGGAACTGGCGACGCATCTGAACTCACTGGCCGGTCTGGATTTCGACAGCCTCGTGGTCCGCCGCCTGGGCAACAGTTCGCTCTGTCTGGAAGGGACGATGCGAACGGACGACGCTGAGTTCGATTTGAGCGACTACGTCCGTTGTGCTTTGGGAATCGATGGCATTGTGAACCGAGTGGTGACTCAGCCCCGTTCGCGTGCCGGAGAAGAAACCTCCTACGCAGGAGAAGACACAGTCGTCGACTGGTGTTAATGGTCGCTCTCGGCTGACCGAAGACTTGTAGACAGGACTGCACTCGACGTGTTCGAGAGCAGTCCTTTTCTATGCGCTTGACCGGACCGATTTCTGGTATACGGCCGTAAACCCTGTAGCTGCTGCTATTTCCACACGCTCCGATCGCTTTGGGGGCAGGCGGCAGGCTTTCATGGTGGACAGGAATTCAACCTCGGCCGATCCCGCAGTGAATCCCCCTGCAAAATCGGTATAACCCGCGTCAGTGTTTTGCCTGCCAGGCGAGATTGCATTTGCATTTCTGCTTAACCCGTGTTTCCGCGACATAGGTTTGTAGTGCTGTTGTGCGGCAGCCTGAACACAAACGATACGGGTCGAGCTGACGGGAGTCCGTCGGAGCTTTTCACCGATTTGGGGCACTCGATCTTCGCAGGCTGGGGAACTTTGCTGTGAATCATTCAATCTCGTCGAATCGAACCGGCCTTCAGGGGCTCCAAATTCCCTGGAGAGATTCCGAGTATTGCCTGGGCTGGATCAGCCAGGCTTATGATGCTCGATTCCAGATTTATGAATGGCGACAACACTGGCGACGGACAGAGGATGTCAGCATGGATTGGTCTGCGGATCAGCTGGCCGCCGCTCGACTTCATCTCGACCAGTGTGGACCCGACATTGCCGCCGACGCCATTGCACTGGAAGAAAGAAAATCGCTTGTCCTGATTCCACTGCACAGCCCGCGCGGATCGATCCGCCGAATTGCGGTGGGGTTTCTGTCAGAAGAGTGCATTCGAAGCCTGCCACACGTTGTCGATCTTCTGAGGAGGCAGACTGATCTTCATCGTTCGAATCGCCACCAGATGCGATTACTCGAGCAGTATTCGGAACAGGCGTCGATCGATTTTGAGGAACTGAGCTGGTTCCGGACACTGGTCGATCAACTGGCCTTTCGCGACGACACGTGTGGCTTGACAAACTCGGCGATTCAGGCGTTGAAGCGAATGAATCAGCTCACTGGAGCCGAGTCGCTTGTTCTCGTTCTAAGGACGCCTCCCACAGAGGACGAAGAAGAATTACAACAGATCTATCAGATTGGCGAGAAGCCGATTCATGCCACGGATGTTACCCGGTTGCTTGAGCTGGCCGGTGTGAACGCCGTTTGTGAAACCTATATCGACCAGCAGGTTCGCCAGTTATCCATTTGCCCTCAGGGGCACTCCCAGGGCGTGGTCATTGTTCCGGCGATTTGTTCGCGACGGAGCTTCGGTTGGCTGATCGCGATCAGTTCGCCGCGTCAGGACGATGCCGATGAGTACGTCTGGGAGCTGCATTCCTCTGAACGGCGTTTCAACGATCGCACCGCTCTGGTTATGGAGTCTGCTGCCAGCATACTGGCCACGCAGGCCCACAACCGACGACTGCTGCAGGAGCAACAGGATCTGCTGCTCGGCACAGTACGTTCGCTGGTGAATACGATCGACACGAAAGATCGCTATACCTGGGGTCACAGTGATCGCGTTGCCCAGATCGCGCGGGCCGTTGCGAAGGAGCATGGTCTCTGCAATCAGGAATGCGAGAAGATCTATCTGGCCGGGTTGCTGCACGACATCGGCAAGATCGGCGTGCGCGACGAAGTGCTGCAGAAGCCCGGCGGACTGACGGCGGACGAGTTTGAAGAGATCAAGCAGCACCCGGTCTTCGGATTCGAGATCCTGAAGCATCTCAGCCAGCTTAAACATGTCCTGCCCGGCGTGCTTCACCACCATGAATCATGGGATGGGCAGGGGTATCCCCATCAACTTCGTGATTATGAGATTCCGCTCGCGGCCCGCATCCTGGCCGTAGCCGACGCCTATGACGCGATGACGAGCGATCGACCGTACCGCAAAGGCATGCCAGCCGAGAACGCCGAACGGATTCTTCGCGAGGGAGCGGGCTCGCAATGGGATGTCGATATCATTGAAGCCTTCTTCCGCATCATCGATCAGGTGCACGAGATCTCAAGTCGAGTCTCCGCCCCCCTGGTCCCCGCCTCGGGCATGGATCCAGCTGAGCGAATCCAGATGATTCGGGAACGCCACCTCGATCCTCTCCTGACCGCCATTCTGACCACCACGACCGACACCGACACCAAACCGAAGACGGTCGACAACGGCTCCGTTCCCGATGAACTCGACGACACGTCGATTTTCAGCGAAACGCAACTGTTCTCCATGAATTCGTTTCGCTCCCCGCCGCAGGTCTGAGCGTTAACGTGTCCCGGGAATCTGCGGGCTGCGGTGACAAACACCGGCTCAACCGATACTGTAACGTCCTGTTCTCCAGTCATGGTTTCACGGCTGGCTGCTCGATGTTTCTTCTCGGTTGACCGGTTCAGACATGCCCTTATTCGGATCTCACCTCTCAATAGCGGGCGGCTACTACAAAGCCGCCGATGCCGCCGCTCAGCTGGACATGCAGACGGTCCAGATCTTTACCAAGAACAACAACCAGTGGCGGGCCAAACCGCTGACCGATGAAGATGCGGAACGCTTCAAGTCGGCCGTAGAAAAGGCCGGGCTGAAATCGTGCTGCGCCCACAACAGCTACCTGATCAATCTCGGTAGCGCGAACGTGGAGCTCTTCGAAAAGTCCCGCGATGCGATGATCATCGAACTGGAACGAGCCGAAGCTCTGGGGCTGTCAGGCGTGGTGATGCATCCGGGAAGCTTTGTCGAGGACACAGAAGCGGGCGGACTGAAACGCATTGCCAAAGGAATCGATCAGGTTCACAAAGCGACCAAAGGGTTCAGGACCGAACTGTGGCTGGAAACGACGGCGGGGCAGGGAACGTGCCTCGGCCATCGATTTGAGCATCTGCGGGAAATCATCGATCGCGTCAAGCAGCCGGAATTGCTCGGCGTGTGCGTCGACACGTGCCATATCTTCGCCGCCGGCTATCCGATCGGGACCGAGGAGGAATATCGGTCGACGTTTCAGGAATTTGATGACGTGATCGGCCTTGATCGGATCCGGGCCTTTCATATTAATGACAGCAAGAAGCCGTGCGGCAGTAGAGTGGATCGACACGACCACATTGGTGAAGGACATCTCGGCCTGGAACCGTTTCGGCATCTGGTGAATGACCCGCGGTTCGACGAATTGCCGATGTATCTGGAGACGAAGAAAGAAAAGCGGGACGGTGTTGAGATGGACGCCGTGAATCTGAAGACGCTGCAGGGGTTGATCGCGAAGAAGAAACGTTCCGGAACACGAAAGAGCAGCTGACACAAGACAAAGAAGGGCAGGCATGAGCAGGGCTCATCGCGTCGTCATCATCGGCGGAGGATTTGGCGGTCTTGCTTGCGCACAGGCCCTGAAGAAGGTTCCTGTCGAAGTCACGCTGATTGATCGCCGCAACTTCCATCTGTTTCAGCCATTGCTATATCAGGTGGCCACGGGAGATTTGTCTCCAGCGAACATCGCCTCGCCCCTGCGGGCAATCCTTCGCCGTCAGAAGAACTGCCGGGTCGTTCTGGGCGAAGTGGAGAGTATCGACGCCCGCGAGAAAACCGTTACCACGGCCCGGGAAGCGTTCGGTTACGATACGCTCGTCGTAGCCGCAGGCTCGACTCACGGATACTTCGGGCACGACGAGTGGGCCAGGCTGGCTCCCGGACTGAAGACGGTTGAAGATGCGACCACGATTCGCAATCGGATTCTGGCGGCATTCGAACGAGCCGCCATGGAAACCGACGCGGCGATACGGAAGTCCGCACTGACCTTTGCGATTATCGGAGCCGGGCCGACCGGTGTGGAACTGGCCGGGGCATTGTCTGAGCTCGGTCACTATCTGCTGCGAAACGACTTCCCGGGGATCGATCCGTGCGAATTGAAGATCGTGCTTTGCGAAGCGGGAAAAGAACCGCTGGGAATGTATCCGGAGCCGCTCATCAGGAAGGCTCGTGAGGCGCTGCAACGTCTCAACGTACGACTGGTGACCAATGGAATGGTGACGGAGATTCATCCGAATCATCTGGTCATTCAAACCGGAAAAGACAGCTACGAAACATTGGTGACAAGCAACGTGATCTGGGCAGCGGGCGTGGCCGCTTCGCCTCTCGGGAAAGTGCTGGCCGCCAGCACGGGAGTCGAACCGGCCCGAGCGGGGAAGATTCCCGTCCAGCACGATCTTTCAATTGCGGGGCACCCAAACATCTATGTGATTGGCGACCTGGCGGCTGCCCAGTCGAAAGATGGTCAACCGCTGCCGGCCCTGGCACCGGTGGCTATTCAGCAGGGACAGTACGTGGCCCGGCGGATCAGCCGAAAGGTTTATGGGGATCCTGAGGTCACCGAAAAGCCGTTTGAGTACCGGGATCGGGGAAGTATGGCCGTGATTGGCCGCTATTCCGCGGTCGCGGTAGTCGGACCGAAGAAATGGCAGCTTAGTGGCTGGCTGGCCTGGATGGCCTGGTTGTTCATCCATCTGATGGAGATTACGCAGTTCCGCAATCGGCTGATCGTTCTGTTTCAGTGGGGTTGGACCTATTGGACGCGAGACCGTTCCGCCCGGTTGATCACGAACCGCGAAGCCGTCGAGCAGACCTGATTCAATTCGGGCGATGGAATTGATTATCTTCCCGGCAACGGTCATATTGGAATCCGCCGATCGTCCGGCGTAAACCTTCCCCATTGATCAACGACTTTCCTCTCAGGAGCCTGCCAATATGCATCGTGGAGTGAATGCATTGTTTCTTTGTCAACTCGCGTTGAGTTCGACTCTGTTTCTCTCTCAGTCGGTCATGGCGGAAAACTGGCCAAGCTGGAGAGGCCCCACCCAGAACGGGATCTCGAACGAGACCGGAATCCCCACCGAATTCGCCGGGGAGAACAATAAGAACGTGGCCTGGAAGGTGGCGCTTCCCGGACCTGCGGGCGCAACGCCGGTTGTCTGGAACGACCGGATCTTCCTGACTTCGCCGATTGAAAAGTTTGAGACCAACGACGACGGAGAGAAAGTGCCGTCTCAGGAGCCTCAGGAACTGGTCCTGATGTGCTTCAACACCCAGGGCAAGGAATTGTGGCGACGTACGGTCGGCACTGGGAACTCTGTCGCCCGGGGCGATGAAGGCAACTCGGCGTCACCCTCGCCGATCACCGATGGCAAGCACGTCTGGTCGTTCATGGGGACCGGCGATCTGGCCTGCTACGACTTCGACGGCCGAGAAATCTGGAAGTTGAACCTCCAGGATCGCTACGGCAAGTTCGACATTCAGTTCGGGATGTCTTCGACGCCTGTTGTGGACGGGGATTATCTGTATCAGGCCCTGATGCACGGCTCGATGTCCTCCGGAGAGACCGGGTTCTCGAAAATTATCTGCCTCGACAAACGAACCGGTAAAGAAGTCTACGCGGTCAATCGCGAGAGCGACGCCACGCACGAGAACACGCACTCTTACGCTTCACCGATCCTGTATCAGGACGATGACCAGAAATACCTGATCGTTCACGGCGGCGACTACACGACAGCTCACAAGCTGGAAGATGGAAGCGAGATCTGGCGAGTCGGCGGCATGAACCCCGAGGAAAACTACAACCGCTATCTCCGCTTCGTGGCTTCGCCTTCGTTTGGCGACGGCGTCGTCGTCTGTCCGACCGCCAAAAACGGACCGGTTGTCTGTGTCGACGCCAATTCGAAGGGGAATGTCACCAACGATCCGAAGTTCGAACTCTGGCGGGCCGATAAGACGACAGATGTCCCCTCCCCGCTGATTTACGACGGGCTGGCCTATATTTGTCGCCAGGACGGCAACGTGTTCTGCGTCGAAGCTCGTTCGGGAGAAGAGGTCTATCCCCTGCAGAAAACGCACCGCCAGCGACATCGCGCCTCCCCGGTCTACGTCGATGGTCACATCTACCTGACGGCGCGGGATGGCCGGATTACCGTCTTCAAAGCGGGGCGGGAATTTGAAATCGTCGCTGAGAATCAGCTGGGCGAAGATATGTCGTCTTCTCCCATCGTCTCGAACGGGGTAATGTATCTGCGTTCATTTGGGCATCTCTGGGCGATCAAAGCCGGAGCCAACCCGGAAAAATAAGGGACGGATCAGAGTTTGCCCGTGCGAGTTGGTTTGACGATCGCTGGCGAACTCGATATCCTTTCCCCTTGCTCATTTCCGGCTCCCGCGGGACCGGATTTGAGTGTGTACTGACGGTTCGTCGAGAACGCTTGGTTCTCCAATGTTTATAACCACGTAAATGTCTGTGACTTAGGGTCAGCAAGAATGCCGACAATCAATCAGTTAATTCGCAAGCCACGCAAAAAGCCGGTGACTAAGAGCAAGACGCCACTGCTGGAAGGCTGTCCGCAGAAGCGCGGCGTCTGTCTTCAGGTGAAGACGATGACTCCGAAGAAGCCGAACTCGGCTCTGCGAAAAGTGGCTCGTGTGCGGTTGTCGAACGGCAAGGAAGTCACGGCTTATATTCCGGGTGAAGGCCACAACCTGCAGGAACACTCGATTGTTCTGGTTCGTGGTGGTCGTGTTCGCGACCTTCCCGGTGTTCGCTACAAGATTATCCGCGGCGTGCTCGATACGCTCGGCGTCAGCGATCGTCGCCAGGCTCGCAGCCGCTACGGTGGTAAGCGGCCTAAATAGGCGGCTCTGGCGGTTAACGCCCCAGGTAATCTGTTGCCGAAGTCGGCATTTCACACATACCTCATTTCTAGACTATAGATGGTTCATGGCAAAGCGATTTACTGCCTCGGCAACTCAGCTGAAACCCGATCCCCGCTTCGAATCGATTCTGGCCTCGAAGTTCATTAACTGCCTGATGCTCGACGGCAAGAAGAGCACCGCTCAGCGGGCGTTCTACGACGCTCTCGAGATCATCAAGGAGCGGATGCCTCAGGAAAGCGAAATCGAAGTCTTCGAACGGGCTGTGGAAAACTGCAAGCCTTACCTCGAAGTCCGTTCCAAGCGAGTCGGGGGAGCCACCTATCAGGTTCCAACTCCCGTCCGTCCGAAGCGTCAGCAGACTCTGGCGATTCGCTGGATCCTGGCCGCTGTCCGCGGTCGCAAAGGACGCCCGATTTCGCAGAGCCTGGCTGAAGAGTTCATGGCCGCTTCCCGCCGCGAAGGCACCGCGATGACAACTCGCGAAAACGTGCACCGCATGGCCGAAGCCAACAAGGCGTTTGCTCACTTCGCCTGGTAAGCCCGGCGATCGAGCCACTGAAAACAAGAAAACGCGTTCGCAGGTCGAACGCGTTTTTTTATGCGCTGATCTCCGTTCAGGTCTATAATCGGGCATCAGGAAATCGACCGCACGAGATCCGGGCGACCGGAGAGAAAGACCCGCAATGGCAAGCGACAGCAATCGAGACGCAATACTTCTCATCGCCCATGGAAGTCGCCGGCAGCAGGCGAACGACGATCTGTTTCGCCTCAAGGAAATGGTGCAGGAGTCGCGTCCCGGTCAGATTGTCGAGTGCTCGTTCCTGGAACTCGCCGAACCGACCATCCCTCAGGGAGCCGAAGCCTGCGTCGCAGCCGGGGCCGATCGAGTGCTCATGTTCCCTTACTTCCTCTCCGCCGGCACGCACGTCGCCAATGACCTGACCGAGTTCCGCGATGAGTTCTCTCAGCGATGGCCCGATGTCGAATTCAAAGTCTGCTCGCACCTCGGCCTCCATCCGCTGATGGTCCAGATCGTGTTCGATCGGATTGCAGCCGCAGAATGACGTTTCACTGTCGAGGCGCGATTTTTCTCGCCTGCCCTGGGGTGGTTGTGGTATCATTACCGCATGAGCACTATCAACTTTCTCGATCGATTTCTCACTCCGGTTTCCGATGCTTTTACTCCGGAACTCGCCCAGGCTGTGCTTCAGATTCAAATCGACGAGGAGTTGCAGGAACACGTCGAACGGTTGGCGATAAAAGCCAGCGACGGGACACTGACCACGGAAGAGGACGCTGAGTACAAGGCTCTGATTGACGCTGCAGACTTAATTTCGATTCTGCAGTTGAAAGCCCGCGGCTTTCTGGCGAAGTCGTCTTCGTGATGGACGACGCCATCCGTGAGATGGTTCGACGTCGAGCCAAAGATCGATGCGAGTACTGTCTGCTGCCGCAGGAGGCAAGCTTCCTGACGTTTCACGTCGATCACATCATCGCCCGGCAACATTTGGATGTTGTCGTTGATGAGCTTGAGCATCTGTGCCTTGCGTGCAATCGCTGCAATGCTTTCAAAGGAACAAATCTTTCAAGTATCGGTCCGCAAACGGCTCAACACGTCCCCTTGTTTCATCCTCGCAATGATCGGTGGAGCGAGCATTTCGAAATGGATGGGGGCATGATTCTCGGCTTGACGGCCGTTGGGAGGGCGACGATCCGATTGCTGCAAATGAATGCTCCACAGCGGGTGGAGCTTCGCCAGCAATGGCTTGCCAATGGGCGTGAGTTCTAGGGGGCTCCTTGGAAATCAGATCCTCTTTCTCGCCCGGCAACATCGGGATCAAATGCTGCTCGTCCCGTCTTCGATCATGCGCCCCGTCGTTTGACAACGTATCAGGCAATTGTTATCCATAGTCTATAGACTTATATGGATTAGCAGCCGTGAGCGTTTCAATGGCGAAAACACATTCCCGCAGGGCCTACGACTATCTGAAGGCTCAGCTCGTTTCCGGGCAGTTGCCTCCGGGGTCGCGGATTTTGTACGGGCCGGTCGGGAAAGAACTTGGAATCAGTGCCACGCCCGTACGGGAGGCGATCGGACTGCTGGTGAACGAAGGCTTCGTCGATCTCGTGCCTCAACTCGGAGCGGTCGTGCGAACGCTCGGGCGGCGGGAGATCATCGAGCTCTATGAAATGCGCGAGGCTCTCGAACCGTACGCGGCTGAGAAGGCGGCCGAGCGGATGGATGACGAATGCCTCGAAGCGGTACGGCGGGAGTTCTTGGCTATGCAGGAGATCGCCGACAATGCCAACACGGGACGGCTTGAGAGTGATGATCGCAGTGTGATTCGGCGTTTCGAAGAACATGACCTCGCCTTTCACCGGTTGATTCTCGAATCGTGCGGAAACGAGCTAATGATTCGCACGATCGAAAACTCACACGTGCTCTCACGGATCTTCGCGACCGACCGGCATCAGTACGACGGCGAGATTCTTCAGGCGACCTGCGAGGATCACGAGCAGATTCTCGTGGCTCTCAATGGACATGACGCGGTCGCGGCTCGGGTGGCGATGCGGGAACACATTCGCAAAGGACTTGATGTCACATTGCGGCTCCCGGTCGAGAAACCGGATCGACGCTGGAAGTAACCGAACCCTATTCCTCCACAACTTGCAGGCGGACCAGAGACAACATGGCAGACCGGCAGAAGGTATCACTCGGACTCGATTTCGGCACCCTCTCGGTGCGGGCGCTGCTCGTTTCCCTTGATGGGACCGAACTGGCGTCGGAGGTCGTGAATTACGAGCACGGCCAGCTGATCGAAACACTGCCGGGCACCGGCGAGAAGCTGCCGGCGGAGTTCGCTCTCCAGCATCCGCAGGACTGGATCGACTCTGCAGCCGAGGCGGTGAAGAAAGCCGTGCAGAAATCCGGCGTCGCCGCGGAGCAGATCATCGGCATTGGCGTCGACTTCACGAGTTGCACCATGCTCCCCGCAGCCGCGGATGGCCGCCCGCTTTGTCTGCTGCCGGAGTTTGCCGGCGAGAAGTACGCCTGGCCGAAGTTGTGGAAACATCATGCCGCCCAGCCCGAAACGGATCGTCTGAACGAAGTTGCCCGCGAGCGGAACGAAAGCTGGCTGGCCCGGTATGGCGGGATCATCGGTCTGGAATGGTTCTTTCCCAAGATCCTTGAAACGCTCACGCATGCTCCGCACGTCTACGATGCGACCGAAGTCTGGCTGGAAGCGGGCGACTGGTTCGTGTGGCAACTCGTCGGCGGCGAAGCGAACAGTCTTCCGCGATCGACCTGTCAGGCAGGCTACAAAGCGATGTGGCATGCCGAGGAAGGCTTCCCGTCGTCCGAGTACTTCGAAGCAGTCGATTCACGAATGGCGAATGTCGTCGACAAGATGCCGGGCCGCTTCTGTCCGCCGGGCTCAAAAGCGGGAACGCTGACCGACGCGATGGCCGAGCGTCTCGGACTGCAGGCGGGTATCGCTGTGAGTGCGGCGATTATCGATGCCCATTCCGGCGTCCCCGGAGTCGGCGCTTATGAATCTGGCACACTCGTCCTGGTGATGGGGACGAGCAGTTGCCATATGCTGAATTCCGAGCAGGACCAGTTCGTGCCGGGCGTGGCGGGGATCGTGAAGGATGGCATTCTTCCGGGCTACTTCGGGTATGAAACCGGCCAGGCCGCGGTCGGCGATTCGTTCGACTGGATTCGCCGCCTGACCGGCCAGGATGACTTCAAGACGCTCGATGCCGAAGCGAAGCAACTCGCGCCCGGTTCCGAGGGCGTCCGCTGTCTCGACTGGTTTGCCGGATGTCGCACGCCGTTGATGGATGGATCGCTCTCCGGTCAGTTTCAGGGGCTGAAGCTGTATCACGGGCCGGCTCATCTCTATCGAGCCACGCTGGAAGCCTCGGCGTTTGGCGTCCGCTGGATTGTCGATCTGCTCCGCGAACACGACGTACCGGTCAATCGCTTCATCGCCACCGGCGGCCTGCCACATCACAATCGACTGCTCGTGCAGATCTACGCCGATGTGCTCGGCTCGCCCATTGAGATTCATCCTTCCCAACAGGGCCCGGCTCTCGGAGCGGCCATTCTGGGAGCGTTTGCCGCTCAGGAAGAATCGGGCTTCGCCGACATCGGCACGGCCATTCAACAGATGGCCCATCGCCCCGATCAGATGATCGTCATGCAGCCCGACGAAGACGCTCGCGCTGCGTATGAACCCATTTTTCAAGAATACCGTCGGGAAGCAGCCCGCTTGAGTGGAAAGCAGCTATGAACGCAGCCAGTGACAACAAGACCGTGTACCTGCTCGCCAGTGGAGACCTGCGGCTGTCGGCCAATCAGGTTTGCTGGCCGGCTCAACAGCAGATGGAAGCCGCCCTTACCGAAGCGATCCGCAGCATGGGCTGGGAGGTCGAACGGGCTCACGAATTCGACGAAGCAGCCGGACATGGCTTCATCGCCTCACAGCGACAGGGGATGGAAGTCTTCCGCAAGCTCGATCCTGATCGTCCGCTGATTGTCGCCGAGGCCGTCTGGCAATATTCGCATCATGTCCTGGCCGGACTGACGACTCATCGCGGACCGATTCTGACCGTTGCCAACTGGTCGGGGCAATGGCCGGGGCTTGTCGGCATGCTGAATCTGAACGGGTCGTTGACCAAAGCCGGCGTCGATTATTCGACTCTCTGGAGCATCGATTTTCAGGACGAGTATTTCCTCTCCCGGCTCCGCGACTGGTTGAATACCGGAGTCTGTCGGCACGATGAAAGTCACGTTCGCAGCTTCGGCGGAGCGGACGATGCCGAGGCGAACGAAGTTGGCAGCCGGCTGGCCGAAGAGTTGCTTCGCGACAAAGCGATCATGGGAGTCTTCGACGAAGGCTGCATGGGAATGTTCAACGCGATCATTCCCGATGATTTGCTTCACTCGTGTGGAGTCTTCAAGGAGCGGCTCAGTCAATCGGCTCTCTACTACGAGACGATGCAGACGTCCGACGAAGAAGCCCGCGAAGTCCGAAAGTGGTTCGACGATGCCGGGATGACATTTCATACCGGACCGAATCACGACAGCGATCTGACCGAAGACCAGATTCTGCTGCAGTGCAAAATGTATATCGCAGCCGTGCGAATCGCCGACGACTTCGGCTGCAATCTGATCGGCATCCAGTATCAGCAGGGGCTGAAGGATCTGTTGCCAGCCAGCGATCTGGTGGAAGGAACGCTCAACAATACGAGCCGTCCGCCGGTCCGCAGTCGCGATGGCAGTCGGGTGCTGTTTGAAGGCCGGGCCATTCCACACTTCAATGAAGTCGATGAGTGTGCCGGGCTCGATGCTCTGATGACCAATCGGGTTCACGCGGCGTTCGGCGAACCGGTCGAGACAACGTTGCACGATCTCCGCTGGGGCGATCACGACGCGAGCGGTTCGGTCGAAGATTACATCTGGGTGCTGTTGATCAGCGGAGCCGCCCCTCCCGAGCATTTCATTGGCGGGTGGAAGGGAACCGAAGGCTTCCGTCAGCCAGCGATGTACTTCCCCAATGGCGGGAGCACAGTTCGCGGCATCTCGCGGCCCGGCGAAGTGGTCTGGTCGCGAATCTATGTCGCCGATGGTCTGTTGAGAATGGACCTGGGACTGGCCAAAGCGATCGAACTGCCGCAGGAAGAGACGGAACGCCGGTGGAAAGAAACGACGCCGCCCTGGCCGATTATGCACGCGGTTCTGAAGGGCGTTTCGCGGGATCAGATGATGGCCCGCCACAAGAGCAATCACATTCAGGTCGCCTACGCCACGAGTGAAGCAAAGGCGAAGCAGCTGCTGCAGGCCAAGGCTCAAATGGCAGCCGAACTCGGTATCGAAGTCTCCCTCTGCGGAGACGTCGACTGAATTCGGCGATCGGTTCGAGATCTTCGTCCCTCTTGAGATTAGAAGACAGGCGCTCTCATTCAACTTGCATCATTCGACATCATCGTGTTTGCGGTCTACGTCATCGGCGTGGTGGCGATGGGCTGCTGGTTCGTTCGTTCCAGCGACTCGACCAAAGAATTCATGGCAGCCGGCGGTTCGCTCCCCGGCTGGGCGGTCGGGCTTTCGATCTTCGGCACGTTCCTCAGCAGTAACACCTTTCTGGGGGTGCCGGGGAAAACCTACGGAACGAACTTCAATGCCTTTGTCTTCAGTCTCACGCTGCCTCTCGCGGCGTGGATTGCGACCCGTTACTTCGTGCCGTTCTATCGGAACTCGGGAGAGATCTCGGCTTACCATCACTTCGAAGTGAAGTTCGGCAACTGGGCCCGCACCTATGCCGTGGTCTGCTACCTGTTGACCCAGATTGCCCGCATGGGAGCGATTCTGTTCGGCGTGGCCCTCGGGCTGTATGCGCTCACCGGCTGGGATGTTCCGACGATCATCGTTCTTACCGGAATTCTCGTGACCGTATACACGCTGCTCGGCGGAATCGAAGCGGTGATCTGGACCGATGTCGTGCAGTCAATTGTGCTGATGGGCGGAGCCGTGCTGATCTTCGGGATGCTGCTGGCCGGCATGCCGGAAGGTCCGGGGCAGGCGTTTGCGATTGCGGCGGAACAGGGTAAGTTCAGCCTCGGCAGCTGGATGCCCGACTTCACGACTTCAACAGTCTGGGTGATGCTGCTGTATGGTCTGTTCATCAATCTGAATAACTTCGGGATCGACCAGAGCTACGTCCAGCGATATCACACAGCCAAAACGATCAAATCTGCTCGCGGAGCCCTCTGGCTGGGGGCCTTGATGTACGTGCCGATCTCGCTGCTGTTCTTTGTGATCGGAGCGGTGCTGTTCTCGTATTACGAAACTCACCCCGAGATGAAGCATGAGGTGCAGATTCAGGTCGCGACTGATCTGCCTCCGAATGCGGCTGACCTCGATCAATCGGTCGAATCGCGAGCCGCTCTTCTGACTGATGCCCAGATCGGCGACAAAGTTCTGCCGCATTTCATCTCCACGCACCTGCCGCCGGGAATGGCGGGTTTGATGATCGCCGCGATTTTTGCAGCCGCGATGAGCAGCGTCGATACCTCGTTGAACTCCTCAGCGACGATCATTCTCAAAGATATCTACGAACGCTATTTCAATCCCGAACCGAGTGAGAAGGCGGCCATGCGGGTGCTTCGAGTCGCCACGGTTGTCACCGGCATCATCGGCACCGGGACGGCTCTGGCGATGATCGGCGTCGAGAGTATTCTGCAGGCGTGGTGGACGCTGCAGGGGATCTTCGCCGGCGGTCTGCTCGGTCTGTTCCTGATCGGCATGATCGTGCGGCAACCCTCGAAACATGGAGCGATGCTCGCCGTTACGATTGGTCTGCTCGTGATTTCCTGGATGACTTTCTCCACAAAGATCGCGTCGCTGCCTCCGTATCTACAGAACCCGCTGCACGCCAATATGACGATTGTCGTCGGCACACTCACCATTTTCCTGATCGGCATTCTGACGGTGCCTCGACCGCAGCCCGATTCCTCCGCACATTCAACTGAAGAGGTCGTCTGATGACATCGAGTGAAACGAAAATCCAGCCACGGTTTCAGGGCATTATCCCGCCGATGGTGACGCCGCTGATGAGCCGGGATGAACTCGACGTTCCCGGCACGAAACGACTGATCGAACATCTGATCGCCGGCGGCGTATCGGGCGTGTTCGTGCTCGGAACGACCGGCGAAGCCCAGTGTCTCGGCTATCGTTTACGTCGTCAGCTGATTCAACTGGTGACCGAGACCGTAGGCGGTCGTATTCCAGTGCTCGTCGGAATTACGGACACGGCCTTTGTCGAATCGGAAGATCTCGGTCGCCATGCCGCGGCCTGGGGAGCAGATGCACTCGTGCTGACGACTCCGTATTACTTTCCCGTGGGGCAGACCGAACTTCTCGGCTACACGCAGCGGTTGCTCGACCGACTCATTCTGCCGGTCATGCTTTACAACATGCCGAGTATGACGAAAGTCTGGTTCGAAGTTCCCACGCTCGAAGAGCTGGCCGATGATCGACGAATTGTCGGCGTGAAGGACAGCAGCGGCGATCTCGATTACTTCGCCAGGGTCACAGCTCTCAAAGAGAAGCGGCCGGACTGGTCGGTGCTCGTCGGCCCGGAATCGCTCCTGATCGAGTCGCTCGAACGGGGCGGCGATGGCGGCGTGAACGGCGGAGCCAATTTCTTCCCCGAACTCTTCGTCGCCTGGTATCGCGCCTGGAAAGCGGGCGATGCCGCCGGCGTGGCCGTCTGTCAGGAGCAGGTCGACAAGCTGCAGGCTATCTACGAGATCGGCAAGTACGACTCTCGTTTCATCAAGGCGACGAAGTCGGCTCTCGGCATCTGCGAAGTTTGCAGCGACCACATGGCCGAGCCGTTCAATCATTTCCTGGAGCCGGAACGTCAGCGCGTGAAGGCGATTCTGGACACCATCGATCTCAGCAAACTCCCTCAATCGAAATAGGGCTCTCAACCCTCTCACCAACTGGAGTGGATTCATGAAGCTTTCAACTTTGCGTGCAGCCGTCTGTTCGCTCTCTCTGTTCGGTCTGCTGTCGACATCGCAGGCAGGCGATCTGAAACGACTGCAGTACAACAACCCCGGTCTCGAAGTCGATCTCGGCGTCGGCCTGTGGGGTTGGCCGCTGCCGTTCGATTACGATGGGGACGGCGATTACGATCTGCTCGTTTCCTGTCCCGACGTCCCCTACAACGGGATCTATTTCTTTGAGAACACGGGCAACGATCCCATGCTGCCGACGTTCAAGCCGGGACGACATCTCGGCAAAGGACAGACGAACATCGCGATTTCCTACGTCGACAACCAGCCGCGCATTCTGGTGCCGGGGGCCGAGTTGACTGCGATTACCGACGGGGATGTCAGCAAGCGGGAGAAGATCTACAAGAAGTCCGACCTGATGAAGAAGGGCGGAACGAAGCTGCGGGCGCGGCAGTGGAACTACGTCGATTACGACGGCGATGGGGATCAGGACCTGATCGTTGGGCAGGGGCACTGGGAAGACTATGGCTGGGACAATGCCTTCAACGAGAAAGGCGAATGGGTTCGCGGCCCGCTGCACGGGTATGTCTATCTGCTCACGAACAACGGCGATGACAAGTCGCCGGATTACGCCGAGCCGGAGTATGTCCACGCGGGTGGAAAGCCGGTCGATGTCTTCGGGATGCCGAGTCCGAATTTCCGCGATTTCGACGGCGACGGCGACCTCGATCTGCTCTGTGGCGACTTCCTCGATGGCTTCACGTACTTCGAAAACACAGGCAGTCGCAAGCAGCCGGAATATGCGTCGGGCCGCGAGTTGGCCCGCGATGGCAAGCCGATCGAAATGCATCTCTGCATGATCGTCGTCTCGAGTCTCGACTGGGATCGCGATGGCGATGTCGACCTGATCGTCGGCCAGGAAGATGGGCGTGTCGCGTTCATTGAACACACCGGCAAGGTTGTCGACGGTATGCCGCAGTTTGCCGATCCAGTCTTCTTCCAACAGGAAGCCCGCGACCTGAAGTTTGGGGCGCTCGTCACGCCGGTCGGCTTCGACTGGGATGACGATGGCGATGAAGATCTCGTCTGTGGGAACACGGCTGGCGAGATTGGCTGGTTCGAGAACCTCGGCGGCAATCCCCCCAAATGGGCCGCGCCGAAACTGCTGCAGGCCGATGAGAAAGATATTCTGATCATGGCCGGCTACAACGGTTCCATTCAGGGACCGGCCGAACAGAAGTGGGGCTACACCACGATCGATGTCGCCGACTGGGATGGCGATGGTCTGCCCGACATCCTCGCCAACTCGATCTGGGGAAAAGTCGTCTGGTTCCGCAACACGGGAACTCGTAAGGAACCGAAGCTGGCCGCCTCGCAGCCGGTGACTGTGAACTGGAAGGGCGAAGCTCCCAAGCCGGAATGGAACTGGTGGTCTCCCGAGAACGGCGAACTGGCCACGCAATGGCGGACAACTCCCGTGGTGGCCGACTGGAATGAAGACGGCCTGGCCGATCTGCTCATGCTCGATCACGAAGGGTACCTCGTTCTGTTTGAACGGGAGAAGTCGGGCGGCAAGCTGCAGCTGAAGCCGGGACAGCGGATCTTCGAAGGGGGCACGTTCAACAATCGCCAGCAGGCGCAGAAAGATGATTCTTCGCTGCTGCGGCTCAACAATGGCTTTGCCGGGGCGAGCGGACGTCGCAAGCTCTCGCTGGTCGACTGGAACGGCGACGGGAAGCGGGATCTGCTCATCAACTCCGTGAACATCAACCTGCTGCGAAACGCCGGCACGGAGAATGGAAAAACGACGTTCGTCGATGAAGGTCCGCTGGCGGAGCGGCGTCTGGCCGGTCACACCACCAGCCCAACCACAGTCGACTGGGATGGAGACGGGCAGCGTGATCTCGTCGTTGGAGCCGAGGACGGCCTCATCTACTACATGCCCCGCGACTCGAAATAGCCCCGCCAACTCCCCGAACATCGAAAGAGGAGAATCGGATGCGTTCTTTGAATCACTTCTTCGCCGCCGGCGTGGCAATGGCGATACTGGGCAGTCTCTGCTGTTCCGAGATGAAGGCCGCCGATCGGCCCAACGTGCTGTTCATTGCCGTTGATGATCTGCGGGTCGAACTCGGCTGCTATGGCGATTCGATCGTCAAGTCGCCGAACATCGACAAGCTGGCCGAACGGGGGCTGTTGTTCGAACAGGCCTACTGCCAGCAGGCGGTCTGCAACCCGTCCCGGGCCTCGGCACTGACCGGGCTTGGGCTCGATACGCTCGATATTCACGACCTGCCGACGCACTTTCGGCAGCGTTTTCCGGAGATCGTGACGCTGCCACAGCACTTCAAGCAGAACGGCTACGAAACGCGGAACATTGGTAAGATGTTCCACAACTGGGTGCAGGAGGAATATAAGGGCGATGCCCGTTCCTGGAGCAAGCCGGCGGTGATGCATTACGCCAATCACGGGTACGACAAACCGATGGTTGACGGCGAGCTGCCCGAGAATCTGAGCCCGGTGCCGCGCACCGAGATCCGCGACGTGCCCGATGAAGCCTATTTCGATGGGCGAATCGCTCAGCTCGCGATTGAGACGCTCAACGAGATCAAGGACGAGCCGTTCTTTCTCGCCGTCGGTTTCTGGAAGCCCCATACTCCGTTCAACGCGCCGAAGAAGTATTGGGATTTGTACGATCGCGAAGAGATTGAACTGGCCAACCATCCCGATCCCCCGCAGAACGTGCCCGACATCGCTCTGCACAACGGACGGGAAATTCGCCGGGCGTTCAGGGATCGTCCCGATGGGCGTCCGACTGATGAAGAAGCCCGGGCGTTGCGGCACGGCTACTACGCGGCGACCAGTTTCGTCGATGCCCAGATCGGCAAAGTGCTCGATGAGCTCGAACGTCTCGGTCTGAACGACAACACGGTCGTCGTCTTCTGGTCCGATCACGGTTTCCATCTCGGCGAGAAATCGCTGTGGGCCAAGACCTCGAACTTCGAGCTCGATGCCCGCGTGCCGATGATTATCGCTGCTCCCGGTCAGGAAGAAGGCCTGCGGACCGAAGCAATTGTCGAACTGCTCGATATGTATCCGACTCTGGTCGACTTCTGTGGACTCGAGCCGCCGCCGCATCGCCTCGAAGGAACGAGCCTGCGTCCGTTGTGGAACGATCCGAATGGTCAGGTGAAGCCGGCTTCGCTGACGCAGCATCCTCGACCGGCTTATCCGGAAAAGGGTGAAGATCCCGATGTGATGGGCTTCTCGATCCGCACGCCGCAGTATCGCTACACCGAATGGCGTGACTACAAGAGCGGAGACATCGTGGCAGCCGAGCTTTACGACCACGAGAAAGATCGCTGGGAAACGCGGAACATCATCGACAGCGAACAGGGCAGGAAGGTGCAACCCCGTCTGCACAAGCTGCTCGATCAGACCCGCAGCCGTGAACACACGAAATCGTAAAACGATCAACGGCGGGTGCCATGCACGCTTGCGCGAGCATGCATTCGTCAGTCAGGGTTCCACTCCAGTAGACACATCCCCTCAGACCTGGAAAGCACGAACATGAAAATCAGATCTGCCTTTTTTGCGGCCATGCTGGTCGCCTGTGGCGGCTTCCTGCAGCTGGCGAATCCTGTCGCCGCGGCGGAGAAGCGGCCGAACATCCTGTTCATCATTACTGACGATCAGGCTCAGGAAACACTCAGTTGCTATGGCGACAAGTATTGCGACACGCCCAATCTCGATCGACTCGCCGCCGAGGGCATGGTGATCGATGATGCTCATCACATGGGATCGTGGAGCGGAGCCGTCTGCACCTGTTCCCGGACGATGATTATGACCGGGAAAAGTCTCTGGCGGATTCCCGACAGGAACAAAAAGGGGCCGAAAGGAACGCCGCAGGCTCGGAAGCAGGCCGCCGAGCAAAGCATGCCGGCGATCTTCAACCGGGCCGGCTATGCCACGTTCCGAACCTGTAAAACCGGGAACAGCTTCGACGAAGCCAATCGACTGTTTCAGGTCAGTAAAGTGGCCATGAGGCGGGAAGGGACCGAGGAAACTGGCAGTGCCTGGCATGCCGAGCAGGTGCTCAAATACCTCGATGATCGGGAATCGCAGCAGGCCGAGAAGCCGTTCCTCATCTACTTCGGATTCTCGCATCCGCACGATCCCCGCAATGCTATTCCCGAACTGGCTGCCAAGTACGGAGCCAGCAACGAGGGGCCCGGAGACAAACCGTCCAGCAAGTCTCCGCCGCTGCCGGACAACTATCTCCCTGGTCATCCTTTCCATCACGGGCATCCGGGATTGCGGGACGAAGAGAAAGTTCAGGGCGTGATGACGCGTCGCGATGAAGCGACCGTTCGCAACGAACGCGGCCGCGAGTTTGCCTGCATCGAATACATCGATCAGCAGATCGGTCGCGTGCTTGATCGCCTCGAGAAAACGGGCGAGCTCGACAACACGTATATCTTCTTCACCTCCGATCACGGGATGTCCGTCGGACGCCATGGTTTGATGGGCAAGCAGAACCTCTACGAGCACACCTGGAAAGTTCCGTTCCTCGCCAAAGGCCCGGGCATCAAAGCGGGCAGCCGGGCGGCAGGAAACATCTACCTGCTCGACGTCCTTCCGACCATTTGCGATCTGGCCGGAATTGAAGTGCCCGACACTGTGGAAGGTCAGAGCTTCCGTGCTGTTCTCGAAGGGAAGAAGGACAGCATTCGCGATGTGATGTACGGCGTCTACTGCGGTGGAACGAAGCCGGGCATGCGGTCGATCAAGAAGGATGGCTGGAAGCTGATCGAGTACGATGTTCTTGATGGGCAGGTCCGTGAGACGCAGTTGTTTAATCTGCAGGACAACCCGCGTGAGTTTCTGGTTGAACACCACGATCCGCAGCTCGAGAAGCGTCTCGGCATCGCTCCCGGTCCGCATCAAATCGATCTGGCTGAAGATCCCCACTTTGCCGACAAGCGGGCCGAGCTTGAGAAACTGCTGGCGAAAGCGATGAAAGAGTTTGACGATCCGTATGAGTTGAGCCCGAATCCGGCTCCGACGAAGGTCACCTTCGATCGCGACAAAGCGGTCCTTGAAGAGAATCTGATTCCGCACGGCCCGCTGCCGAAAAAGCATCAGACGCATGCTTCGACGATCACTGAAGCAGCCGACGGAACACTGCTCGCTTCCTGGTTCGGAGGAACGCGCGAAGGCAATCCCGATGTCAAAATCTGGCTGAGCCGTAAGCCGGTCGGAGAGCCCTGGTCGGAACCGGAGATGATCGATTCCGGAAACCGGATGGTCGACGGTAAGGAAACCGAGTTCGCCTGCTGGAACCCGGTCCTCTTCACGCATCCGGATGGCACGATCTACTTCTGGTACAAAGTCACCGGCTCCAATGAGCTGGTCGGACCGCAGAACTGGTGGGGAGCCGTGCGGACTTCCACCGACAACGGGAAGACCTGGTCAGAACGGACCTGGCTGCCGAAGATTGATCCGATCGGAGACTACAAGGTCTTCAAACCGTACGACGGCATTCTGGCCGGGCCGGTGAAGAATCGCCCGATCATTCTGCCAGATGGTCGGTTGCTCTGCGGCTCCAGTACGGAAACGACCCATGGCTGGCGGGTGCACTTCGAGATCTACCCGGCCGAAGACTGGACCGGACAGAAAGGGAAGGTTGAAGTCACTAAGCCGCTGATGGGCGGCAAGGAAGGGATTCAGCCGAGCTTCCTCGTGCATGCCACCGACAAATCGGTGCTGCAGGTGCTGACCCGCGAAGATGGACAGGCCTGGTCGTACGATGGCGGTCACACCTGGACCGACGTTGTCGCCGGACCGGTTGATACCTCCGTCGGACTGCACGCTGTCACCACAACCGACGGCTGGCATTTTCTCACGTTCAACCCCGTCAAACGCACCCCGCTCAGCCTGGCCCGTTCCCGCGACGGCAAGAACTGGGAAACGATTCTGCCCGAGTTGAGCTACAACGAGGGGAAAGAGGTCGACTACCCGACCATCATGCAGGCTCGCGACGGCAAACTGCACGTTGTTCACAGCTGGGGACGCGAGCAGATCACCCATCTGGTGCTCGATACCGAGTATCTGCAGCGGACGGCCTCGGCTGACGAGAAGTAACCGTCGGCCCGAAACGCAAAAAAGCAGCAGGATCACTGGGATTCTGCTGCTTTTTCTGTGTAATACCGAAGGCGGGACTCGAACCCGCACGGGGTTTACCCCCATCGGATTTTGAATCCGACGCGTCTGCCATTCCGCCACTTCGGCTCGCAGTTTGTGCTGTGCAAGAGTCGCAAAATAACTCATTTCTGCGCAAATCTCAAGCAGGAATCAGACCCCGGTTCTCGGCGGCAGGTTCGCTTCGCCAGGGGCGTTTTTTCCCGACAGGGGGAGCCTCGCGAGATTCTTTCGGGATCGCCCAGCCGCCGGAGACTGCGGACAGGCCGTTTGCAGGCGACAAACTTTCTCTCACGCTTCCGTCTCTATTTCTCCCCGGTTATTGTGGACCCTTTCGATGTCCTATGATTCCAGAACCGATCCGAGGAACGACATGCTCAACCGTTCGCTGATTCTGTCCGTTCTGTCGCTGTTGATCGGGGTGACGGTGTTCACGCCCGCCGAGGCTGGCCAGCCGAATATCATCTCCATCCTCTCCGACGACATCGCTCAGGGCGATCTCGGCTGTTACGGGCAGGAGTTGATCCAGACGCCGCATCTCGACCGGATGGCGGCTGAGGGAACGCGTTATCTACAGGCTTATTGCGGCACCAGTGTTTGTGCACCGTCGCGGTCTTCGCTGATGACCGGGCTGCACATGGGGCACTGTCCGGTGCGGGCCAATCGGGAAATCCAGCCGGAAGGGCAGATGCCGCTGCCGGAGGGGACGTACACCGTGGCGAAGCTGCTTCAGGATCAGGGCTATGCGACCGCCTGTATGGGAAAGTGGGGCATGGGAATGTTCCACACGTCGGGCAGCCCGTTCAAGCTCGGCTTCGATCACTTCTACGGCTACAACTGCCAGCGACACGCTCACAGCTACTTCCCGACGTATCTCTACAACGACGATCAGCGGTTCGAACTCGAAGGCAATACCGGCAAGCCGGGACGCGGCGAAAAGTACGCTCAGGAGTACATCGCCGAGGAGACGGTCCGGTGGATCCGCGAGCAGAAAGACGAGCCGTTCTTTCTGTTCTACGCCGTGACACTCCCGCACGGCCGCTACGAAATTGATTCGCAGGGGCCGTATGCCGACAAGCCGTGGACCGACAAGCAGAAGAATTACGCCGCGATGGTCACCCGGCTCGACAGCGATGTCGGGGCGATTCTCGATGTGCTGCGGGAAGAAGGCATCGCGGAAAACACGCTCGTCATTTTTTCCGGCGACAATGGTTCCTCGTTCGATCCGAATTCCGAGATTGGCAGGCTGTTCGACCAGACAATGGGCGGCAAGCTCCGCGGCTTCAAGCGAGGCATGTATGAAGGGGCTCTCCGGCAGGCGGCTCTCTCCTGGTGGCCCGGCACCGTTCCCGCCGGTCGCGTGACAGAAGAGCCGTGGGCCTTCTGGGATTTCCTGCCGACCGCAGCCGAGCTCGTCGATGCCGAACTTCCAGAGGATGTGCAGACCGACGGCGTTTCGCTGGTCGAGTTCCTCAAGGGAGGGGCGGCTCCAGAGCGGGATTATTTCTACTGGGAACTCCATGAGAGAGCATCCATTCAGGCGATCCGCTTCGGCGACTGGAAAGCGGTCCGCAATGGTCCTGATCAGCCGGTCGAACTCTACAATCTGAAGAACGATGTCGGCGAAACCAAGAATCTTGCCGACGAGAAGCCGGAGCTGGTGAAGAAGGCGACAAAAATGATGGCCGAGGCTCGCACCGAAGATCCCAACTGGCCGATGCGAACCGCTCCTGCACGACGAAAAAAGTAGGGTCGGTTTTCAGCCGCTCGCACACCGCGTGACTTCCCTGCGGTGCCATTGGTTCCGGAGTGTGCCACTGGCTACGCCAGTGCAATGCGGAGTCGACGCGAAACAAATGAAACACTGGCAGAGCCAGTGGCACCCAACGAAAAACAATCGAGAAAACGGCCGGTGAGAAACCGGTCTTACAGAGTGAAAGGTTACTGATGAGTGGACGTCCCCCGATGCCGCAGACGCCGGATGAAGAACCGAGCATCAAGCTTCACGAAGGCTGGCACTGCCTGCATATTTACTATCGCGTGAATCAACAGGCGTTGAATGCCCTCTCGCCGGAAGAGCGGGCTCAGGGCCGCGAAGAGGTCGGCCACTGGCTGAATCCGGAACGCGAAGGGGCTCCGGTCCGGCTGCAGGTTTCGGTGACGTCGGGCCATCGAGCCGATCTCGGCGTGATGCTGATGGACCCCGATCCGCTGGTGATCGATGCGGTCTGTCAGGGCGTTCGTTCGTCGAAACTCGGAACCGTTCTGGAGCCGACGTACTCGTTCGTCTCGCTGACGGAAATCTCCGAGTACGTGCCGACACTCGAGCAGTTCGCCGAGAAGCTGCAGCGGGAAGGAGCCAACACGGAAGACGATATGTTCAAAGCCCGCGTTCGCGGCTACGAACAGCGCCTGCCGGCCATGAACAAGCAGCGAATCTATCCGGACATTCCGCCGTATCCGGTCGTCTGCTTTTACCCGATGAACAAGATCCGCGACCCGCACGCCAACTGGTACGATCTGCCTTTCAGCGCCCGCTCCGAACTGATGGCCGAGCACGCGACGTCCGGGATCAAATTCGCCGGCAAAGTTTCTCAGTTGATCACCGCCTCGACCGGCCTGGACGACTGGGAATGGGGCGTCACCCTCTGGGCCCGCAACCCGGCCTACATCAAAGACATCGTTTACACGATGCGCTTCGACAAAGCCTCGGCTCGCTATGCCGAGTTCGGACAGTTCTACATCGGATACGTAATGTCCGCCGGAGAAGCGCTGGAACACCTGCGGGTGTGATTGCAGGTTAACCATGAGTAAGCGTCTTCCGCGGGGCAAGTATTTACTTATCCCCGCAGCCATCCTTTGTGCCGTGAGTTACTACTGGTATGCCCGCATCGATGCGGTTTCGCGGTTACGAGATGCTGGAGCCAGTGTTCTGAGTACTCGGGGCGTACCAGGCGATGGTCGTTTCCTCACGCTCGAGCCTGCTTTCTATGGGGTCGATATTGTCTTTCTGCATCAGGCCAACGTTGATTCGTCGATCGTCTCTGCTCTCGCGACGCTGAGTGAAATGAAGCGAATTTCCTTAAACGGGACAACAATCGCCGGCGAGGAAATGACTCGAATTCTTGAAACTCATCAGCTGACGGACCTCATCGCTGAAGATTCCACACTGGGAGATGAGTTCCTGGCTGCAGTGGAGAAGGATTCTTCTCTGGAGGTCATCGCTCTCAAGGGGACTCGGGTCACCGACGTAGGAATTACGCTCCTCAAGCATTGTCCTGAGCTGCAACTGCTTGACTTGGGAAAGACGGCGGTGACTGACGAGGGGTTGGCTGCTCTCGGTCACCTTGCGCTTCTTGATTTACGGATTCAGGACACAGCCGTTACCGATCGCGGTCTCGATGCGTTGAAACTTGCAGAAATTCGTGGTCTCGACATCTCCCGCACTGCCGTCTCAGCGGCAGGAGAATGGCCTCGACGTATGCCGTTGCTCGCTCGTCTCAACGTCTCGTTTTCAGATGTTCCGCCGGGAAGGATCGAACAGTTCGTTGCGCACCGGCAACTCGAAGTTCTGCATGTGGATGCGAGTCAGGTTGGACAGTGGCTCTTCGAACTCGATGAGAAGGTGTTACCAAGTCAGATCGAGATCTCAGGGACTACCCAACAACTTGCAGACGTAGGGCGTCTGCTGGTTGCCGCCGGACGAGGCATGATGCTCACGAACCGTCAAATTCAGTTCGACGAACTTTAATCGACCGCTGGTCAGGCCGAAGGGTGGCCTGGCTTTGCCGGTGCAGGTGAGGCTCGATGTGTGACAGCCAGGGCAGTGGCGTACGAAGAAGGCACGTCTCAGCTGGTGAACGTGATCGGTTGATTCTCTAGAGCAGTTTACTTTTTGGTGTGACCGTTCGGTCCGCGAAAGAAGCAGCGTTTCAGGCGATTCAACGCTCATTCGCGGACATACGGTAGAGCGATCCGCTCTAGTGAGATCCGTTTCAGCACCACTTTCGCCGCGTGATATCCGCCCATTCCGTGGATGCCCGGGCCTGGCGGAGTTGAGGCCGAGCAGAGGTAGAGTCGCGGATGGGGCGTCGCATAGGGACACGGGCTGACCACCGGTCGAGCGAAGGCTTGTCGCCAGTCCATCACGCCGGCGGCGATGTCGCCCTGGACGTAGTTGGCGTTGTAGCTCTCGAAGTCGGAGGGCGTAGTCACATGGCGGGCACGGATGCAGTCGCGGAAACCGGGGGCGAAGCGTTCGATCTGCGCTTCGATGCGTTCAGTCATATCGATGGTGTTGCCGGCTGGAACGCGGCAGTAGCCCCAGGCGGTGTGCTGTCCGTCTGGAGCTCGTGTGTCGTCGCAGACACTCGGCTGAGTGAGCAGCACAAACGGAGCGTGGGGAGACGTTCCGTCCCAGACCGATTGCTCGCCGGCGGCAAGTTCCTCGAAGGAGCCGCCGACATGCACCGTGCCGGCTTTGCGGCAGGATTCATTCTGCCAGGGGATGGGGTCGCTCAATGCCCAGTCGACTTTCCAGACGCCGGGACCGTGACGGAACTTTTCGAGTCGCCGCAGATAGCGATCCGGCAACGTTCCGCGAGCGATGTCGATCACTGTGCGAGGCACGAGATCGAACAAGACCGCTCGTGAAGCGGGCAGATCCTGAAGCGATCGGACGGGGGAGTTGATGACGACCTCACCTCCCAGTGACTGAAGATGCTCGCAGAGTGCGCGAGTCAACTGCTGCGCCCCACCTTTCACAACGGGCCAGCCCCCTTTCAGGCCGGACAGTCCGAGGAGCAGGGCAACCGCTGACGTGGTGGGAGCGGTGAGGGGGAGTCCGGAATGAGCCGCAATGCCGGCGATGAGGCCCCGGGCTTCGGAAGTCTGGAAACGGTTTGCCAGCGATTGGGCGGATCGAATCGCATACCAGCCGAACCTTGCCAGCGCGAGGGGGTGACTTTGCGGCGGTCGCAATGGTCCCAGGACCTGTTGATAGATCGCTTCACTGTGTTGAGCGAACGACTGCATCAACCGACGGAAGCGTTCGCCATCGGAAGAGAGCTGTCGTGCGGTCTCTTCCAGAGAATCGTGAAGCAGCCCTGCGCGTCCGTCGTCCAGCGGATGGGCACACGGAACGGCTGGTCGAACCCAGTCGAGGGAGAGCTTTCCCTCCAGATGTCGAAAGAACGGTGAGACCGGAGCGAACGCCATGATCGACGCGCAGATGTCGTGATGAAAACCGGGCTCGGTCAGTTCCGCGGTTCGCAGACCGCCGCCCGGTGTCTGCCGGGCTTCCATTACGAGGACACGCCAGCCGACTTCCGCGAGAGTAATCGCCGCGGAGAGTCCGTTGGGACCTGAGCCAACCACGACTGCGTCGTAGTTATTCCGGGAAGGCGTCTCCGCAAACTGGTCCGTCCGCGGTAGAGAAATCGAAGTCATAGGTACACCAGAAACCGCGGTCGAGGGAGGCGGCTCAGATTCTCAAGCGATGAGAGCGGATCGCTCTTCCGTAGGTCCGTGAGCGATTCTTCACCTGAAACGCTGCATTCGACACGGACGGAACAGCTACACCGTTAAGTGATCTGCTCCACGAGGATCGTTCGAGAGACCGCCATGATTCAAGCAGGCAGCGGCTCGATCGATTTTACGAATGCAGGCAGATCTGCCAGCTTAGGGCAATGCACGGAAAATGGAATCCTCCGCAGCAAATCCTGATTCACGGCCTGACCACCGACGGCAATGGAAGCGAGCCGGCCGCAGTCCGCGTAGAAGCTTCGGTAACCGTCGACCAGCGCGTCTTCATCGGTGATATACGAGAGGCTGAACCAGACCAGTCGCGGTTGAAGAGCACGCGTCGCTGTGGCGAAGGAAGACAGCGGAATGTTCTCGCCCAGGGAAATGGCTCGCCAGCCGAGTTCCCGCAGCACGGTTTCGACCATCAATGTGGGCAACCGATAAGGGTCTCCCGAAATGCCGCCGCCGATGGCCAGCGGAGCTGCAGCGGGAGGGACGGGTAACAGTCGCCGCAGATCGTGGACGAGAAGGGCGGCGATCTCGCAACCGCGTCGCTCGTGGTACACCTCGGCTTCGCCGCATTCCCAGCGATCTCCGATGAGATTGAGAGCCCGTGCGATGACGTTCTCGCAGATCTCAAGCACCGGCTTGCCGGAGAGATAAAGAGCCGAGTTGATCTCGCGACATCGATCTTCATCGAGCGCGAGCAGTGCATTGCAGAGTTCGGCAGCGGAATCGGTCTCGCTGAGCGACGCCAGATCGAGGATTCCGGGCAGGCCGAGAATCTCGGGATGTACCAGCGGGCGATGGCTCTCGCGCAGAAACCGCAGCAGGGTCGTCGTGCTGATCCGGCGATGGCCCCCGCTGGTGTACTGCGTCTCCACATCGCCCTTATCGCACCAGCGTTTCACGGAGGATTCGCTGACCTGGAGCGCGTGAGCAACTTGTCGCGGGCTCAGAAACATAGTGGCTTCAAAGGAGGGAAACTTGGGACGTGAATGTTCTGGACGTTTTTGAGTGACTGTAAGTCTTTACTATACGGGGATATCGGACAAATGACGACCTCTTCATGGGCATCCGCGCTGAAAAATTGTGAATGTTCGGGAATGTTTCTTGAAAACGTTTTGAGCCTGTCTAAGACCCCGTAAACGAATTGAACGAATCACGTCGCGAAGGACTCCGAGCCGGCTGAAAGCGGTCGAACGGAACACTAGCGACCATCGGAAGACACCGATTCGAAACGGGAGCGAGTCATGGCAAATGATATGGTGAACTCAGTCAGTGCGTCTGTTCGGAAATTCGGTCAGATCGACCGCTCACAGAACGTCGAGTTGATGGTGACGGGCGTGACCCGGTCCGTGAAACGTAAACGAATGACGAGCCGGCGACTCAAAGAGCTGGCCGCTTCTCTGGTCGAGATGGAAGTCGATTTCATTCCGGACAAACGCTACCAGGAACAGAACGCAGCCGCGGAGTTCCAGAACGACGACGTGTTCGAATATCTGGAAACGACCCCGCCAGAACGTAAAGACAACCTGTCTCATGAAGCGTACGAAATGGCTTCACGGGTAGCTCAAATGCCGCTTCTCTCTCCGACGAATGAGCAAAAGTACTTCAGTCAGATGAACTACCTCAAATTCCGCTTCAATCAGCTGCGGTCTCGCATCGATCCGGATCAGCCTGACCGGAAGCTGGTCCTCGAAGCGGATCGCACGATTCGACAGGCCTACGTCGTTCGCGACCTGTTAATTCGCTCAAACATGCGGCTGGTGATCTCCGTCACGAAGAAGTTTGTTACCTCGCAGATGTCCTTCGACGAACTCTTCAGTGACGGAGTCCTGGCCCTGATGCAGGCGGTGGAGAAGTTCGACATCGGCCGCGGTTATCGCTTCAGCACGTATGCCTACTACTCTGTCTCACGAAGCATGTATCGCTTCACGCGGCGATTGCGAAAGCGGATGCTGACTGTCGATACGTTCGATCGGGATCTGAGTGATGAGAAGCCGGCCGAAGCCCTCTGGCCCGAGCAGACCTGGTCGACGGTTTCCCAGACTCTGGCCGAGATGATCACGCATCTCGACGAACGGGAGCAATGGATCATTCGGCAGCGATTCTCGCTCGACGGACCTGGCAAGACGCCGACCTACAAGGCTCTGGCTGAAAAATTGGGGGTCTGCAATGAGCGTGTCCGGCAGCTCGAGAAGCGGGCCCTGCTGAAACTGCGCAATATGCAGGAATCGATTCAGCTCGACGATCTGGTGGCGACAATGCCTGTCTGACCAGTCTGGGAATCCGGGGTATGGCAAGATCCGTAGCGGAGAACGTTGCGGATCTTCTGCGTTTGGGGACGATGGAAAATCCGCGAAGCGGCGATTTTCCTGTCACTGGCCGGTGGCTTATGATATAAGGGGAGTTGCGTTTCCGGCCCGCCGGTTCGTCTCACCTGAACCCGACCTCATCGAGCTTCCGCGCCCTGCGGTAATACCGAACGGAACTGTCATGACCGCCAAGCACATCGTTCTGATCGAAGACGATCGCGAAATCTCCACCACCCTCCAGGCCGTGCTCAAGAACGCCGGATATCGCGTCACCCCATGCAGTAACGGCATTGAAGGACGCAAAGCCATCGAAGAAGGCGCGCCGGATCTTGTCGTGACCGACATGATGATGCCCCGCATGGGCGGCTTCCCGGTGCTGGAGTTCCTGAAGACGATGGACAACCCCCCCAAGGTCATCATGGTGACGGCCAACGAAGGCGGCCGGCATAAGGCTTATGCTGAAATGCTCGGTGTCTCGGCTTATCTGCGAAAGCCTTTCGCGATGGATCTGTTTCTGGACACGATCAGTGACGTCCTTTCCGACAGCGATGACTCTCCGCCCCTGAAGCGGAAGTCTCGCAAGAGCTGATCGCTGGCCCGGCTCGACGACGAACATTCGTGAACGAACTGCTGCTGAGGATCTGCCCGTGAATTCCAAGGTTTACTACGACCCGAAGACCGGCTCGGTCACACCGCATCGTCAGTTTGCTACGTCCCGTCGTCAGATGCTCCAGGCCTGCGGAGCCGGCTTCGGAATGCTGCCGCTCGCCTGGTTCAACGCACAGAACGCCAGCGCGGCCGCTGCTCCAGATCCGCTGGCTCCCAAACAGACGCATTTCCCCGGCACGGCCAAACGGGTGATTTACCTGTTCATGGAAGGGGGCCCGAGCCATATCGATCTGTTCGATCCCAAGCCGGCCCTCAAAGACCTCGACGGCAAACCGCTGCCGGACAGTTTCGAGAAAGTCATTCTGGCCATGGGCGAGTCGAACGCTCCGCTGCTGGCCAGTCCCCGCAAATGGAAGCAGCATGGAGAAGCCGGCACATGGGTTTCCGACTGGCTCCCGCACACGGCGGAATGTGTCGATGATATCGCCGTCATTCGCTCCTGCTGGGGCAACGGGATCAATCACGCCGGCGGCGTCTGCCAGATGAATACTGGACAGACGCTGGCGGGCCGTCCTTCGCTCGGTGCCTGGGTCACCTATGGACTCGGCACCGAGAATCAGGATTTGCCGGCCTTTGTCGTGCTGAAAGATACTGGCAGCGAAGTCGTCAACGGCCCACGAAGCTGGGGGACCGGATTCATGCCGGCTGTCTATCAGGGGACGGTCCTTCAGTCGGAAGGGGATCCGATTCCCAATTTGTATCCGCCGAAGTCGCTTGCTGAAGAACGACAGCGACGGAAACTGGAGTTCCTGAATCAGATCAATCGCCAGCATGCCTCCGCTCGGCCCGAGGAATCGGAACTCGATGCGCGGATTCGCAGCTATGAACTCGCCTTCCGCATGCAGGCCGCCGCTCCGCTCGCGGTCAATCTGGAAGAAGAGAGTCGCGACACACACGAGATGTACGGCACGAACGACAAGACGACGAAACGCTTCGGCGAGATGTGTCTGCTGGCACGCCGACTGGCCGAGCGGGGCGTTCGTTTCATCCAGCTGTATCACGGATCGGGCAGCAAGTGGGACTCTCACTCGAACATCGAAGGGAATCACTCAAAGCTCTGCGCACAGATGGACAAGCCGGTCGCGGCGCTGCTGAAAGACCTCAAGCAGCGGGGTATGCTGGAAGATACGCTCGTTCTCTGGGGTGGCGAATTTGGCCGCACCCCGATGAGCGAACAGGGAAATGGTCGCGATCACAACCCGTCCGGATTCACGATGTGGGCTGCTGGCGGTGGCGTGAAAGGGGGCCAGACGCTCGGCTCCACCGATGAGATCGGACTGCATGCCGTCGAAGATCGCATGCACATCCACGATCTGCACGCCACCTGGCTGTCCCTGCTGGGACTCGACCACATGCAACTCGAATTCCGCCACAAAGGCCGCCCGGAACGCCCCACGCTGAACGAAGGGCATCCTCTGAAGAAGCTGACGAGCGGGTAGGAAACGCGGCGTTGTGGTCGTCGCAGTCTTGGGCTTCTCTTTCTATGACGCGGATGAACTGTATAGCGCCGCTTGTTGATCGGGATTCAACTGGCAGCCTCCCACGGCTTCGCCGCCCTGATAGCCGAGCTATCAGGGCCACCCCCAGGGAGTCGCGAGCCTCAAACCGGATGGCTCAGACGCGTGCGTCTGAGTGGCGCAGCCACAAGAGGTCGCAGACCGGCGTTCAGCAGATTTTATCTCAACCTCTGTCAGCGAAGACTGCAGCGTTCATTCAGCG
>NZ_JAKFGB010000010.1 GCF_022267515.1 Rubinisphaera margarita | reverse complement strand
ACCCCGCAGGGGGCGACACTTTAGAGGGCAGCGTCAGCAGGTGCTCCACGCGCGTGACGTGCTTCCTGTGGCTCCGCCACTCAGACGCACGCGTCTGAGCCAACCTCATTGTGTGATTCGCGATCTTTTCGGGGGTATCTCCGATCGAAAGGGTGGCCCCGAAAGATTCTTTCGGGGCGGCGCAGCCGTGGGAGAACGGGATGAGACGGCTTATCGGTGAGGGCGTTCTCCGAGAGAAAAGACGAAGCATGGCTGAATTTTCAGCAACGCCAAATGGCATTCTCCCACGGCTTCGCCGCCCTGATAGCGGAGCTATCAGGGCCACCCCACAGGAGCCCGACCCCACGCCGTCAGGGCGGGTTTCCTTTGCGGATTTGCGTCTTTGCGTGAGGCTTCTCCCCTACACATCCTGCCAGTTCAGAATCACTTTTCCGGACTTCCCGGAGCGCATCACATCGAACGCTTCCTGAAACTCGGTGTAGTGATAGCGGTGCGTGATCACCGGGGTGATGTCGAGGCCGCCCTGGATCATGACGGTCATCTTGTACCACGTCTCGTACATCTCGCGGCCGTAGATGCCTTTGATGGAGAGCATGTTGAAGACGACCTTGTTCCAGTCGATCGCCATTTCGCCTTCGGGGATGCCGAGCATCGCGATCTTTCCGCCGTGACACATGTTGTCAATCATGTCGTGGAAGGCGCGGGAGTTTCCGGACATCTCCAGTCCGACGTCGAACCCTTCGTGCATGTGGAGATGCTTCTGCACATCGGCGAGATTTTCTGAGCGAACGTCGACGACGTGCGTGGCTCCCATTTTTCTGGCCAGTTCGAGCCGCCAGGGGTTCACATCGGTGACCACGACATAACGGGCACCCGCATACTGGCAGACCGCAGCGGCCATGCAACCAATCGGGCCTGCTCCGGTGATCAGCACATCTTCGCCGAGCACGGGGAACGAGAGAGCCGTGTGCACCGCGTTGCCGAACGGATCGAAAATCGAAGCAACATCTCGATCGATGGAGTGATCGTGATGCCAGACGTTGGTCATCGGCAGCGAAATGTACTCGGCGAATGCCCCGGGGCGATTCACACCGATCCCTTTCGTATCGGCACAAAGATGCCTTCGGCCGGCCATACAGTTGCGACAGCGACCACAGACGACGTGTCCTTCCCCGCTGACAATATCCCCCGGACGAAAGTCGGCCACATTGGACCCGATCTCGATGATCTCGCCGACGAACTCATGTCCGACGGTCATCGGCACCGGAATCGTCTTCTGTGCCCACTCGTCCCAGTTGTAGATATGCACGTCGGTGCCGCAAATGCCCGTGCGGTCGACGCGAATCAGGACATCGTTGATGCCGATCTTCGGCTCGGGGACATCCTCAAGCCAGAGTCCCTCTTCCCGATGCTTTTTGACAAGTGCTTTCACGTGCGATGTCCTCGAATGGATGTGAAAAGATCCGATTATTGTAGAAGCCGGCCCGCCGGGCTGAGAAGGGAGGCCCCTCGTTTCGAAGGCAGCCGCCGCGTATAATGCGCCGTCTGACTCCAACCTCCCGACATCTTCCAACAGGCCCGCCTCACGTTTTCATGCAGCATCAGCCGAGCAGCCGCCAGAAATTCGAGACCTATCGCCACGATCTCCTTCACCCGGAACCGAACCGCAAAAAGTCGGGAGGCCGCCGGGAACGATCGGCTGGACGCCTGGTGCTGGAGTTCTTCCGTCTGCTGAAAGGGCATCGGTCGGCTGTGACGTTCTCACTGGCGACACTCTCGGTGGCGACATTGTTCGCCCTGTTACCGCCAGTCGGAGTGAAATTTGTTGTCGACTATGTTCTCGGCGACAAACCGGTGCCGGATTCGGTTCCCGGCTGGGTGCCGCGAGATCCCTGGCCGTTGCTGCTGGCGATCACACTCACCGTGCTTGGCATCTCCATCATGAAGATGATCCTGCATGTGGTCAGCCGCTGGGAAGCGACCCGCGTCACCAAACTGCTGCAGATGTCGGTTCGCAAGCAGGTTTACGAACACGCCATTCGCCTGCCATTGCATCGCATTCACGAACTGCGCTCTGGGGGAGCAGCCAGCATTCTCCGCCAGGATGCCGGCAGCGTCGGCGATCTTGTCTTCGGCATGCTCTACAACCCGTGGCGAGCCGTCATTCAGTTACTCGGAAGTCTGGCGGTCCTCACCTGGGTCGACTGGCGGCTGCTTGTCGGCGGCACGGTTCTGATTCCGGTTGTCTTCTTCTCCCATCGCACGTGGATCAACCGCATCCGTCCGCAGTTCCGCAAGATCCGGGCTCAGCGGGAAGAAGTCGATGCACTGGCGACCGAATCGTTTGGCGGCATTCGCATCGTACGGGGATTCAGCCAGCAGCGAGCCGAGACGAACCGGATTATGCGGGGCAATCACCTGATGGGGCGTCAGGAACTGTATGCCTGGTGGTGGTCGCGGTGGATTGAAATCGTCTGGCAGACCATCATCCCGTTGTCTTCGGCCAGTCTGCTGATCTACGGCGGCTATCAGGTGCTGCAGGGAACGTTGACGCTTGGCGATTTGATGATGTTCCTTGTCTATCTCTTGATGCTGCTCGACCCACTGGCGGTGCTCGCGGAGAGTGCCGCTGCCTTTCAGAACAGCCTGTCGGGTCTCGATCGTGTACTCGATCTGCTCGCCGAGCCTCAGGAAATGAGTGAGCACAAAACCGATGAGGGGACTGATGTCGCCGAGTGTGCCGGCCGTATTACGTTCGAGAACGTCAGCTTCGGCTACCCGGGGGCGGATCATCCCGCACTCATCGACTGTTCGATCGATGTCCAGCCCGGGGAAACCGTAGCGCTGGTGGGCCCGAGTGGAGCCGGCAAGACGACATTCTGCAATCTCGTCGCTCGCTTTTATGATCCGACCTCCGGCACGATTCGGCTCGATGGTATCGATTTGAAATCGATCGAGGTCGAGAGCTACCGCCGTCTGATTGGCATCGTGGAACAGGATGTCTTCCTGTTCGATGGTTCGGTCGCGGCAAACATCGGCTACGGCCGCCGCGATGCGACGCTCGAAGAAATTCGGGCGGCTGCTCAGGTCGCCAATGCCGCCGAGTTCATTGAAGGGCTCCCCAAAGGATACGACACCGTGATCGGCGAACGGGGTGTCAAACTGAGCGGAGGTCAACGCCAGCGCCTCGCCATCGCGCGAGCCGTGGTGGCCGATCCGCGGATTCTCATTCTCGACGAAGCGACCAGTAATCTCGATACACAAAGCGAACGCCTGATCCAGGCGAGCCTCGTCTCCCTGATGCAGGATCGCACCTGTTTCGTGATCGCCCACCGCCTCAGCACCATCGTCCATGCCGACCGGATTCTCGTCATGCAGGGAGGCCGCATTATCGAAACCGGCACCCACCACGAACTCATGGCCGCCGACGGACGCTACCGGCAAATGGTCCAGATGCAAATGGAACCCGAATCAGACTTCCTCTCCGAAGACGCCGTCGCTCCCTAATGGAAGGGAGCAACCGGCCGGGCCGTGCGTTTCACTCGAGTTGACTGTGTTGACGCATGACTCCATCACGTTCCCTCGTCCCCAGCGGGAGAGGATTAGGGTGAGGGGGAAATGCGTGGGCCGCGCTTCGCAAGTTGTCGATCTCTGGCAAGGGACGAGTCACGCTCCGTCATGGCGACACGCTCCGCACCAACCTTCACGCCGTCTTCACACCGCATCGTTGATTTGACGTTGCTGTCGCAGCATACTGGTTCCTAACCGTTCAGATGCTGCTCCATTCAGAAGAAGGCTCCTCTTATGTTTCGTGTCTGTCTTGCGATTGTCGCTCTCTGTCTCTCGTCGTCAGTGTCTGCAAAGGCGGATAAAAAGGCGGCTGGTTTTGCCCGAATGCTGCCGGCCGAGGCCAACACCGTTTCTGTTGTCCATCTGCAGAAGATTCTCGATTCGAGTCGTGGTAAGCGGGAAGGCTGGTCGGAGTCGCAGGAGCAGCGTTTCCTCGATGGTCATGTCGGTTTGCCGCCGTGGGTCGATACCTTCGTGATGGGTTCGCTCACTCGTCCCGGCGTGCCGGAAGAGGTCTGGGCGGCTGCAGTGATCGACGTTCCTTCGGGGAAATCACTGCAATCCATTGCCGACGAAAGCAACCTTTCGGTGACCAAACTGGCCGACTGGCCGGCCGTGCAGACCAGCAGCGGAGCCTTCCTCGTGGAGCTGGCCGACAAGCATCTGGCCGGGTATCGCCCGTCGCATCGACAGGAAGCCGTCGCCTGGTTGCGGACTCTGAACGGCGATCATCCGACGATCAGTCCCTATCTTCTCTCAGCAGCCGGGGCCAATGACGACATCGTGATGAGCATCGATCTGAAAGACATGTTCGATGTGCAGTTTGTCGAGTCGTACCTGAAGCAGGATAAGCGTTTCGCCTCCCAGCACGGCCTGATTCCTCGTCTGACTCCGCTGCTCTCCACCCTGCGGGGCGTCACGATGAAGATCGATATCGGCGAAACCTCGCAGTGCGAAGTGATGATCGATTTCGGCGACGACGTCGGGCCTTTGTCCGCCATCGCCAAGACGCTGTTCCTCACGGCTGTCGAAGACGCGGGTGCTCATATTGAAGAATTTCGTCATGCGAAGATTTCAACGCATGGGCAATCGGTTGCACTCAACTGCGAACTGACGGACGAAAGCGTAATGCGAATTCTGTCGGTCATCGTTCCGCCACGCGTGCCGCAGGAACAGTATGCTGCTGCTCCTCAGGAGCCGACCGAAGAGCCCGCTGAGGAAACGGTTTCCGACGAAGCCCGTGCCGCCCGCCGGTATGTACGAGCCGTCAATGACATGATCGGCGATCTCCGCCGCGCCAGCGAGCGGATCGACAGCTATCAGAAAACGATCGCCTGGCATCAGGCGTATGCCCGCAAGATCGACCAGCTCTCGACCCGGAACGTTCCGCAGGAACTGGTCGACATTGGAGGCAAAGTCGCCAACGAGTTCCGGGCCCTCGCCCGATCACTCACCGGACAGGCCGTGGAAGTCGACGCCCGTAACAAGTCGGTTGTCTACAACTACAACGTCGATCCGGGCTGGTGGTCAGCGAACATCTGGGGCGGAGCCGGCTACAGCCCCACGGTCGTGAAAGTCGACAGCAACCTCGAACAAGTCCGCGCCAAACAGGCCGACGCCGTCATCAAAGGGGCCAAAGACCGCGACCAGATCTGGCAGATGATCGAAGAACAGTCCCAGGAAATGGATCAGATCCTGGGCGGAATCAAGTAACGCCTGTCGCTTCCCAGCCTGCATTTCTGCCCCTCGTAGCGGCCGTATCCTGCCAATACGGTTCGGCACATCAGTTGTCTTCCAACAAAACCGGCATCCCATCAAGTTCCCTCGCCCCCCCCTGGGGAGAGGGTTGGGGTGAAGGGGAAATGCGCGCGGCATGTATCGTAGGCCGATACTTCCCGAATGAGTGAGAACGTCGCTGGTTGATCGCCCCCTCATCCGCCCTTCGGGCACCTTCTCCCCCTGAAGGGGGCGAAGGAACATGTTGTCGATCCTCGGGAATTGCAGCCGTAATTTGGGTATTAATCGTGCCCGGCACTATTGGCAGAATGCCGCCACTACGGAGTAGCGGTCAGGCACATCCGGTTTTGCATGGTTCCGGTTGGGGCACTGCTGGCCGTTCCGGTTCCGGGAGTGGCGTGCTTTCTTCGTTCTCGAAGCCGTGGTGTTCGCCGAGCATTTCCGGGTCGACGACCCGAGCCGAGACAATGGCGTAATGAACGGTCGACACCAGAGCCGCCACGGCTGTGGTCATGAACATCGCCTGGAAGCCGACGTGGTCGATGATCGCTCCCAATAACGGAGCCGTGAGCACGCCCCCCAGATCGATAAAGCAGAGAACCAGGGTGGTCCCCGTGCCGCGGAACTGCTTCGGGAATGGTTCGGTTCCCAGCGAGACCACACACGGGAACAGCAACGCATGGGCGAAGCCGCTGCAGATCGCCGGCAGGGCGAAATGCCATTCCGCGGTGACGTAACAGAGCCCCGTATAGCCGATGGCGTGTCCGATCATCCCGGCGACAATCATGCGATGGCGACCGTAGATCTTGCTCGTGTGCCGTGTGGCAATTCGCACGATGAACGCGGAGATCGCATACGCGGTGAAATACGTCCCGACGCCGCGAAGTCCGAGGGACGTTGCGTAGCGGGCGATAAAGACCGAAGAACAGGTAAAGGCCATGCCGATCATCATCGCCACCAGCACGACCCATCCCGGCCAGTAGCGGCGGAGCAGGGGAATGGCGGACGGGCTGTCGGTCTGAACTTCGAAGCGTTCGTTGCGGGTGATTGCGAAGACGAGAATCAGATAGAGCAGGGCCATCGAAGCCGAACTTCCGAACAGGGCCCAGTGGCGGACCATCGTATCGGGCGTGAAGGCGAGGATGACGTCGCTCAGCTGCGAGCCGATAATCATGCCCAGAAACCCGCTGGAACCGAGCGTGGCAATCATTTCCGTGCGACGATGCGGCGGCACCTGATTCTGGATATGCGTCATCGAACAGGCGAACATGCCGCCAAGGCCGAACGCGAAGAAGGCCCGGCCGAGATACATCGTGACGCCCAGCGAAGGCACGCCGATCATCAGACCGATCCCGGCCAAATAGAGCATCGAACAGGCCAGCCAGAGTGGACGAACCCCGTAGCGGTCGATGAGCTGCCCCAGGAACAGACGTCCGAAGAGAGCCCCGATGGTCCCCACACTGACGATCGTTCCCGCGATCTGCTCTGTTCCGCCCAGCATGTTGATCAGGTCGGCGAAGCGAAACGTCAACGCGTTCGCGGAGACCAGAATCAGGTTGGCGACATAGGCTCCCCAGAAGACTCCGTTATAGATTCCGGAATCACGCTCCGGCTGACTGGGAGCCGTCTCTGTCTTCGTACCGGTTTCGTCGGTCGTTTCCTCCTGAGAGGAGAACAGGCGCGAAATCGGGAAGTTCATGGCACAAGCAGTTCAACAGGCGAGACACAGGAAGGTCGACGTCGGGCGGAATCCAGCCCGATGTGGGAATGAGCAGGCTCAAGCGAGCTGGATGGCCTTATTCTATGGCGGCTGCCGCGACTGGCAACCGGAGAATCAGAGGCATCATCGCATGCGAATCTGCTGATTGGCGGGCGACTTTCGTTCAAACAGCGTGGAAGCAGGTTTCACCGGCTTCGCGGGAGCCAGATGACGAACGCGCAGTTCGATTGACCGGAGTGAAGATCCCGACCAGGAACCGAAGTTCAACACGCCGTTTGCTGGACTCTCTGCGAAGTTCACGAAAGACCTCTCTTCGAAATGAGCGTCAAAAGGAATGGAGGAAATTCAATGCGACTGCTGAGAGAATCGGTTCAGCCGCCGAACGCTCCATATCGCCGCAGCCCCCGCCGCAGCACCACGCGGTTGGCGATGAGCAACACCACCACCCACACACATTCGACACCGATTTCCATCCAGAGGTTCTCGGGGGGGATCTTTCCGAGGAAAATTGCAGCCGGAAAATACGCCAGATACTTGAACGGCAGGTATTCAATCCACGCGAACAACGCGCCCGGCAACCAGTCGAGCGGGATCATGTGACCCGACAGGAAGTAGTTGAACATCATGTAGATGAACAACAACGAACTGACTTCCAGGAACCAGAAGCCGATCAATCCGATCAAGGCTTCCAGCAGAAAACCGACCAGAAACCCCAGCCCCAGCGAGAGGCCGAATGCGATCCAGACTTCCAGGCTGGGAGGATGCGGAAAGAAGCTGCGGCAGACGTAAAAGACAATCGCGAACGGAATCGTGGCGATGAGATAGTAGACCAGCTTATGGGCAATGCGATGCCAGAACAGATACCCCAGCAGATCGATCGGCTGGATCACGTATTTCTTGATGCTGCCATCGCGGATGTCGTTGCCGATCCCGCTCGCCAGTCCCGGCATGCTCGAAAACGCACGGGCCACCATCGCCAGCAGATAATAGGCGACCATGTCCTCATAGCTGTAGCCGTTCAGGCTCCCAATCTGATCCGAGGTTCCAATGGCATACACTTTGTGCCAGAGGAAGATCTGCGTGATGATCGGCAGGAAGCGGATGAAGGTCGAGAAGAAGAAGTCGCCCCGGTAGACGAGCCGTTCTTCGACGCAGGTCTTAAAGATGACCCAGCTGGTGTGTGCCGAGGAGGTGCAGTAATCGCAGCCGTCGCGAAACCACGAGCGACGAACGGCGACCTCTTGAGTAGTCGAAGAGTCGCTCATCGGATTCACCCCGCGACCTTCCGTGTCCGCTGTGCATCGAACAGCTCCGCGAAGACATCTTCGAGCGGGCGATCGTGCACCGTGATATCGTCGACTTTGTAGCGTTCCAGGATCGAAGCCAGAATCTCGGAGACCTTCTCCCGTTCGACTTTCAGCTTCGCGGTTCCAAAATCGCTGGCGAGCTGTTCTCCGTAACGGCTCAGGTCGTCCGGCACCACCCCATCGCGAAACTGGAGAGCAATCACCTTGAACCGGCTGAAGCGATCGATGAGGTTTGTCAGGGAACCATCATGATGAATGATCCCTTCATCGATGATGATCACCCGCTTGCAGAGTGCTTCGACGTCCTTCATGTAGTGGCTTGTGAGAACCACCGTGATTTTCTGCTCCTGCTGGTAGTACTTCAGGAAATCCTGAACCCGCTTCTGGCTGACGACATCGAGGCCGATGGTCGGCTCGTCGAGAAACAGGACACGCGGATTGTGCAGCAGCGAGGCGATGAGCTCCATCCGCATCCGCTCACCCAGAGAGAGCTCCCGCACCGGCTGGCCGATGAGCCGACGGACTTCGAGGAGGTCGGTCAGCTCATCGACACGACGTTCGAATTCGTCGGCCGGAATCTTGTAAATCGCCTGGTGCAACCGAAACGACTCCTGAGCCGGCAGATCCCACCAGAGTTGATTCTTTTGTCCCATCACCAGCGAGAAGCGGCGTCGGTAAGCGTTTTCCCGTTTCCACGGAACGTGGCCAAGCACGGTCGCTTTTCCAGAACTCGGGTAGATGAGCCCCGACAGCAGTTTGAGCGTGGTCGTTTTCCCCGCACCGTTCGGCCCCAGAAAGCCGACGATTTCCCCTTCGTCGATCTTGAAGCTGATCGACTTCACCGCGTCGACGGTGGTGTACTCGCGACGAAACAGATGCGTGATCGCCGATCGCAGTCCCTCGTGCTTGCGATAGACGCGATACTGCTTTCCTAGTTCAGAGACATCAATCACAGTCGACATGGGTACTCGGGCGATCGTCGGGCTGTTTTATGGGGATTCATCTAGAGTGTAGGCGGTCCGGCTGCATTGTCCATCGAGCCCTTCCGATGCACCACGGAAAGTCCGTGCCTTCAAGGCTCTGTGGCGAAGAAAATGCCTATCCCAAGCCGAAGCTTCAGCGAGGAACTTGCGCCCGAACATTCCCTCATTGACGTTTCGGATTGGACAGTAGAAAGGCGACTGCATGACGTCAGGTCAGCGACGGAAAAAGAAAAAGGCAGGTCGCGGGGACCTGCCTTGGATTCTGCGTTCAACGCGACTCGATTAGCGACCCTGCACGATTTTCATCTGACGCAGCAGGCTCACGTAGTCCGAGGTGATTTCCAGAACTTCGTCGTTGTAGAACGTATCCGGGAAGACACTCTTCTCTTCTTCGTTTTCATCGTCGCCGCCGGAGGTGCTGTCACCTTCGATCGTCGGGAAGATCTCGTCGGTCTCTTCTTCGAGTTCCCGCTCGGCTCCCAGAACTTCTTCGTTCAGGCTGACCGACTTGCGATTCTTGCGTTCAACAAGTCGATCGATCTGAGCTTTCAGCTTGGCGAACTCGTCGCTGCCGGCGATTCGCTCCTTACTCGATTTCTGCAGCTCGTCGACGATCGGTCCCGAAGTCAGACCGGCGTTGTAGACACCCTTGGCCCGTTCGATGCGATCGAATTCCAGGGCGTTGTCGAGGAACGACTCACCGAGATCCATGTGATCGATTCGCGAAGGCAGCACGATGTCGGAGCGAACACCCCGGTTCTGCGTGCTGTCGCCGTTAACGCGGTAGAACTGCTGAATGGTCAGCTTGAGTGCACCCCGGTCTTCGGCCTGGAACAGGCGGAAGCGGAACAGCGGGTCAGCGACCGGCATCACGTTCTGAACGGTTCCCTTGCCGTGGGTGGTGTAGTCACCAACCACGATTCCGCGGTTGTAGTCGACAATCACGCCGGCGAAAATTTCGGAAGCCGAAGCCGACAGTCGGTTGCAGATGACGACCAGCGGACCATCGTAAGCGACGTCGCTGTTTTCATCGTCGTGCGAACGGACGGTGCCGTCGATCTCCTTCACCTGAACGACCGGACCCTGCTTGATGAACAGGCCAGAGACGCCGATGGCTTCGCTCAGAGCTCCACCGCCATTGTTCCGCAGGTCGATGACGACGGCGTCGACACCACCCTGTTTTTCGAAATCAGCCAGGACCTTACGGACATCCTTCTCGGTGCTCTTGAAATCGCGGTCGCCATTCTGGGCTCCAGCGAAGTCGCGATAGAAGGACGGGATGTTGATCAGGCCGACCTTGGTCGGGCGACCGATCCGGTCTTCGAGATCCAGGATTTCGCCTTTAACTTCCTGTTCGTTGAGTTCGATCTTCTGACGGACCATCTCGTAAACGGCTGGCTCGCCCCCTTCGGCTTTCTTCACCTTCAGGCGAACCTTGGTGCCACTGGGGCCGCGAATGAGGCGGACAACGTCCTTCAGCTTCATCTCGACGATGTCGACCATATCGCCTTCTTCCTGGCCGACAGCGACAATCTTGTCACCCGCCTTGAGGCGCTTGTCCTTATCGGCTGCTCCGCCCTTCACAACTTCAGCGACAACAGTGAAGCCGTCGTCGTAACGAAGCTGAGCTCCAATTCCTTCCAGCGACAGTCGCATATTGATCTGGAAATCTTCCAGAGTCTGGGGCGACATGTAGCTGGAGTGCGGATCGAATGACCGGGTGAGAGCCGAGAGATACATCTCGGTGATTTCGTGCTCATCGGTCAGCTTCAAGTTTTTGGCAATCGTGCGGTAGCGGCGATGCAGCTGTTCGCGAGCTTCTTCGAGAGTATTGTCTTCGAGCTTCAGGTCGAGCAGTTCATATTTGATCCGCTTGCGCCAGCGCTCGGCCCGTTCTTCAGCCGTGCCCCAGTCGACGACATCCGGATCGACGGTGATTTCCTCATCGACGGTGAAATCGAATTCCTGATCAATCAGCTCCTGAGCGTGATCGGTCTGCTGTTCGACCAGTTCGAGATAACGGGTGAAGACTTCCTTGGCGAACGAGATGTCGCCGTTCTTCAGTTTGTCATCCAGTTCGTTCTGGCGACCCTTCCAGCTGTCGACATCCGTCTTCAGAAAATAGAGTTTGTTCGGATCCAAGTCTTCCAGATACCGGGTGAACAGGCTTTGCGAGATCCGGTCATCAATCTTTTCCTGATTGATGTGGGATCGTTCGATCATTTTGCAGACCAGGCGAGCCGTGTCACCATCTGTCGACGCGCTTGTCGTAAACTGCTGAGCGCCAATGGTCGTGGCGATCAGACACACTCCGAAAAGAGAGAGGACCGCAATGCGTCGGAAGAGTGGCGATTTCATAAGAGATTCCCACGAGATTTTATTGGATGATTTCATGGCGTTGAAAGCCGAACCAGCTTGTCCTCAAATGCACCGCTCCAGAAGCGACACGGCCCGAGCGAACTGCATTACAGAAGACAGGTACAGAAAGGGGAATCGAGCGATCACCATCCTGGTGATTCTTGTGGCGGCGATCTCCTCCCTGACGCTGATCTCCCCGACAATCCTAGCGGATCGGTCCCATCGCGGCAATATGCAGATTCTTGAATCGGTCGGGGAACATGGGGGGGCTTGTTTCCCAAGACCCTTATCGTGCAAGATCTTGCACCATCGGCTCGTTGGGGCAACTTAGTCGAGCACGACAGCCGTTCCGCTCGCCGAAACCATCATCATCCCATTCTGGGCTCCCAGAAACTCGTAATCGATATCGATCCCGACGACCGCGTTGGCCCCCAGCTCGGACGCCTGCTGCTCCATTTCCCGCAGAGCCGTCAGCCGGGCATCCTGCAGGACACGTTCGTAGGAGCCGGAGCGGCCCCCGACCAAGTCGCGGATGCTGGCGAAGAAGTCGCGAAAGACATTCGCTCCGAGGATCGCCTCGCCTGTGACGACACCTCGGTATTCGCGAATCGAGTGACCTTCTACAGAAGGAGTTGTGGTGGAGAGCATGGTGATATCCTTGATTTCAGGGAACTTCAGAGATGTCATCGTGTCCGAGACGGCAGGGATGCCGAGACGGAATTTTGTTTCAACGTGTGAATCGGGCGGCGGATCACGCGGATTCCGTTTTCAATCCCGCCGTTTGGCACGTTTCTGCCCGTTCATTACAATCAGCGCCGGAATCACCTTTAGAACTCGAGGAACAGTATGTCCCGGCGGATCCTAGTTACAGCAGCGCTCCCGTACGCCAACGGCCACATTCATATCGGGCATCTGGTCGAGTATGTCCAGACCGATATCTGGGTCCGCTTCCAGAAGCTCCGGGGCCACGAATGCCTGTTTGTGTGTGCCGATGACACGCACGGCACGGCGATCATGATCCGCGCCCGCCAGGAGGGCCGCAGCGAAGAGGAACTGATCCACGAAATGCGGGAAGCCCATCTGCAGGACTTCACCGATTTTCGGATTGAGTTCGACAACTACGGCAGCACCAACAGTGCCGAGAACAAAGAGCTCTGCAATCGAGTCTGGGTCGCGCTCCGCGATGCCGGCCTGGTTTCTGAACGCGAAGTCACTCAGCTGTTCGACACCGAAGCCGGAACGTTTCTGGCCGACCGGTTCGTCAAAGGAACCTGCCCGAAATGTAAGGCGGAGAATCAGTACGGCGACAACTGCGAAGTCTGCGGCTCCACGTACAGTCCGAGTGAGGTCCTCAATCCCGTGTCGACACTTTCAGGCACCACGCCGGAAGTGCGCTCGGCTCCTCACCTGTTCGTGAACATCGAGAATCTGCACGACTTCCTCGATGAGTGGACGCAGACCGGAGATCATCTGCAGCCGGAAGTGCGGAATTATCTCAAGGGACAGTTTTTGTCTGAGCCGCTTCGCGACTGGGACGTTTCGCGACCCGCTCCGTATTTCGGCTTCGAGATTCCCGACTCGCCGGGCAACTACTGGTACGTCTGGTTCGACGCTCCGATTGGCTACATCGCTTCGACCTGGCAGTGGTGCAAGGAGAACGACTACGGGCTGTCGCGTTACTGGCAGAGCAACGACACCGAGATCCACCACTTCATCGGCAAGGACATCACGTATTTTCACACGCTGTTCTGGCCCGCCATGCTCAAGACGGCTGGCTTCAACCTGCCGACCAAGGTGCACATTCACGGCTTCCTGAACGTGAATGGCGAGAAGATGTCGAAGAGCCGCGGAACCTTCATTAAGGCCCGCACGTATCTCAACCATCTCGACCCGGCCTGCTTCCGCTACTTCATTGCTTCGAAGCTGGCGGATGGTCTCGATGATATCGACCTGAATCTGCAGGAGTTCACCGACAAGATCAACGCCGACCTCGTCGGGAAGCTGGTCAACATCGCCAGTCGCAGTGCGAAGTTCATCTCGGGCGGAAACCTCAGCGACAGCTACCCCGATGACGGCGGTTTGTTCGAGCAGGGGACCGCGGCGGGAGAGAAGATCGCCGAGTGCTATGAGAACTGTCAGTATTCACAGGCGATGCGAGAAATCATGGTGCTGGCCGAGGCGGCGAACAAGTTCGTCGAAGACCGGCAGCCGTGGGTGCTGCGAAAGGACCCGGAGAAACAACAGGAACTGCGGGATGTCTGTACGGTCGCTCTGAATCTGTTTCGTCAGATCGTGCTTTACATCTCGCCAGTGCTCCCCGATCTGGCGATGAAGACGGGCAAACTCCTCAACGATGAACTGACAAGCTGGGAGCAGACGAAGACGCCGCTGCTCGGCTCGCCGGTCAATAAATTTATTCACATGATGAAACGTATTGAACAGGAACAGGTTGCAAGCATGATTGAAGAAAGTCGCGAAGGTCAGGAAGAAGCCGCCGCCCCGGAACAACAGTGGGACGACTCGCCTCAGCCGCTGGAAGATGAACCGATGGCCGGTGAATGCACGATTGATGACTTCGCCAAAGTCGACCTCCGCGTGGCCCGGATTCTCGAAGCTCACCACGTCGAAGGAGCAGACAAGTTGCTCCAGTTGACTCTGAGCCTGGGGGGCGACAATCGCCGCAATGTTTTCGCCGGTATCAAAGCCGCTTACAGCCCAGAGGAACTGATCGGTCGCCTGGTCGTCTGCGTCGCCAACCTCAAGCCCCGCAAAATGCGATTCGGCCTGAGCGAAGGCATGGTCTGCGCCTCCGGCCCAGGCGGCAAAGACGTCTTCCTGCTCAGCCCCGACAGCGGAGCCCAACCGGGACAACGCGTGCATTGATTCGCGTGGAATAGCGGTTCGATTTGTATTGCACAACAGTAGCGACGCTATCACGGGAGTTGAGATAAAGAAGATAACTTCTTGGTCTGGCTGTGCCGTCAGGGAGTGTTCGTACGAGGTACGGGAGTCCTTCGCTGGGTTGATTGTCGTTTGTTCCCTGCTTGGTTAAGCTGTTTGGTTCCGGAGTATGCTTTGCCTTGCCAAGAAAAAGGACACTCGAATGCCTGCGGCTCAAATTCTCAGTATATGTTTTTTTCTGTCGTCTTTGTTAATTGCCAGTGGGTGCACACAGCCTGGCAATGTCGATCCGCCTGCCTCTACGTTCAGAAAGGATTTGTTTTCGGCAGCGCATCGTATCGCTGTCTCGCAATCACAGGATGATAGCGCAGAAGAGTTGATTGCTGAATTGCGGCTGATTAAGGGTGCGATAACGGGTGATGCTGAGGAACGAGTTTATCAATCATTTGAAGAGATTGTGGTCGCTAAACGAGATCTCTCGATTCTCGCAGGTGGCTGGGAAGCTACAGAGAAGGTTGTCAACACCTACGATGATAATAAGGAGAAGCTCGCTGCCATTCGTGAAATCGCCGAACGATCCGGTGTTTCCACGGAGTCTGACAGGTTCCGACCAGCGGAAGAGCAGGCTCTTGCCGCCAGGGAAGGAATGATTTTGGTAAAAAAGTCGGACGGGTCATTAGATATCACAGATATCGCTGGGCGATACCAACTTGCGATAAAGAAACAGAAGTTTGGCGACTACGTAGATTTCAAAAAATCAATCGATAAGGTTCGCTCTGTTTGGCGAGAAAAGGTCGAAACAGTTGGACAATTGATTCATAATGAAGGTGCACCTGATAGCGGTTCTGAGTAAGCGAGAACGCAGAGGCGGGCTGTCTGTCGACCGATGGATACGTAAGGCCGGCAATCACGAGCATGCATGTCCACGCGAGCGTGGGCATGGCACCCGGCTCTCATGAGACCTTCAAGTATTGCCGCCTGGAAGGATCAACGTTCTTCGTCTAACAACGTCGGTGACCGACCTCTTATGATTGCATCCCCAAACGTGCACGTCTGCGCCATCCCTGTTCAGTCGATCCATGTGATCGGCACGCCGACGGACTTGCGGAGTTCATACCATCGAGCTGAACTCCACCGCCAGTCACGAGCAGACGTTACAAGTCCCGCCCGGACCGGGTTTTCGTGGATGTACTGCAGTTTCTCGAGGAGTTTCTCGCGACTCTCGATGGGGAAATCGTAGTACTTCCGCTGCCAGAACGGAGACGAACCATCGAAATGGTAGGCGTATTCGTGAAGTCCGTCTGCAAACAGCTGCTTAGCGAAATACGAAGACCGTGATTTCCACCGCTGAATGAACCGTCCGAGATCGCCTGATTCTGCAAACTGAAAGAGGCCGTGGACATGGTCCGGCATCAGTACGAAACCGACGCACGCGGCGTTGAATGAGACGAGCTGCTCTCTGAGGTTCCCGAGAACGACCTGACAGATGCGGTCGTGACTCAGCAGCTTGCGACGATGAAAGCAGGAGAACGTCACGAAGTGGACGTAGCGCAGATCTTCAAAGACTCGCCGTTTGGATGACATACGACATCCCGTGCAACAAAAAACGGATGGCCCAGACGCGTGCGTCTGGGTGACGAAGTCACAGGAAGCAGGTATTTAACGTTGAAGTTGTCATGAGACCTTCGAGTATTACTCTCAGTAATGATTGGCGTTCTTCGTCTAACAACGTCGGTCACCGACCTCTTGTGATTGCATCACCCAGACGTGCACGTCTGGGCCATCCCTGGAAATTCGAGGTTAACTCTACTCCAGCGCCTTCAGGCGTTCATCGGCCTTGGCCGACGCTTTTTCCATCACGTCGCTGATGTTGACCGTTTTGTAGCCCTGGCGTTTGCATTCGTCGGCTGCTTCCATGAAGGCGTAGATCTGCAGCGTTTCTTCCTTGCTGACGGGTGGTTCGCCTGACTTGAAGAAGGCGATGATCTCTTTCAGCAGGGGTTCGTAGCCGCTGAAGCTGCCGATGGGACGGGCGCCTTTGGTGCCGAAGGCCGTTCCGCCGTAGCCGCCCATGTATTTGCCGTCTTTACCACGGCGGCCGCGGAAGGTGCCGATGCGACCGTCTGACCAGGTGCCGACGACGACATCACAGACGTCGGTATGCACGCGGGTCACAGTTTCACAGCCGGGGCCCATCACGGTGAAGAGCGTTTCGCAGCCGTGGATGCCGTACCAGAACAGATCCGGATGCGTCGGCTCCAGCGGGCAGGGGCTGAAGGCATCGCAGCCGAGAACGTCGCCGATGGCGCCGGCGACAATTTCCTGAGCGCCGGTGGTGTAGCGAAGGGACGACGACGTAAACAGCGGGACGTCGTACTTCTCGGCGGCTTTGTAGATGGCGATGGCATCGGCCAGAGATCCGGCGACCGGCTTGTCGACGAAGACCGGCTTGCCGGCTTTGAGTACCGGGAGAACCTGTTCGAGGTGCGGACGGCCGTCGTTGGTTTCGAGCAGGACGGCATCGACCTTCTCGAGGAGAGCGGGGATCGAGTCGACGATTTCGACGCCATGCTTTTTGACGTCTTCGGTGTACTGCGGCACGCGGCTCACGCTCGATTCGATATCCGGGCTGCCTTTCGGATAGGCGGCGACCACACGGCAGCCGGCGAATTCGGGCAGGGGATTTTCACTGTTGAGCGTGCGCGTGAAGTGGACGGCGTGAGAGGTGTCCAGTCCGATGATGCCGATGCGTAACACGTCGCCCGAATCCTCCTTCTGGTCTGCCGCGAGAGTTGTTTGCGGTGAAAGTGAGCCGATGGTCGAAGCGAAAACCAGCAGCGAGAAAATCGCACAGAATCCCAGGTGTTGTCTCATGGAAGGGCCTTTCATGGGAGGGCTCTCGCGAACCGGATGCGGAACAATTGTGGAAATGTTCCGGACCGTCGAGAAGAGCCGATTCGAGGAGGGATCGGATTGTCAGCTGAGTTTGTCGAGCGCGCCGGTGCTGTCTCCGAAGGTCTTGTGGTCCAGACCATGCTGTTGTTGAAGCATGGTCAGATACAGGTTACACAGCGGCGTGTCTTTTTCATACCGGATGCGGCGTCCCGGACGGACGAATCCATTCCCGCGACCCGCCAGAATGATCGGCAGGTTGTGATTGTCGTGGCTGTTGCCGTCCCGCAGCGTGGAGCCGAACATCACCAGGCTGTGGTCGAGCAGGGAGCCGCCCGCTTCCGGAAGTGACTTCATCTTCTCCAGCACATAGGCCAGCTGCTCGAAGTGCCACGTGCCGATTTTCTCGTACTGCAGCAGCTTGTCTTCTTCATTGCGATGATGCGACAGCCCGTGGAAGCTGCCGTTGACTCCGTCGAGGAACGAGAAGTTCCGCCCGGTCTGCGCGTTGCCGAACATGAAGGTCCCGACGCGCGTGGTGTCGGTCCAGAAGGCGAGCACCATGATGTCGAGCATCAGGCGGACATGCTCGATGTGCTGCTCGGGGACGCCGGCCTTCGGACGCTTCACATCGAAACTGTTGTCGTTGATCCAGCGCTTCTGCGGCTTGAGCGAGGTTTCAATCCGACGTTCAATGGAACGGACCGATTCGAGATACTCATCGAGCTTGGCCCGGTCGCTGACGCCGACCTGGTTACGCAGCGACTTCGCGTCTTCCCGAACGAGGTCAAGCACGCTGAGATCATCGCGAGCCAGCGACTTCTGCACTTCGGGATGCTGCGTGGTGAAGCCCGACAGAACGGGCGTCGCCGGTCCGGTCCGGAAGAGTCGGTCAAAAGCGAGCTGCGGAAGAATTTCCTTCGGCACCGGCGTATGCGGATCGCGCCAGGCGATATGCGATCCATAAATGCGAGTGAAGCCGCCACCGATGTTGTCCACTCCGGTGTAGGCTTCGTCGACACCGAGTTCGAATGAAGGGAGGGGCGTTCCCTGACCAACGGTGGACGCCAGCACCTGATCGACGGAGATGCCGCCGGTGTCCATATCGCGGCCGGATGTGCGAACGACGTATCCCCCTGAGAGAAACGCCGGCACTTTCGGCCAGTGTCCATTGCGACCCGAGGTCTGTTCGTTCCACAGATTTTCCAGCAGCGTGATCTCACTCTTCACGTTCTTCAGCGAAGCGAGCATCGGCGTGAGCTCGAACTGCTCGTCGTCTCCCGGCGGCGTGTAGTGATCGGGGCGAACGCCGTTCGGCATGAACAGGAATGCGTTGCGAACCGGCGGTTTCTCAAGTCGCTCTTCGGCGTTGAGAGCCGGCACCATGGCATCGAGAAACGGAAGGCCGAGGGCGGCTCCGGCTCCACGGAGAACAGTGCGGCGAGAGAGACGTTTGCGGAAAATCGGGACCATGACAATTCCTCCGGCCCGGGACGGGCTCTGCTGGAGAACGCTGCCTGAGACAGCGCCGTGTTGGATTGTGGTTCGCCGGGGTCACGGCATCGGGCGATGTCGATCACGGACGGCAGGCGGGGTCAGGGGCGAAGTGCCCGCTGAATACCGGACGCGGTTTGAATCTGAGGCTGGTTTGATATAGTGCAAAGCTGCTTCGGCCGAGCTCCGAAGCCGGTAGAGCTTATCATATCATCGCTTACGAATACATTAAATCTCAAAAAGGATTGTCATGTCGGAGAAGACTGCCGTCGAACAGGTGCTGGTCGTGCCGACTCTGCTTTTTCACGAAGTGGGTCACTTTCAGGGATTCATGCCCAACACCGAGCCGTACATGAAGACACTCCTCGATCCGATGCACACGTCGTATCGGCCGCGCGATGAAATGGAGCAGGACACAAGCTACAAGCAGCTCATTCCCTACTGTATTTTCATGTGCGAGGGACAGGTGTTCAATTACCGCCGCGGCACCGCTCAGGGCGAAGCCCGTCTGCACAGCAAGCGTTCGGTCGGCGTTGGCGGACACATCTCCACCCTCGACGAGAATGAGTCGGAACACGCCTATATTGTCGGAATGCGGCGGGAAATCGACGAGGAAATCGACATTCAGGCCGAATACACGCAGCGGCTGGTCGGGCTGATTAACGACGACGTGACTGAAGTCGGAAAGGTCCATTTAGGCATTGTTCACATCTTTGAGGTGAATAAGCCGCAAGTTTCGCCCAAAGAAGCGTCGATGATAGAGACAGGATTTACCTCCCCTGCGGAGTTGTTGGAGCAATACGACCAGTTTGAAACGTGGTCTCAGATCTGCATCGATGCCCTGTTCCGCGATCAATCGGGAGAGAACTCAATCGCAGGAGTCGTGTAGCGGCTGAATCCTCCGTCGCCCACGGCTCGATTCGAAACGATTTCGAAATGACGACCGGGCAATGGAGTGTCCCATGCGGCGTGAACATCACAGCATTCTGATGGCTTTGGCCCTGATGTGTACGGCATCGTCGGGCGCCGCTTACGCTCAGTCGAGCGCGTTTCCGGCCTACTATCCGTCCAGTCCGTCTCAGGAGACACCCGTTCGCACGGTCTCCGACAGGTTCCCTTCTGCGGAACCCGCTCCGGCTTCAGTGTCCGCACCGACGAGCAAGTTTCCAACGGGCGAACCGGAGTCGGCTCAGGCTGTGCCGAAACCGTCATTTCCCGTCGATGGAGCCGAGCCTCTGGCGGAATTGCCGGAAGCACCCGAAGGACGTGTTACGTTCCAGGAACTCGGGTCTCTGCTGACGGAGATGAATCTCACGCCGGTCGAAAGCGGGCGGCAGTACGACCTGCAGTATCGAGCAGAACTCGATGAGCAGGAAATCGAACTCTACTTCTCCCTGCGACTCAGCAATGATCAATCCAAGGTCCGCGTCCGCGCCTGGCTCGATCCGCTCCCCGAAGGCAAGATCTCCGAAGAGCATCTGCTGGAACTCCTCGCCGCGAGTGCGGAAATGGATTCCGGCCTGCACTTCGCCTACAGCAAAGACACCCGTCGCTTCCTGCTCGAAAAAGTGATTCCGAGTAGAGGCGTGACGAAGAACGAACTCGACGCCGCCATGCACGGCGTGTCCCAGGAAGTCGCCAACACCTGGCTGCTCTGGGCGACTTCGGAATGGTCATCGAACAAGGCTCCCGTAACCCGTGAAGCCGAACTCGACTCCCGCTCCATTCTCCAGGGCGAACAGTTCGAAATGCCGATCCGACGGTAAGACCGACTGGAGACTGCGAGTCTGTTGAACGAATCACAACGGCGGCTTTCGAGCCGCCGTTTTTCATTGGGTTCCCTCCCTTCGATTTCAACCCACCGAAGGATGGCCCAGAGACTCATCTCTGGATGACACAGCCACAAACGGCTTGTCTTGAGCGTCCTTCAATCAGTCGACTTGCGATTGCATTCCGTGGTCCTGTCCCAGGTCACCCGATGTCAATCTCCAGTTCAACGCCCCCATCCCGAGTGTCTGGAAATGGGGTTACTGCTCCAGTCAATGCGAAAAGCCCGACCTGAGATCAGGCCGGGCTTTTCTTCATCAGAGGGGAGATCGATTCAGCGGCTTATTCGAATTCGGCTTTGGGACGTTCCGGACGATCGCCACCTTCACCACGGGGGCGGCCTTCACCGTCGCGAGGACCACGTCCGCCTTCACCGGGGCGTCCACCGCCCTGGCGGAAGCGATCGAACATCTGCTGCATTTCGGTGGCATCAACAAAGCCATCGGCATTCGTGTCGATCCGGTCGAAACCTTCCCGCATACGTTCTGGGGCTTCTTCCTTGCTGACTTTACCGTCGCCGTCCTTGTCCATCTCCTTGATCCGGTCGGCCATGCTCTGGTTGGCCTGATCGCGGAACCGCTCCATCATCTGCTGCATGTCAGACTCATCGATGAAGCCATCGCCATTGGCGTCCATGCGATCGAAGTTCTCCCGCATGCGTTCCGGGGCTTCTTCTTTGCTCACTTTGCCGTCTTTGTTCTGGTCGAACTGACTGAGCATGTTGCTGAAGCCGCCCGGACCACCAGGACCACCGCCAAAGCCGCCGCGTCCACCCTGGCCGCCGTCGCGAGGCCGGTCGAACTCTTCACCGGTCAGGACGCCGTCGTTGTTGGTGTCGAGCGATTTGAGGGCCTTGGTGGCGTTGGCAATCTCTTCCGCCGAGATCTTGCCATCGCTGTTGGCATCGAGAGCGCGAATGATCGGAGGAGGTTCCGGACGTCCATCACGTCCGCCGAAGCCTCGGCCGTCGCCACGACGTCCACCGTCGCGGTCGCCATCACGATCACCCTCACGTGGGCGGTCTCCGGGACGCCCGTCGCGATCTCCTTCGCGCGGCGGACGACCATCGCGGTCTCCTTCCGGCGGTTGAGCCATGACCAGTGAGCAACCCAGCAGAGCGGCCATCAGGCCGCCACCCAGGAATGTCTTACGCATCTTCGTCTCCTGTCTGTTTTATCGCATAAACCCGAACGTGGGGAGCAGTTCGTGAATCGCTCAGTGGTGTCTCAGCGATGCTGCTGAATCATTAAACCCCAACTCTTCCGCTGTGGTTTCGCAAAAAATTCCCCGCTCTGCGAGCATAACCGATTCGATCGCTTCGGCAATGGGCGAATGTGCACGCGTCTTCCACGCGCAGGCCAGACAGGAGAGTCTTGAAATCGCCAACGGAAAGTTCGAGAATCACGGGCGATACTCTTTACGTCGCAGCGGCAACGCTCAGCGGCGACCATCCAGCCACAGGGGCATGCGCCATGTCGGAACCGGAAGATCAGAAGTCCGAACGGGCGGCCTGGCCTTTGATGATCCTTTTCGGACTGATCGCGATCTACTTCGGCGTCTTTGCCGCGATCACAATCGACGAGATGGTTCTTAAAACGTATTTCATCAGTCAGAACATTCCGCTCAGCCCTGGCGCGGAGCAGTTCATCGTCACGATCTACTGGCCGATCCTGAAGCTGTTTCGCATCATGTGAGGCATCGCGTCAGTTCTTCAGATCGTACTCTTTGATCTTCCGGTACAGCGTCCGCTCGCCGATGCCGAGCATCGAGGCGGCTTCTTCCCGTTTGCCGCCGGTCAACTCCAGCGCCTGCTCGATGTAGTACTTCTCAACGTCGCGAAGCTGCCGACCGACGAGTTGATCGGCTCCCGCGATCTCCGTCCCGGTCTTCTCGGCGTCTTCGTTTTCGACCCAGCCTTCCGGAACAATTTCTTCCGGCAGGTCGTCGACATCGAGGACCCCGTCGGTATCAAGCAGCACCATGCGTTCGACCGCGTTTCGCAACTGCCGAATGTTCCCCGGCCACTCGTAGGACATCATCGCCTGACGGGCGGCTCGCGAGGGGCCGGTCGCTTCCTTGTCGTACCGCTTGCAGTTGTCTTTCACGAAGTGATCGATCAGCAGCGGAATGTCGACCCGACGTTCCCGAAGTGGCGGCAGATAAATCGTGATGACCTGCATCCGGTAATACAAATCGCGACGGAACGTACCCTTCTCGACCATCTCCTGCAGCGGAGCATTGGTCGCTGCAACCAGGCGAACATTGATCGTCTTTTCTTCATTCGTGCCGAGCCGGGTGATCTTCCGGTCTTCCAGCACACGCAGCAGTTTGATCTGCGTATCCATCGGCATCTCGCCGACTTCATCGAGAAACAGCGTGCCGCCGATCGCGTATTCGAACTTGCCGATTCGCTTGGTCGAAGCCCCGGTAAACGCCCCCGGCTCATGTCCAAAGAGTTCACTCTCCAGAATGCTTTCCGGAAGAGCCGAGATGTTCAACGGCACGAACGGTTTGTTCTTGCGGTCGCTGTTCTGGTGAATGGCCCGGGCGACGAGTTCTTTCCCGGTTCCGCTTTCGCCCTGAATTAGCACGGTCGCATCGGTCGGAGCCACGTTCTTCAGCTTCTCGATGACCTTATGCATCGCCGGGCTGTTGCCGATCACCCCTTCAAAGCCGAACTTTTCATCGAGCCGCCGGTTCAGTTCCGCGTTCCGACGAATCAGCCGGACTCGCGTTGCCGCTTTTTCCACGGCTTTACGCAGTTCATGGATATCGAGCGGCTTGGTGAGGTACGTGTAGGCTCCCCCCTGCATCGCGGCCACAGCCGAGTTAATCGTCCCGTGCCCGGTCAGCAGAATCACCTCGGCATCCGGCAGTTCATTCTTGGTCCGCTCGAGAATGTCGAGACCGTCGTACTCGTCCATCATCAGGTCGGTCACGACGACGTCGTAGTTCTCGCTCTCGATCAGCTCCACGGCCTTGCGGCTCTCGCTGCAGACGGTGCAGTCGCAGTTGATCTGCTTCAGGGCGTCCGCAACCGCCTGTGCGTGCGGTTCATCGTCATCGACGACCAGCACACGGATCGCAAAGCGATTCAGATCTGTCGTATCAGCTGGCATGCGAGCAAGCTTGTCTGGTCAGAAGGGGTTTCGCCGTCGTTGACGACGGGTGGGATTTCGATAGTGATATCCGGGTTCTATCTACTCTGATGAGCCGCCTCGGCCATGCTGCGGGCCAAGGCTTCGATTTCCTCCAGCGCTTCGTCGAACGATTTCTCTCCATCCGCCGACTTCTGCAGAGATTTGACGATCCCCGAGCCGACAATGGCTCCATCGGCGACATCCCGCAGCGGGTCCAGATGCTCCGGTTTGCTGATCCCGAACCCGACCACAAGCGGCGTCTCGGTCTGTTCCTTCAGCTGCCGTAACTGGGTGATCAGGTTCTCTGAGACGCTCGCCCGTTCCCCGGTCGTGCCCGCCACTGCGATGCAGTAAATGAAACCGCTCGAATTGGCGACAATTTCCTTCGTGCGAGCCGGCGTGGTGGTCGGAGCGAGCAACTGAATCAGATCCATCCCGGCGGCTCGAATCAGCCCCGACAGTTCGGCTGCTTCCTCCGAGGGCAGATCAGGTACGATAAACCCACTGAAGCCGGCTTCTTTGGCCTGTTCCAGGAACCGTTCCGGGCCGTGCCGGAAGATAATGGCGAACGACACCATGGCGATCAGCGGCGGCAATCCGTCAGCTTTCATGCTGCCCACAAGGCCGAAAATGCCGTCGACGGTCACCTTTCCGGTGAGAGCCCGGGTGTAAGAGGCCTGAATGACGGGGCCATCGGCAATGGGGTCGCTGTAGGGAAAGCCGATCTCAATCGCATCGGCTCCGGCGGCTGCCAGGCAGGTCAGGAGCTTTCGCGTCCCTTCCAGATCAGGATCCCCGGCGGCGATAAACGGCAGAAACGCCAGCTGTCCCTGAGCACGTCGCTCCCGAAAAACGGCTTCGATGGGGGAACTCGTCTGCGTCATGGAAGAACAAATCTGGCTTTGAGGACAGGAATCGGGGACCGTACCCACAATTTCAGGGGTGAAACGACGGTTATCGAGCATCGACACCCAAAAATCAAGCCTCCCCGACCTCCCGCCCGCCCGACCGAACATTCTCCGCACGATCCCTTCCAATTGGCCACCTGCGCGAACTTAAACCCTTGAACCGGGGTCTCTTCCGACAGACCTGCATCGTTTTTCACCAACTTTCTTGACGAACGGCTCCCGGCAAAGTAACTTTCCCCCATCAGCCCACCGGCTGACCCAACCGGTCCTGTAGCTCAGTTGGTTAGAGCGCTTGCTTGACATGCAAGAGGTCACAGATTCGAGTTCTGTCAGGACCACTTTTTAAAAGCCGCACCTCGCTTGAGGTTGCGGTTTTTTTTGTGCGCGGGATTCATTAGTGATCAGGTGTCCCTGAAAGTCAGGCCGCGAGGGTGGGATTTTGAGCTGCCGTTGGACGGGGTTCTCATTGAGATTGGACGCACCATGAACGGACGTCCGTCCATGGACAACTGCCTGTTGCTGCGCACCCGGAGAGAAACCTCCGGGCCATTCCGCCGAATGGATCAAGGTCTTTCCTGAACACGCTCCGTTCAAAGGCGACGTGATCATTCATCACCATGTCGATTTCGGTCGATATGCGATTCCCGTTCCCGGAAAGACACATGTTGGTTCCGGTGGCATCTGGCATACAAAGTGAGCTACAGTGAATTCCATGCTTGAAATTACAGAGATTCAGACTCGGCTGGAGGACCAGTTCCTTCCTCTTGAACCGATGTTGACAGGCTTTCGACTCTTACCCTCGGAAGTCACACAAGATGACATTGAGCATTTCCAGCATCAGTTGAATACCGTTCTTCCTGAACAATTCGAGTCGATGTTACGACGTTTCGACTTCGGTAGATTCACAATAGGGCCAATCGCTTTTTGCAACACGGGAGATTTCTTGGCTTGGCTCTGTGAGAACAATCAAGATGGTTCTGCAAATGAATATCCGTGGTGGGGTTCGGGAGCACGACCGAGCGACCTGCTCCTGATCGCAAACTCCGACCCTTACGCAGTGCTCTTGAATTGCAAGGCTGGCCTTGTGTCCGTGTTCAAACACGGTGAGTCATGGAATGACCACATGATTGTTGTGGCCGATGCATTTGAACCGTTCATTCGAGGTTTGGGCACAACGTTTCTGGAGAGGAATGAGCAGGGGGGTAATTCGTCTTTAGCAGACGAGGTGTCAAATGAAGTCGGCGGTGGGAGAGGCAATGCCTTTTGGCGTTGGTTTGCTAAATGAGGCCGTCGGCTTCTGCATCACGATCTTCGCTGGCTGCGCAGGCTTGTAAGGCACAACCAGTGCTGGTTGAGCAGGCTTCCACGGCTTGAACACCGGCACGCCAGACGGCGGCGGTTTGGGCTTTTTGCTCAACCTCTTGTTCATCGCTGAATTTCTCGGCAACGGGTTCGCAGGCGACATCCCTTTCAGCCTACCATCGGCGTTGAGCAACAGCCCTTCTTGTTGCTGCCGTTCTCTCAGCCATTCGTGAAACGTCTTCATGCTGGTATCTACGCTTGGGCTGTGCCACTCCCGTGCGTACGTGAGCGGCTGCGGTGGGCATAGAGAAAAAGCACCAGGCGACCTCGATGTTGGGGTGACGATCTTTCGCTCCAGTTGTTTGACGTCGAACCGATGCTACGGGACCTTTGAAATGCCTTCCTATAGGCAGAGGCAAAAGGTGTATCTGGATCCAATTGCTGTCTGGCTTGTGCTTGTGTGCCGCAGTCGCCTGGAGCCCAGAAAAGCAGGCTTTCTCGCGGGACGGTTCCGCTCAGAATTCTCCGATCACTTCTCCTTCAGCAATCGTGCCGAGCGCTCCCCAGACGCCGTAGGGGCTCGGGCCGGACGTAGGGCCGCCAGGGCTTCCGGGAAGAGGAATACTCGGATCACCGGAGTCGATATTCTCGCTGATGAATCGCACACTTCCATCGGCCAGGACAGCGTTCACGCCCCCGGAATGCCAACGGCTGGATGTCGGGCAGCTGGTGTCACGGCTGCTCGCAGCGAGATCACGGCATCGTCTACTGAAGCCCAGTCTGCAGGGATCCTGACTGGGCCGGGCGATGCCGCTGGGCGGATAGCGAACTTTGGTTCGCTTCCGGGATCGCCGAATTAAGACATGCTTCGGTGTTTATGCTTGCTCTTGAAGGTACGGCTTGTCAAGATGACTGGCTGTGTGTTCATCACTGTCTTTCGAGAGGGCTGGAATGGCTGAAGAAACCTATGCTTCGCGGAGTGGTCGGGTTGTGATTACGGCCGGGGTGAAAAAGACGATTATCCTGGGAGCCTTCAAAGGGCAGTCCAAGGGGGTATATCGCATCTTCAATGGCGGCAAGAACGGATCCGCGGTCGAGGTGTTTGAAGGGAACAACCCGAACGCTGTGCACGAGTTGGACTGGAAGGATTCGGTCGATGTCGTTGTGGGGAATGACCAGATCAGTGTGAAAGCGGGTGGCACTGACGCCGAGATTGTTTACGACCTCGTGGCAGCTGTAAGTTGATCGCCCGTTGCGGCGTCGTTCTGCCGCGACAGTACGGACTGTGATCCGCGACTTCTTGGTGGGCGGGACGAGGTCCTATCACTTCGACGGCTTCCATGCGACATCGGCGATCGCAAGCGGCTCAGCGTTTAATCGCCGGGACGCGGTTCTGTGTGTATGGACAGATCGCCCGTCCGCGGTGGACGTTCATCCGGCAATCTGGCGGACGATCGGTCGATGGAATGGGGGAAATCCTGAAGCTGGGTCTTTCCAGCCGAGTGGCACACATCGTGCTCCTTTCATGTTCCAGTCCGGGACATTTGAGTCCGGACTCGTTGAACGAACAGGAGACGAGCCATGAGAGATCCAATTGTTGGTGTATTCCCGTCCGCTTCGCAGGCCCAGGCGGCTCAGACCCAGATTTGTGGGGTGGGGCCTGTGGGGTTGAAGTCCCGAGCCATGGGAGCGTGTGCCCGGATTTATCGACGCCGAGATTTGACTCGCCCGCTGATTCCCGGGAAAGTCTCGCTGCAACTCGGGGTGTTGGCTCTGGTGGGGTTGATTGGCGGCCTGATTATTCTGCAGACCTTTGAGCTCGCCACGGTGCCGTTTCTGGCAATTACGGTCATTGGCGGCGTGATCATTTTTCTGGCGTTCGCCGCCGTCATGCTGCGTCGAACCAGCGAGCCGGATGTGACCGATCTGCTGAACTCGCGACTCGGGTCCGACGAAGCCGCCGTGGTGGTCGATCTGGACCGGATGGAAGGGACGACGGCTCTCGATGAGCAGGCCGTGCAGACGATCGTGGTACGAAATGGTGGCCACTGCATCGCTCCCGATGAGCACGATCATCACAAGATGGCCCCGTAGATCCGCCAGCACTTCCAACTGGTCAGACCACAGGGTTGGACCGGCTCTGCCGCTTGCAACGCTCTCCGGAGAAGTACCGATTCCGCATGAATTTCCCGACACTGATTCAATCAGCCTACGCTTGAGACTAATGCCGAGCCGATGCTAACTCAGTGGGGGTTGCGGCAGTTCTCCTCGGCAGAATCCGAATCATCCGTCGTACTTTGTCCGAATTCACGTCGTTCGGACGGAGGCGGCACCGTCGTTTTTGCAGTTTTTACAACGAACGGGCGATGGTTTCGGGGTTTACCCATTCTGCGGAGTTGAGATACAGTTTCATCCCCTCAAACCGACCAGATCCAGTCCTCTCGACTCCTTCACAAATGGTATGTGCGCCATGGAATACTCATTGAAGCCACTATCCAAAACCTGTGCCGCCTCTGGCGAACCCCTTGTGCCGGGCGATCTGTGCTATTCGGTGCTGATCGAACAGGACGGGCGCTATGAGCGTCTCGATTTTGCCTCGGAAGCCTGGTCCGGTGTGCCGGAAGGAGCCGTGGGCGTGTGGCGGACGGAAGTTCCTCAGCCGGAGTCGAAGCCTAAAGGCTATCTGGATCTCGATCGCCTGTTCGATCTGTTCGCCCAGTACTGCGAGCAGGCCAACGACTATCAGAAGAAGCTTCGTTATGTGCTCGCCCTGCTGTTGATTCGCAAGCGACGTCTGTTGCACGAGTCGACTCTGGAAGTGGAAGGTCGACAGATGATGCAGCTTCAAGGAGCTCAGGGTGAAGGGGCTTTCGAAATTCCCGAAGAAGAACTGAGCCAGGTCGAAATGTCGCGGCTGCAGTCCGAGATCCATACACTGGGACAGGAACCGCTGCGACGCGCGGCGTAACGCTGCGGTGACAGATCCAGCGACCGATATCGTTGTCGATGCCAGTCGCATTCAGGGCAAGGAGGCCGCGGTGACGAAACGCACAGCTCAGGCAGAGAAACTGTTCTGCTGCATGCTGCTGCTGTGCGCCTGCGTGCTGCCCGGCTGTGGCACGTCGTCATGGGGTGTTCGATCCCAGTGGACCTCGATGCTGCACCGCTCGTCGAAAATTGCTCCCGAGGCCACCAAAGATCAGATCGTGACTCAGGTCAACGAATCGCTGGTGCCCATTCACGCCTGGCGGGCGACATCCGCTCAGGTCAACGTGAGTGGGATTCTCGTCCCACTGAAAGCCATGGTTGCCGTTGAGGAGCCGAATCATCTGCGGCTGACGGTGTCCAGCGGACTGGCCGGCCCTGAACTTGACCTCGGCTCGAACAACAGCGGCATCTGGTTCTGGATGCGGCAGGCCGAGCCCAAGGCGATCCTCTCGGTCAGTCATGAGAATCTGACCGCGGTCCAGCGGGACTTCCCGGTGCCCGTGCAGCCGGAATGGCTGATGGAAGTGCTTTGCGTCAAGCCGATCGATGCCTCGAAGGCCGAGCTTGTTCGCAATCCCGATCAACCTTACACCGTGAAACTGGTCAGTCACCACACCAACGAGAGTGGGGTGACGGTCCGCAAGATCTCGACGATTGATCTGCGGAAAGCCGAAGTGACCGGGCATGAACTTTACGATGCGGAGCACCGGTTAATCGCCAGCGCCGAGCTGTCGAACTACAAAGAGTTTCCGAACACGACCGCGCGACTGCCGCATAAGATCTCGCTCCGCTGGGAACAGCAGGACATGCAAATGACGCTGTCGTTAAACGGCGTCGAGATCAATCCGCCGCATATGCCCTCCGCGATCTGGGACATCCCGCAGATGGCCGAGTATCCGGTTCATGAACTGGGGCCGAAACAGCTGCTTCCTTCGGACAGCATTGCCAAACGTTCGTTGCGGGATAAGCCGAAGGCGATCACCGAGTACGAACTCGATGAGCCAAGCGGCGCCTGGATGCAGAATCAGACGATCAAAATGCCGCAGGAAGCCTCGACCGCTGCCGGAAATCAGGTCGAGCCAGCCGGCCATGCCAGCGTCTCGGCTCCATTCACAGCGCACGAAATGCCGGCCGCTCAGCCGACGGACAAACGGGAACGACCGTCGCCCTTCTTCCAGCCAGACGATGAGCTGCCGACGCCTCGACCTGCAGAGCCGGAAGTCGATGACGACACCCCGGTCTGGGCTCGTCCGCGACCAGAGACGACGCAACAGCCCGAACGCAAATCGCGCGACGAGCTGATCATCCAGTAAGCCTCGACCGACTTCCGGTCAGCGGGAACTCTCAAGCATTCTGCTGAATGCGAGCGGCGGCCAGCGTGTTTTTCAGCAGGTTGGCGATCGTCATTGGCCCGACGCCTCCGGGAACCGGTGTGATCGCTCCGGCGACTTCCGCGACGGGCCCGTATTCGACATCGCCCACAAGTTTGTCATCGACCCGATTGATTCCGACGTCGATCACAATTGCTCCCGGTTTGACCATGTCGGCGGTGACGAAGTTCGCCTTGCCGATCGCCGCGATGAGAATATCGGCCTGCTTCGTGAGAGCGGGGAGATCGCGGGTGCGACTGTGGCAGATCGTCACTGTGGCATCGGCTCCACGCTGCATCAGCAACAGGCCCATCGGCTTGCCGACAATCTCGCTGCGGCCGAGCACCACGGCATGCATGCCGGCGGTCGATTCACAGACTTCGCCGATCAGCTGCATGCATCCAGCTGGAGTGCAGGGGAGAAAGCGGGGGCGTCCCTGAACGATGCGGCCGACGTTTTCGGGATGAAACGCGTCGACGTCCTTCAGCGGTGAAACCGAGTCGAGGATCGACTGCTCATCGATCTGCTTCGGCAACGGGAGCTGAACGAGAATGCCGTGCACGCCGGCGTCGTTGTTTAGCTGGTCGATCAGGGTGAGCAGTTCTTCAGTTGTGGTTTCATTCGGAAGCCGATGCAGAGTGCTTTGCATTCCGGCGGCTTTGCAGGCGCGTTCCTTATTGCGGACGTAAACCTGGCTGGCCGGATCTTCGCCGACGAGCACGACAACCAGATGCGGCTGCACTCCGGTGGAGCTGGTGAAGCTCTCGACTTCGCCTTTGGTCTGTTCGCGAAGACGAGCAGCCAGGCCTTTCCCGTCGATGACAGTGGCGGGCATAGTGCGATTCCTTTGTCAGATCGAACGGGCGGTGTCAGATAATGTAAATCAGCGGGAACAGGAAGATCCACACCAGGTCGACGAAGTGCCAGTAGAGCCCAATGTTCTCGATATATGTGGCTGCCGACTGCTTCAACCAGGGGCCGCGGATCAGCACGGTCAGAAACAGGAACATCCCGATGATGACGTGTACGGCATGGGTGCCGGTGATGAAGAAGTAGGTCGAGGCGAACAGGTTTCCGTACTTGATCGGATGCGGCTCGTGCACATTCTCCAGATGCGGAGCGAACCGGGGATCGGCTTCCAGGAAGTCGAGTCCGCCAGCGACGCCATGCTCAGCCAGTGAGGCTTCCAGTGTCGCGGCGGCATGCGATTCGGAATGATCGTGAGGCTCTTCGCCGTGCGAGTCCTCGCCGTGAAGTGTGACCCGTCCGCCGGAGACTTCTTCGCGAATTTTGTCGATGGCATTCGCGAAATCGAGCCAGGCGACGAGATCCTCCGGAGCATTGTCGCCGGCTTCGGTCAGCTTCTGTTGAATGAGCGACCGCTTCTTGAAGATCGTGTCTTCGCCTTCGGGCATCAGGTCGTTCGTCCAGGCGTCGGCTGCGGCCTGGAGTTCTCGCGTGACTTTCAGCATCGCCGCCGCATCGTTCTCAGCGATATGACCGGGGATAATGTCGTGATCGAACTTGCCTTTGTACTCTACCGATTTGATACCAAGGAACAGGCAGCCAAGCAGCAACGCACCCAGCAGCGAAAGTTGCGTCCGGCGGATGTTGTTCCGCTGAATCGAGTCGTGAGCGAGGACGACCAGGAAGCTGGAGCAGATCAGCACGAACGTGTTCACGCCGCCGGCAAAGACGTTGATGTGCGTCACTTCCGGATCGGTCGGCCAGCCCGGCGAACCAAATCGCAGCACGATATAGGAACCGATCAGTCCGGTGAAGAACATGATCTCGGTTCCGAGAAACAGCCACATGGCCAGCTTGGAGTTGGGAATCGGCAGGCCCATCCGAGGCGGGGCGGGATGCTCGGCTACAGAAGATTCCATGCAGGTCAGTCCGAAGTTCTTTGTGGGATTTGCAATTCAACAGGAAGCAGGAACTTCCGACAGGGTGGCACAGACATTCCTGTCTGTGCGAAATCGACGTCCGGCTTTCAATGACACTGTAGACGGTCCAACATTCACTGGCGGAGCCAGCGGCACTCCTTGCATTTATCCGAGATAACTGCAGGCGAAGGCTGTCAGGATGATCGGCAGATAAAACAGCGAGCAGAACAGCAAACGCCGGGCGTTCGGCCGGGTTTCATTCAGGGCGAATCGGATCGAGTAACCAAGGTACGTTACGCCGAGGAGTGTCGCAATCACGGAATAGACCGGGCCGGTCATGCCGTAGTAAGACGACATCAGACTCACCGGGATCAGCAGCACGGCAAACGCGACGGCCAGCAGTCCGGTGACGGTGCGAGCCGGGATCTGATTCGGCAGCATGTACAGGCCAGCCCGGGCGTACTGCTCACGGTACATCCAGGCGATGGCGAAAAAGTGCGGGAACTGCCACACGAACATAATCGCGAACAGGCAGAGCGGATCCATCGTCAGCGACTGTCCCGAGGCGGCCCAGCCGAGAACCGGAGGCAGCGCTCCCGGAATGGCTCCGATGGTGGTGCAGAGGGAACTGAACCGCTTCATCGGTGTGTAGATGCCGACGTACATCACCAGAGTCGCCAGCGTCAGCACGGCGGTCAGCGGGTTGACGAACAGCAGCAGATGCAGCGAGCCGTACAGGCCGCAGATCGAACCGAAGATCATCGCTTCCGTCGACGTGATGCGACCGGCGGGCAGCGGACGATTCTGTGTCCGCTGCATGAGAGCGTCGGTTCGCTTCTCGTAAACCTGATTGAACATGCTCGAGGCAGCTGCGACCAGGCCGATGCCACACAGGGCATTCAGGAGCGTAATAATCTGAAAATCACCCCGGGAGCCGAGCAGGTAACCGACTGTCACGGTGGCCAGCACCATGATCGAAATTCGCAGCTTCGAGAGCTCGACGTAGTCGGTCAGCTTGGCCTTCCATGCAGGAACGGCAATCGCCTCGACCGGCATCTGTGGGGGAGTCGGAATCTGACTCACGATAAACTCCTGATTAACCAGGTCGAACTTCGACCTCTAAGCATCATCCGGGCGGATGATGAACGTCTCGAATCGATTAAAAACTTCACGAAGGGCCGCCCCGGTCGCGGGGCACCCACTGACTGCTGGAAACGCTTCAGGTTGTCGACGCCTGAGGCCGCTGGACCCGGGCCACGCGATACGTGCGGGCGGTCAACACGGCTGTGGAGCCAACAACCAGCACGCCCGTAATCATGTGGAACGTGCGGGACAGAATCTGACCGGTCGACTCGGCGACGGCCACGATTCCCATTGAGGGAACGCCAAACTTCATGGCGTAGGCGAACAGTCCCAGGAAGACCTGCAGCCCGACAAGAAACAGCACGAGCAGCATGCCTCGCTTCAACCAGCTCACTTTGGTGCGGAACATCATCCAGCTGACAACAGCCACGACAACCAGAGCCAGCAGGCCCAGTCCGAGGTGTTCGTGAATGGGGGAACGCGAAACGCCGACCGGATGGCGGATAATGCCGCCGAGTGCATACTGAACGATGAGGTAACAGAAGAAGAACGTCGAGGCGATCTTCGCCCCCTTGAGCGAACGGTCCGTCTGCAGTTGTTCGGTGTTGTACCAGCGGGGCGAGGCGATCGTCGCCGTCACGGCCATCATCGAAAAGACGATCGAAGCGAACAGCCCATGCAGCATCGCCAGTTCGGGCATCCGTTCGAGCACGCGGAAGCCGCCGATGAGCCCCTGGCCGATCACAGCCAGCAACACGATCGGACCGAGCCAGGCGAGTGTGCGGGTCGACTTCTTCGTCAGGCAGAGAACGGCCAGGATGATCGAGGCGATGCCGATTACCACGCCCGCCAGACGGTGCCCATGTTCCAGAAACTTGTCCCAACTCTCGCGGTTGGTCCCCATATCCTGCAGCAGTGAGAGCCAGGGATAGCTGAGCATGCTGTATTCATCGGAGCCGGGCCAGTTCGGGAAGGCCATGCCCGCGTTTGCAGTCGTCGTCATGGCGCCCAGCACGATCGGAAGCAGTGCCAGCGCCGTCGTGACGACGGCGAAGACATGGATCCAGTGGCTGGGGGTTTTGACGTCGGTACTCATGATTGACTTTCTGCCCGCGAGGATTCCGTGTTTGCGGGCGATCCCATCATTCTAGGCGGTCGTCGCTGAAGACGAACTGACGATTTCACGTTCTGTCTGCGGCCAGTAGTCCTGGTCGGTCCGTTCCGGAGAACTGTATTCGTAGGGCCCCCGGTAAACGAGCGGGATCTCTTCGAAGTTCCCGTGTGGCGGCGGCGACGGTGCGACCCACTCCAACCCGTTGGAGTTCCACGGGTTACGCGGAGCCTTCTTGCCCCAGATGAGGCTGCCGAACACGTTGATGAGCAGCAGAATCTGGGCGGCTCCCATCAGGATGGCCGAGTAGGTCATGAACTGGTTGAGCGGCAGCAGATGCTCGAGATACTCGTGCAGATACGGGTTGGCGTATCGACGAGGCATCCCGGCGATCCCGAGCATGTGCATCGGGAAGAAGGTGCCGTTCATGCCGATGAATGTCAGAACAAAGTGCAGCTTGCCAAGCGGCTCGCTCATCATTCGTCCGAACATTTTCGGATACCAGAACTGGATGCTGGCAAAGATACCGAAAAGGGTCGCCCCGAACAGGATGTAATGGAAATGTGCGACAATAAAGTACGTATCGTGGATGTAGATATCGACCGGCACAGCCGCCATGAAGATCCCGCTCAGCCCGCCGACGATGAACATCGACACGAACGCGATCGAATTCAGCGTCACCGTGTTGAACTCAATATGACCGCCCCAGATGGTGCCGATCCAGTTGAAGACTTTAATCGCCGAGGGGAGGGCGATCATGATCGTCGCCACCATGAATGTCATACCCAGAGCCGGGTTCATGCCCGAAATGAACATGTGGTGGCCCCAGACGATGAAACCAAGACCGGCGATCGCCGACATGGAATAGATCATCGGGCGGTAGCCGAAGATCGGCTTGCGGCACATGCAGGAGAGCATGTCGGAAATCATGCCCATCGCCGGCAGCAGCATGATGTACACGGCCGGGTGAGAGTAGAACCAGAACAGGTGCTGCCAGAGCAGCGGCTGTCCGCCTCCGACGGTTGGCTCGGCGTCGTTCACGGTGATTCCGGCGGGCACGAAGAAGCAGGTGCCGAATTCGCGATCGGCAATCAGCATCAGCCCGGCTGCGGTGAGAACCGGCAGAGCAAACGCCTGCAGAATCGCGGTGATGAACATCGCCCAGATTGTGAGGGGCATCCGGAAGAAGGTCATGCCGGGAGATCGCATGTTGATGATGGTGGTCATGTAGTTGACCGAACCCATCATCGAAGAGACCCCGACAAACGTGATCCCCATCAACCATAGTGTCTGGGCAAATCCAGACCCCGGGGCGGCATCGTACAACGCAGCCAGAATCGGATAGGACGTCCAGCCGGCCGCCGGACCTCCTTCATAAAACAGACTCAGTCCGAAGCAGGCAACCGCCGGCCACATGAACCAGTAGCTCATCATGTTGAGCTTTGGGAAGGCCATATCGGGGGCGCCGATCATCAGCGGAATCAGGAAGTTCCCGAACGCACCGGCCAGGATCGGAATAATCACCAGGAAGACCATCACCGTGCCGTGCATGGTGAAGAGCATGGTGTAGAACTCCGGAGTGATCTGTCCGCCGGAGGCTTCGAAGAAGGCTTTATTCACGAACGGCATCTGCGTGTTCGGGAAGGCGAGTTGCCAGCGAATTGCCAGCGCGAAAGCTCCCCCGATCAACAGCAGGAAAATCGTCGTGAACAGGAACTGAATCCCGATGACCTTATGGTCGGTCGAGAAGATGTATTTGGTGATAAACGACTGGCGATGCCCATGCGCGTGCTGCGAATGGGTGTCCTCCGTCGAGTGGTCGGGTTGTGCAGGAGTCTCGCTGGTCACTGGGAAGCTTTCGATTCAGTGGATTCAGTCGCTGTGCCGGGGACGTTACTCAGCCGCAAAGCCGTCGTTGAACTGGGCCTGATGCATCGTCTTCATGAACTCGTCGAACTCTTCGGGCGGATGGGCGACAACTTTCGCACCCATCTTGTAATGGCCCCAGCCGCACAGTTCGGCACAGACCAGAGGATATTCCCCCGGCTCTTTGGCCTCGAACCAGACCGGAATGACCAGGCCGGGCACGGCATCCTGTTTGATCCGCATGGTCGGCAGGAAGAACGAATGCTGGACGTCGATCGTCCGCAGGTGAATCGTCACCGGGCTGCCGGCGGGGACGTGCAGTTCGTTCACGCCGTACATGTCGTCGAGCTGGGGCTTCCGCTGTAACTCTTTGCCGGGAGCAGGGTAGCGAATTCGCCACTCAAACTGCCGGGCATTTACCTCAGCGACAATGTTCTGCCTGGCCGCCTCGGGGTAGGCTTCTTCCATGCGGAACTGAGCCCAGGTTTTCATCTGGTAAAACGCCAGGAAGAGCAGGATCAGACCGGGGATAATCGTCCAGGTCATTTCCAGCTTATGATTGCCGTGCGTGTACCAGGCGCGGCGATCGGCAGGGCGGCTCGATGCGGTCCAGATCACGTAACCCAGAGCGACATGCGTTCCGACAAACACCACGCCCGTGATGATCAGAATCAGGTAGAACAGATGATCGATCTCGCCGCCGAGGGGGGAGTCGGACTGTCCGCTGAGCGGGAAACCCCACTGCAGCTGGGGCGTCAACAGACTGACGATGACCGCGAGAACCGGCCAGATCATCAGAAAGAAAATCCACCACAATCGTTTCACTGAAAAACTCCCCTGCATGCGTCGTCTGTACGCACCGGTTGTTGATTCATCTGGTCTTGTCGCCGGGTGACATGCTCACATTCGCGTGGGCACGTTCGTTCCTCAACTCCGAACGCTTCAACTTGTTTGGGACGCCTTCCGCCCGGCCACGCCCAAGTGGCCAGGGCATCCACGTTTTATTTCTCTCCGACCATGCCGACGGCACCCTCGGCTGGCGGATGCGATGTGGTCGGTCCCTTGTCGTGAGGCATCGTCATCACGAAGTTGACGATGTCCCAGATCTGGTCATCCGTGAGAGACTTTCCGCCAAAGGCCGGCATCGGTGTTCCTTTGATACCAACGTAGATCCGTCGGAAGATATCAATCGGCCGCCGTCCACCGCGGTAGATGTCGTTGGTCAGGTCTCGCGGCTTCAGCGGATTGGCCCAGTCGTCGTGCAGGCCCGGCACGTCGTAATCACTGCCGTCACGTCGCTTCTGCAGTTGGCGTGTCTGAAACCCGTCGCCGCGACCGGCATCGCCGTGGCAGGATGCACATTGAGCATCTTTGCCCAGGTAAAGCACCCGTCCATTCTCAACCGACGTTCGATTGGGGTCGGCGATCGAAGGTCCGAACGGATCGGGCCGAGCCGTCGAAGGGTAGACAATCGCGTCCTCATCATTGGCCGCTTCCCAAGCTTCCGCCAGATCGAGCATGCCGAACAGGGCGATTTCCGGATAGTCCTCGGCGATGAACTCTTCAAGCTCTTCGTTGAAGTCGGCTTTGATCTCCTGGATCTCTTCCGGGTCCGTGACGTCTTCGAGTTCTTCTTCCAGAACACTCGACGCAAAGTCGAGGCCGACTTCGATATTCAACGCCTGCTCGGTTTCGCCCCGCATCGCGAGGAACTTCACGTAATTAACGAGCCGGTCGATCTGCTCATCCGGCAGCATTTTGAACGACGGCATATAGGTTCCCGGGATTCCTTCCCGCAGGATATGGGCGAGGTCGGCATCAGAAGCCCGATCCTGGGGCCCGGTCGAGGTGAATTTGAATTTGCCCTGCCGATAATCGCGAGGCTTCGGTTCCATGTACTGAGCGGTCGGCCCGTTTCCATCGCCGCTCACGCCGTGACAGTGCAGGCAATGCTGAGCGTAAAGGCGTTCCCCTTCCGCGAGATAGCTGTTCGGAGCGGCGGCCAGTTCGAGTCCCGGTTCAATCAACTCGACATCGGGCAGCGGTTGAGTCAGCGTGATTGTTCCCGTTTCCGTGTCGTAAGCGGCAATGGTCAGCTGATCGAGGCCGTCCAGCGGGTTCGGCTGCTCTTCATCGAAAGCATCCATTTGAACATCGAATGCGTCTTCCGGATCGAACAGGAGTTCGAGCCGCTTTCCGACGAGATCGACTTCTTCCTCGGGCGTTTCGATCAGAAGTTCGGTCGGTTTCTCCGGATCGAAGTCGGCGACCGTCAGCGAGATCTGCCCGCGATCGACGGGGAAATAGACCGGAATTCGGGGGTCATCCGGGGAGCCGAAGTTGACCAGCACCGTCTCTTTGACAGCCGTTTCTGCCTGCGGCGCAAGGAGTTCGGTCTCTTCGGAGAAGCGGAACTGGCTGTCGACACGCTCGCAGCCCACCAGGCCGGCGAGCAGAATCACCAGCAGCGGCGTCGCAAAGCGGCATCGAGTTTTACAGGTCTTCCAGAATGGCATCGACGTCTCTGACATGCGGTTTCAGGCAGGAAAGACAAAGCGAGCGCGTACCGAAATCGTATTGAACGATCAGGTCGTTGGCTGGCTCCGAGGTCATTCGCATTGTCACGATCTGGCCACTGATATCAAGCCGGACGCGACATCAGGCCGCACGTTTGCGACAAAGTGACGCATAAGTGACGGGCGATCATTTTCCGATGCAAAACCGGCTGAAAACCAGATCGAGCAGATCATCGGTGTGCACCTGTCCCAGAATCATCCCGAGCTCCCTGAGCGAACCTCGGATCTCCTCGGCAATCAACTCATCGCCGGCGGTCGTTTCGGCCAGTGACCTCGCGGAATGAATGTGATCCCGCGTCCGATACAGAGCATCCCGGCAGCGAGCCGCACTCGTGGAAAGCAGTTCCGTCCGATGCACACTTCCCGAAGAAGCCCGATCGATCAGCAGGCTCCACAGTTCCTCCAGCCCGATCGCTTTTGCGACGCTTACGGTAACTTCTGCATCGCCGGAAGTGCCACCTAAATCAGACTTTGTGGCGATCTGAGTGACAGGGCGTCCGAGCCGTCGCAGTTCGGTGAATCGCCGGTCATCCAGTTCGTTCCCGGAATCGTCGGCAGACGAGCACCAGAGGATCAGATCGGCCTGTTCCAGCTGCAGCTGGCGATGCGACTGGGCCTGCTGCTGGATTTCATCGAGACCAAGCTCCCAGCCCGCGGTATCGAGAAATTGAATCCGCACGCCGTCCCGTTCCACCGTTGCCGAGAGATAGTCGGTCGTTGTGCCCGCCCGATCGGAAACGAGAGCCTGTTTTCCGGTGAGGGCATTAAACAGCGTGCTCTTCCCGGCATTCGGAAGACCGGCCAGAACAACGCGAAACTCGGGGCGGTTCATCATCCGCTCGCTGGCCGCTTCGCACAGGTCTTCAAGTTCCGCTTCAATCCGCACGAGCCGCTTCAGGAAGTCGCCGCGATCGACGAAATCGATGTCTTCATCGACAAAATCGAGCCCCGCTTCCAGATCGGCCAGATCCGACAGCAGATCGTCCCGCATGGTCCGCATCAGTGAGGAAATCCCGCCCGCCAGCTGCGTGAGGGCCTGATCGAGATCCCGTTCCGATTCGGCGTCGATGACGCCGAGGACGGCTTCGGCCTGCAATAGTGTCATCTTCCCGGTCAGCACGGCTCGCATCGTGAACTCACCCGGACCCGCTGGCCGGGCTCCCTGTTCATAGATGCGTCCCAGCAACGATTCGAGAATCGGGGGCGAGCTGATCGTGTGGATTTCAACCGTCGGCTGTCCGGTATAACTTCGCGTTCCCGGCCAGACGAACAGATCAATGTCGAGCGGTGCCCCAAAGGAACCGAAGGGAATGGTACAGCTGTAACGCTCCGCCGATCGCGTGCCGATCGTCAGTGGCGGGTTCGCTTCCCGCAGCAAACTGCCGGCAATGTCGAGAGCATCCGCCCCGCTGACTCGGATGATTCCCCGTCCGCCCGCCCCAGCCGGCGAAGCGATGGCGGCGATCGTCTGCTCAGGATCAATCTGACTGGGAGAATACATGCAACGGCTGCAGGAGATAATAAGTGGGCCACTGGCTCAGCCAGTGCCGGAGCAGGAGATAGATAAACACAGAAGCAGGTGCGGCAATATGCCCGGTTCGCACGGTGAACCGCATCGCTTATACTTGAGGTTCACAGCCCCAGCAACCACCGCATCCCGGATTGTTCTTCCTCTGAGCCCGGAAACCAACGTATGGAAATGCTCTCCGCCATCTGGTTACCCATCGTCGTCATGCTGTTCGCGCTGGCGATCGGCGGCCTGTCGTGGTTCTTTTTTGTTCGTTCGATCGAAATCCCCTGGGATGAACGGAACAAGAAATCACGCCCACAATCTCAGCGGCCAGAATCGTCGGCTGGCGTGAGAGAGCAGTCGTGACAGACAACACCAACGCTCCCCGCCTCGGCCTGCTCAGCTGCAGTGACTTCCTCTTCACCACGCGAATTCTCGATACCGCCCGTGCTCTTCAGCGGGAAGTGCGTATCCTGAAAGACGCTGCTGCGCTGGCTTCAGACTCTGGAACCGAGCCGCCTGGTTTGTGGATCATCGATCTCGATTCGGCTGGGGAAGCGGTCTCGCATGTCGCCGCAGTTCGAGAGCAGTATCCCGACCTGATGGTCATCGGCTTCGGCTCCCACGTCGAAGTCGACCGGCTGAAACAGGCGCGAGCAGCCGGGTGTCAGCTCGTGGTGCCGCGAAGTAAAATGACGACCGATCTGGTGAACTATTTGAATGAGTACCTCGACCCGCAGTCGTGAGCATATCACGCAGAAGGCTGCCGTTTGAGTGGGGCTAATTTCAGCGCTGCTTCGTCTTTTGCGCGAGAGAATCTCCTTTCAAGAACTCGACACAGATCGCCTTCTCCCACGGCTACGCCGCCCCGAAATCTTTCGGGGCCACCCGGATCGACTTGTTACTTCAATCCTCTGTCATCTCGGAAGGCTCGAAAACATGCCCGCGATCTTTCTCACCGAAGACGATGTCCGCCGCCTGGTCACGATGCAGGATGCGTTGGAGACGACCGAGCAGGCCTTTCAGCATCTCGCGACTGGAAACGCCGAGAACCAGTCCCGCGGCCGGCCGCGAACCAACAGTGTGATCATGCACGTGCTGGCCGGAGCCGATCGGGAACTCGATCAACTCGGGTGGAAGATCTACACGACCACGCGCGAAGGGGCCCGCTTTCTGGTCGGCATTTACGATGGCGAACAGGGGACGCTCTCTGCTCTGATTGAAGCCGATTATCTCGGCCAGCTTCGCACCGGAGCAGCGACCGGCGTGGCGAGCAACTATCTCGCTCTGGAAGAAGCCGACACGCTCGGGCTGATCGGCACCGGTCTGCAGGCGAGAACTCAGGCCTGGGCCGTGGCGGGCGTACGACCGCTGAAGAAGATTCTCGTTTACGGCCGCGATCCTGACCGCCGCAAAGAATTCGCCGAGACGCTCGCGGCTGATCTCAACTGCGAAGTCATTCCCGCCCCCTCGGCAGCCGAGGCGGTTCGGCCCTCGCAAATCGTCGTCACTGCGACGACCAGTAAGACGCCCGTCTTTCAGGGGACCGACCTGAAACCGGGAACGCACGTCAACGCGGTCGGCTCGAACTTCCTCAAGAAAACTGAGCTCGACGTCACCTGCTTCAAACGAGCCGACCTCGTCTGTTGCGACTCCCGCGACCAGTGCCGCCTCGAAGCGGGCGACTTCGTCGAATCACTGGAGCAGGGGTTTCTCGCCTGGGAAGACATTGGCGAACTGGCTGACGTTGTCGTCGGAGAACTCCGCCGCCCCGATCCCCGGTCCATCACGATCTTCAAGTCGGTCGGCCTCGGCATCGAAGACGTCGCCCTCGGTTCCCTCATCGTCCAGCGAGCCCGCGAACAGGGCATCGGCCAGCAGTTACCGTTCTAAAATAAGCAGCAAACGGGGAAAAAGATGAAAGACGAATTTGGTGAGGAATTTCCGGAACACGCGCGGGAAGTCTTTGAGTTTCGTTTCTCTCTAAATGCGGAAACGGACCGAGGTTGTGCACTCATGGTCGCATCGTTTCTTGATAGCAAGTTGGAACAGTTGCTTACCGCGAAGTTTGTGAACGATCAGAAAATAGCGACAGAACACTTGTCACAATCGGGGCCACTTGGGACTTTCTCCGCAAGAATTGATGCAGCGTACTTATTGGGACTGATCGGTGAAAATGTAAGGCGAGACCTTCATCTCATCAGACGGATTCGTAATGAGTTTGGTCATTCCCATCTTCCACTAGAGTTCTCGGACGATCGTATTCGTAACCGATGTAACGAGCTCTTTCACTTTCATTTGATCGAGCCAGCACATGATCCGAGAAAAATGTTTGTCAAGACGACTATATCAATCCTTGCTGTCTTGAACTCAGATTTGGAACGGATCAAGCATGTAGCTCCGGCCAAAGACCTGTTTCTGACAAAAGAGGAACTTAAGGCAAATCGGGAGAAACTCAAGCAGTTGGTTTCTCTTGCGATGGAATCTGAGACAGCGACCCAATTCATTCAGAAGATGGCGAACTTCTTCAAAGAGGAAGACGAGCCAACTGAGTAGTGGCTAATCTGCTCCAACAGTTGCATTCAAGTCACACAAGTAACCAATCGGCTACCGCCCCTACCGGCCGAGTTCCTCTTTCTTCGCTTCGATCGTGTCCTTGAGGATTTCGTCGAGCGTCATCTCCGGTTTGAAGCCGAGGGTTTCGTACAACCGTGTCGTATCGGGCACGCGGCGGCGGACGTCTTCGAAGTCGTGGCCGTAGTAGTCTTTGTAGGGCACGTACTGAATTTTCAGGGACGGATCGACCAGAGCGATCACCCGTTCGGCCAGTTCGCGGATCGAAATCGGCGTGTCGCTGCCGATGTTGAACAGGCGGTGTTCGAGGTTGTCCTGCCGCATCAGCCCGACGACGCACTTCACGACTTCACTCACGTGAGCAAAACAACGGACCTGTTCGCCGTCGTCGTACACGGTGGGAGCCGTTCCCTGCAGAGCCGCTTCGACGAAGCGGGGAATCACCATGCCGTAATTGCCAACCTGTCGCGGGCCGACCACGTTGAAGAAGCGGCCGATGACGACCGGCAGACCGAACTTCTGGTGATAGGCCAGGGCGAGGAACTCGTCGATTGCCTTGGAGCAGCCGTACGCCCAGCGGGGTTTCGAGGTCGGGCCGAAATGCAGATCGTCGTCTTCGACCCAGCGGTCCTTTTCGTTCTTGCCGTACGCTTCACTGGTCGAGGCGAGGAAGAACTTCTGCCCACCCTGAACCGCCAGACGCAGCAGCAGTTCGGTCGGGTAGATGTTGGTCTCGATCGTGCGGACCGGATCCTCGGCGACCAGCTTCACCCCGACGGCTGCGGCCAGGTGATAGACTTCGTCCTGTCCGGCCATCACTTCAGAAAGCAGCACGGGATCGGTGATCGAGCCGACGCGAATGGTGAGGTTCGGGTGATCCTTCAGATGATCGAGGTTGCTGGCCCGGCCGGTCGACAGGTTGTCCAGAATCGTGACTTCGTGACCTTCGTTGAGCAGATATTCGGTAACGTATCCACCAATGAAACCGGCCCCGCCGGTGATCAGACATTTCATAACAGATCCAGATTCTGAAGGAGCCGCTGGCTCGCGCGAGACATCGCTGATGAAGAGAATTTCGCTCTGTCTACGCGGTTACGCATGAAGATTCGGGAAAAAACTGCGGAAAACACGCCGTTCCGCTCGGATTGGCCATCGTATCCAGCCATCGGCGCGAACGGAAGCAGGGCGGCAATCGGGCTGCCTCCCCGGCCGAAAATTGATAGACTCTCTGGACAGCGGTACTGGTCGGGCGATTTCTCCCGACTGGCGGCCCTCCGGACGTTGCAAATTCCGGCGAACGGGCAAGAATTCCCCCGGCGGCTCGATCGTTTTCCCTCCGCCGGAACTCTCACTGCACGGGAGCCCCGCTCCTGATCCTGAACCAGCGAAATAGCCATGATTCAACGCAATCCGACCCGTTCCGTCGCCATCGGCTCCATCACCATCGGAGCAGGGCATCCCATCGCCGTGCAGAGCATGACGGCGACCAAGACTCCGAACATCGACGCCACGGTCGCCCAGATCCAGCAGCTGATCGGCATCGGAGCCGACGTGATTCGCGTCGCCGTCGATAGTAAGAAGGACGCGGAGGCTCTCAACGAGATCGCCCGCCAGGTCGACGCCAATCTCTCCGTCGACCTGCAGGAGAACTATCGCCTCGCCGAGGTGGTCGCTCCCAACGTGCAGAAGATCCGCTACAACCCCGGACACCTGTATCACCACGAACGCGACAAGCCGTGGCAGGAGAAGGTCGAGTACATCGTCAACGTCGCCCGCGAACACGACTGTGCCCTGCGTGTCGGCGTAAACTGCGGTTCGGTCGATCCGGCCAAGAAAGAGAAGTACGACCCGGAAGATTCGATTTCGCCAATGCTCGAATCGGCATTCGATCACTGCGACTTCCTCGACAGCCTCGGCTTCACCCGCTACGTCGTTTCGCTGAAAGACTCCGATCCGAAGAAGGTGGTCGAAGTCAACAAGCGGTTCGCGGCGAAGCGTCCCGACGTGCCGCTGCATCTCGGCGTGACCGAAGCCGGCATGCCGCCCGATGGCGTCATCAAAACCCGCATCGCCTTTGAACAGCTCATCGGCGTGGGCATCGGCGATACAATCCGCGTTTCGCTGACGGTTCCCAACGATCGCAAGTACGAAGAGATCGAAGCGGGTCGCGGCATTCTGGACGACATCGCCAACGGCCGCGTCCGCAGCGTGGTCGACTTCAACACGAACGGCCTGAACATCATCAGCTGCCCGAGCTGTTCCCGCGTCGAAAACGAAGCCTTCGTCGACCTGGCCGCCAAGGTCAAGGAAATGTCGGCCTATGCCAAAGACCACGACATCACGATCGCCGTGATGGGCTGCCGCGTGAACGGCCCCGGCGAAACCGACGACGCCGACCTCGGCCTCTGGTGCGCCCCCAACTTCGTCAACCTGAAAAAAGGCCCGGAATCCCTCGGAGCCTACCCCTACGACGAAATCCTCGGCCGATTGAAACAGGAACTGGATCAACTGATCGATTCGCGTCAGTTGTCGTAGAGCGGCTTGAATGCTGGAAGGTGATTGTTCGAAAGTAGGATCGCCCCGGTTGATTCAACCAGGGCTACCCGTTCTCGATTCATTTGAACCACAGAACGACAGAGGACACGGAGAGGTCTCTGGAGCATCCCTCTACACTCTCTGATCTTTGTGCCTCTGTGGTGAATTCCACTCGCTCCAGCTCAAGAGGAACTCGACCATTTCCAGTCCCGCACTTCCGGCAGGTCTTCGCCGTGTTCTCGGGTGTAGTGGTGATGCCGCTTCAGCGTTTCCTCACAGAGATTGATGGCTTGCTTCGCCGCTTCACTTTGTGAGGGCAGCCGCTTCAGTCCGTTCATTGCCAGGTGATACCGGTCGAGCTGGTTGCGGACGACCATGTCGAAGGGGGTTGTCGTGGTCCCTTCTTCGTTGTAGCCATGGACGTGGAAGTGGTGGTGGCTGCTGCGTTTGTAGATCAGTTCGTGGATGAGCGTCGGGTAGCCGTGGAAGGCGAAGATGATTGGGCGGTCATTCAGGAACAGCCGGTCGAATTCGACATCGGTCAGACCGTGCGGGTGCCGCGATTCGGGGTGCAGCTTCATCAGGTCGACGACGTTGATGACCCGGATCTTCAATTCAGGCACGTGCTGACGGAGCAGGTCGACGGCGGCCAGCGTTTCCATGGTCGGGACGTCGCCGCAGCAGGCCATGATCAGATCGGGGTCGCCGTCGTCGCTGCTGGCCCAGTCCCAGATGCCGATGCCGTTTGCGCAGTGCTCCGCGGCTGCTTTCATATTGAGCCATTGCGGCGAGGGCTGCTTGCCGCAGACGATGACGTTCACGTAGTCGCGGCTGTTGAGGCAGTGATCGGTCACGCTGAGCAGGCAGTTCGCATCCGGCGGCAGATAAATGCGAATGATCTCGGCTTTCTTGTTGGCCACATGATTCAGGAAGCCGGGATCCTGATGGCTGAAGCCGTTGTGATCCTGCCGCCAGACGTGTGAGGAGAGCAGGTAGTTCAGCGATGCGATCGGTTCCCGCCAGGGGACTTCGCGTGAGACTTTCAGCCATTTGGCGTGCTGATTGAACATCGAATCGACAATGTGAATGAAGGCTTCGTAACAGCTGAAGAAGCCATGCCGACCCGTCAGCAGATAGCCTTCCAGCCAGCCCTGACACTGATGCTCGCTGAGCATCTCCAGCACCCGACCTTCCGGGGAGAGACTGGTGTCCTCCGGCCGAATGTCCCCCATGAAACAGCGATCGGTCACATCAAGCACGTTGTCCCAGCGATTCGAGTTGTTCTCATCGGGACTGAAGAGACGGAAGTTCTTTGCGGTCTCATTCTCCTTCATCACATCCCGCAGTAGCGATCCCTGTACTCGCGTCGCTTCAGCTGTAACAGCTCCCGGCGCGGGGACGTCGACGGCGTACTTCCGAAAGTCGGGCAGCGTGAGTTTCTTGAGCAGCAGGCCGCCGTTGGCGTGGGCGCTGGCTCCCATGCGAAGCGTTCCCTCGGGGGCGAGGGCAGCGAGTTCGTCCATCAGCTTTCCCTCGGCATCGAACAGGCTGTCGGGGTCATAACTGCGGAGCCAGTGTTCGAGCACCGAAAGGTGATCGCTTTCATCCATGTGCTTGATCGGCAACTGGTGACTCCGCCAGAACCCTTCCGTTTTCTTACCGTCGACTTCCTCCGGACAGGTCCAGCCTTTCGGAGTTCTCAGAACGATCATCGGCCAGGTTGGGCGGGAGATCTCTTCCCCGTTCCGGGCTCGCTGCTGGATGTCGTGAATCTTTCGCAGGCATTCGTCCAGCGTGGCCGCGAACTGCTGATGAACGTTCGGGGGATCGTCTCCCTCCACGAAGTGTGGCTCGTATCCATAGCCGGTCATCAGACTGGCCAGCTCCGACTGCGGAAGCCGCGCGAGCACCGTAGGGCTGGCGATCTTGTAGCCGTTGAGATGCAGGATCGGCAGCACGGCTCCGTCCCGTTTCGGATTCAGGAACTTGTTGCCGTGCCAGCCGGTGGCGAGTGCTCCGGTTTCGGCTTCGCCATCGCCAACGACACAGGCAACAATCAGATCGGGGTTATCAAAAGCGGCTCCGAACGCATGGGAAAGGGAGTAGCCGAGCTCGCCGCCTTCATTGATGGAACCGGGGACTTCCGGCGAGACATGGCTGGAGATTCCGCCGGGGAAGCTGAACTGCTTGAACAACTTCTGCAGGCCCGGCTCATCTTGCGTAATCTCGGGATAGAACTCGGAGTATGTCCCTTCAAGATACGTCTGGGCGACGAGCGCAGGCCCGCCATGTCCAGGGCCGGTGATGTAGATCACGTTGAGCCGGTCCTGTTTGATGACCCGGTTCAGATGAACGTAGATCAGATTCAGCCCGGGGCACGTTCCCCAGTGCCCCAGCAGCCTGGGTTTGATATGCTTCTGCTCCAGCGGCTGGCGAAGCAGGGGGTTGTCGAGCAGATAGATCTGCCCGGCCGAAAGATAGTTGGAAGCCCGCCAGTAGCGGTCGATCAGATCAAGTTCACGATCGGTGAGCACTGCAGTGGACATGGTGTTCTCCTGCCGGAGCAGAATGTCGTTAGATGATTTCAACGGCCTTGCGCGCCATTTCGAGCTCTTCATCGACCGGGATCATCCAGATGTCGATCGTTTTTCCCTCGGGAGAAATTCGGGCCGGATGTTCGGGATCGGCCGAACCGTTTCGTCCGGCATCGACTGTAATTCCGAGCCCGTCGAGATTCTTGAGCATCCGTTCGCGGAAGGTCGGTGAGTTCTCGGCCAGTCCCCCGGAAAAGACAATGGCATCGCAGCCGTTAAGCACTGCAATCATTGCGCCGAGATAACGGCGGAATCGATGCCCGTAGACTTCGAGAGCGAGTTCGGCATTCCGGTTTCCCTCAGCGGCCGCCGGTTCGAGATCACGGATATCTGCACTCAATCCGGAAAGCCCAAGCAGCCCGCTCTTTCGATTCAGTAATTCCTCCAGGTCATCGGCGGTCATTCCACTCCGGACAAGTTCGATGAGAATCCCCGGATCAACATCCCCCGAGCGGGTCGACATCACCAGACCTTCAGTCGGCGTGTAACCCATTGTGGTGTCGATGCTCTGTCCATCGCGGATTGCGCACAGGCTCGCGCCTCCACCAAGGTGAACGCTGACCAGCCGCAGCCCCTGTTCGGATCGTTCGGTCAGCCGGCAATACTGGCGAAGACTGTTCCCGTGAGCGAAACCATGAAACCCGAAGCGGTGGAAGCGGTCGCCCGGTTCGAGTCCAATCGCGTACCGGGCGGCTTCCGCGGGGATGGAGCTATGAAAAGCCGTGTCGAACACCGCGATAACGGGAAGTTTGGGCCGGGCCTTCTGAACCGCTTCAATCACAGCGATATCGGTCGGCAGATGCTGCGGAGCCAGGTGCGAACGGCTACGCAAATCCTGCAGGAGTTCCGGGGAGACAGGCTCCGGATGGAGATGGTCGGAACCTCCGTGTACGACACGAGCCGCGACGAAGTCGATTGGATGATCGAAACCCTGTTCGAACAGATCGCGGACCGCGGCTACGGTCTCATCGCCTCTTACGCCTTCCACGTAACCGGCCGACAAAATTTGTTCGTTCTCGACGCGAACCAGTTTATACTTGAGGGTGTTGCTGCCCGGGTTCAGGGATAACACATTCACTGTGGGACCTCCGTGGCGGATTCGTCCTGAGTGCGAGAGCAGTCGCCGGCGGAACACCTCTTCTGTTCCGGTCGGTTCCGATTATTCTGAATGATAACACTCCTGAATCCGACCGCGAGATGCGAATCCACGGTTTCCCATTGTAAACGATTAAGGTGCAACAATGACGACTCTCTGGCTGGCGGCTGGCAATGCTCTGGCACGCCTGGTCTTCGTGGATAAGGCCACTCGGGTGGACCTGCTGTTGCTGGGCAAACCGGTCCGCTGTGTCGCAGTCGATCCACTGCGTCCCGAGCTGCTCTATTGCGGCACCTTTGGCGAAGGACTCTGGCGAAGCGAAGACTCCGGCGAGAACTGGGAGCCGGTGGGAAAGAGCTATCCGCATTCGCAGGTGTTATCGGTCGCGGTCAGTGCCAGCGAATGCCCGCACGGCTGCGGAATCGTTTATGCCGGCTCGGAGCCGAGTGAGATCTATCGTTCCAAAGACGCCGGTTTGCAATGGCACGAATGCGAAGGACTGACGGAGCTGCCGTCGGCGGATGAATGGAGTTTTCCGCCGCGACCGGAAACGCACCACGTCCGCTGGATTCAGCCGGATCTGCGGAGCGATGCGTTGTTTGTTGCCATTGAAGCCGGGGCGCTGGTCACCAGTCCGAACGCGGGCGACAAGTGGTGTGATCGCCAGTCGGAGGCCCCGATCGATACCCATCAACTGGCGATGCATCCCAAAGCGAAAGGCCGCCTCTACGCCGCGGCTGGCGATGGTTACTTTGAAAGCACGGACAATGGGAAGAGGTGGACCCAGATTCACAACGGACTGAAGCACCACTACGTCTGGAGTGTCGCCGTTGATTCAGGCGATCCGGAAACGGTGATTGTTTCCGTCGCAGCTGGCCCGAGGCAGTCGCATGATGTCGACGAAGCCGAGTCGCATCTCTACCGCAAACACGGCGACGAATGGGAACTGCTTCACGAGGGCTTGCCGGAAGGCAAGGGGCGCCGCACGGCTTTGCTCGCCGCCCATCCGAAACAGGCCGGAACGTTCTTCGCCGCCTGGGAAGAAGAACTGTACCGCTCCACCGACGGCGGCCAGAGCTGGGAAGAAATCGAAATCCCCTGGCCCGACGAGTACCAGGTCGACGAACCTCATCAACTCGTGGTTCTGGTCCACGAAAGTTGATCAGGGTCGGGTGCAAGGCAACGCAGGCGGGGTTAGGCGAAGCCGTAACCCAGCCTGAACGCGCATTGTTCTGAGACGCGGCTGGCGCGGCCTCTTGTCGCTTTCGCAACCCGCCCGCTGAGGCGGTCGGGCCACCCATGAAACCGTCATCCAGCTTATGACTGCGACTGAACGTCGAACCTACTCGGCGAGTTGAACGTCGAGGGTGATCTTCGTGTTGAAGAGCTTCGAGATCGGGCAGCCTTCTTTGGCTTTGCCGGCAAGTTCTTCGAACTTCTTCTGATCGGCTCCCGGGACTTTGCCCTTCAGCGTGAGATGGATCTGCGTGACTTCGAAGCCTTCGCCGACTTTGTCGAGTGTCACTTCGGCAGACGTTTCCATCTTGTCGGCGGTCAGGCCGGCGTCGCCGAGAATCTTGGAGAGAGCCATCGTGAAGCAGCCGGCGTGGGCGGCTCCGATGAGTTCCTCGGGGTTCGTTCCCTTCTGTCCCTCGAAGCGAGTCGAGAACGCATACGGATAACCCGACAGAGCTCCACTTTCGAGCGAAACTTCGCCCTTGCCGTCCTTGAGACCACCCTGCCAAACCGCTGAACCCGTCCGTTTGATCGCCATGTGCATCGCTCCTGAAATGAATGTGTGTCTATCTGCGTTTCGTGTATCGTAACAGCGGAAATCGGACACGCCAGCCCCCCGCAGCCGCGATTTCACCCACAGTTCACACAACGATCCTGTGTGCTGCCCACGCTCGCTTGGACATGCTGAATGGGACCAGATCATCGCCTCCGTTCATTCCACTCGCTCGACCAGCTATGCTGAAGGGACTTCAACAGACACCCTTCGAGCGCAGACGGAGAACATCATGGGACGGCAGCAGGGACTTGTGCATCCGCGGGATGAGATCATGCGGGCGATGGAGCGGATTTATCGCTCGCGGATGACGACCACGTCCGGCGGGAATCTTTCGATTCGGGATGACGCCGGGAATATCTGGATCACGCCGGCTCGCATCGACAAGGGCGATCTCAGCCGGAAGGACATCGTCTGCGTGAAGCCGGATGGCTCGGTCGACGGGCCGCATCCGCCGTCGTCGGAGTTTCCGTTTCATCAGGCGATCTATCAGGCCCGGCCCGATCTGCGGGCGATTGTGCATGCGCATCCGGTCGCCCTGGTCGCCTTCAGCATCTGCCGGCAAACGCCCGATACGCGGCTGTTTCATCAGGCTCATTCCGTCTGCGGAAAGATCGGCTTCGCTCCGTATGCGCTGCCGGGCAGTCAGAAACTCGGGGACAGCATCGCGGCGAAGTTTGCCGAGGGCTGCGAGAGTGTCATTCTCGAAAATCACGGCGTGGCGGTCGGCGGGGAATCGCTGGCTCAGGCGTTTCAGCGGTTTGAAGCGTTCGAGTTTGCCGCGAAGACGATCATCAAAGGGAGGCAACTCGGTGAGATCCGCTATCTGACCGATGCCGAACTCGATCAGGCGCTGCAGCGCTCCGTCTCCCTCGAATCAACAACTGACTGGCCGGTTTCTGTGGAAGAGATCGAACTGCGGCGGCAGCTTTCGCTGTTCCTGCGACGTGGCTGCCGGCAGCGACTGTTCATCAGCACGGAAGGAAGTTTCTCGGCTCGACTCGGAGAAGACTCGTTTCTGATCACGCCAACGCAGCAGGATCGCGAAACGCTGGAGATCGACGACTTCGTGCGGGTTGAGGGGGAGTATCGCGAAGCCGGGAAGAAGGCGAGCAGGGCGGTGTTCGCGCACCGGGAGATCTACCGCAAACATCCGCATGTGCAGGCGATTGTCTTTGCTCATCCGGTGAATGCGACCGCGTTCAGCGTGACTGAAACCCCGCTCGACGTGCGGACGATTCCGGAGAGCTACGTCTTTCTGCGGGACGTCGATCGGGTGCCGTACGGCGTGCAGTATCGCGAGGGGGAAATCGCAGGTTACATCAGCGAGGCCTGCCCGGCGGCTCTTCTGGAGAACGACGGCGTGCTCGTGACCGGTTCCAGTGTGCTCGATGCGTTCGACCGGCTCGAAGTGCTGGAGTCCACTGCGGAGGCGGTGATCAACGCCCGCTGCATTGGTGAAGTCTCTTCGATGAACGATGCGGTGATTGAAGAACTCCGCGTCGCGTTCAAGTTGCCTTCGCCGCAGAATTGACCCCGGCTTCCCGTCCGTGGACAATCGACGGATCGCATCTGTCCAGTGAGTCGAGAGGATATCCCTCGCCGAACCGCCTGTTTCACTCGGAGGTCCCATGTTTGGAAGAGTCGCTCTGCTATTGAATGACGTTCGCCCACTCCGGTGGACCTGTCTGATGATCGCGGCTTCGCTGATGGCGGGGCTGGTCTTCGAAACAGGTCTGGTTGCCGCTGAGAAGAAGTCGCAGCCGAACATCGTGCTGATCATGGCCGATGATCTCGGCTACGAGTGTCTCGAAGTCAATGGCGGGAGTTCGTACGAGACACCGCGGTTGAATGAAATGGCAGCCGAGGGGATGCGGTTCACCCGCTGTCATTCCCAGCCGATCTGCACCCCGACGCGCGTGCAGATCATGACTGGTCTGTACAACCAGCGGAACTACGTGCGGTTCGGCCTGCTGGAGCCGAGTCAGACGACCTTTGCTCATGTGCTCAAGAAGAACGGCTACCGCACCTGTATCGCGGGGAAGTGGCAGCTGGAAGGGGGGCTCGAGGGGCCGCATCACTTCGGCTTCGACGAGTACTGTCTGTGGCAGCTGACGCGGCGACCGAGCCGGTATCCCAACCCCGGGCTGGAAGTGAACGGCGAAGAGATCGACTATCCCGGCGGCTACGGCCCCGATGTCGTCAACGAGTATTTCTGCGACTTCATCGAAAAGAATTCCGAGGGGCCGTTTCTGGTGTATTACCCGATGATCCTGCCGCACTGGCCTTTCGAGCCGACGCCCGACAGTGAGGAATGGGATCCGAAATCGCCCGGAGCGAACAACAGTCAGAAGAATCCCGAATTCTTTGTCGATATGGTCAACTACACCGACAAGATGGTCGGCCAGGTGCTCGATCAGCTCGACGAAACTGGAATCCGGGACAACACGCTGGTCCTGTTCACCGGCGACAATGGCGCGGCGACCAGTGTCACCTCGGTTCTGGATGGCGAAACGTACAAGGGAGGCAAGGGGAGTCCGACGCGACAGGGGATGCATGTCCCGCTGATCGCCAGCTGGCCGGGGACGATTGAACAGGGAGCGGTGAACGGGAATCTCATCGACTTCACCGATGTCTTTCCCACGCTGCTCGATGTCGCCGGCGTGAAGGCTCCGAAGAAGCTCGATCTCGACGGGCTCAGTTTCCACTCGCAGCTCGTCGGCAATGAGGGGCCGGTTCGCGATTCGATTTACTGCTGGTACGCCCGCAACGGCGGGAAGACCGGCGTCGAGTTTGCCCAGGGCCGGACCTTCAAACTTTACCGCGACGGGCGATACTATAACATTGAAGAAGACTGGAAAGAAAAACAGCCGCTGAACGTGGAGAACCTCTCCGGCGAGGCGGCTGATGCTCATCAAAAACTGCAGGCGGTTCTGGACCGGTACGAAGGAACCCGAGTGATGCTGGCGGACCCGGCCGCGAAGGCCGATGCCGGCTCGTCGAAGCAGGAAAAGCAGAAGACAAAGAAGAAGAAAAATGAAAAAGCGAGTTCTTAGTGTCGGTCAGTGCGTTCCGGATGACGGAGCCCTGTTGCGGTTCCTGACGTCCCATTTCGATGTCGAACTGGTCCGCTCGCCGGACAAGGAAGACGCTCTCAAGCGGATTCGCACCGAACAGTTCAATCTGATCACGGTCAATCGCAAGCTCGATGCCGACTACAGCGACGGCATGGACGTGATTCAGTCGATCCAGCAGGATCCGGACATCAACACGACGCCGGTGATGCTGGTTTCGAACTATCCGGATGCTCAGGAAAAGGCTGTTCAGATCGGAGCCGAGTACGGTTTCGGTAAAATGGAATACGAAAAGCCGGAAGTCGTCGAACGCGTCGGCAAGTTCCTGAAGTAATCTGGGGCGGATCGATTTTCTTCGTCAACAACGTCGGATGGCGCTGGCTCTGTCAGTGCGAAAAGAAAGCCGGCGTGTTCGAAACACTGGCGGAGCCAGTGGCATACGTTGATGATTGATTTTAGTTCCGCCCTCTCATCATTGCCGGCTGCGGCTGGCTCCCTTCACCTATTGAGCCCGCTGCTGGAGAGTTCATGCCTGCCTACGAACAGTCCCGGATGATGAAAGCCATTCGCCGCGAACCGGTCGACACCACGCCGATCTGGATCATGCGGCAGGCGGGACGCTATCTGCCCGAGTACATGGCCGTCCGCAGTAAGGTGACGTTCATCGAGCTTTGCCACACGCCGGAACTGGCCGCCGAAGTCACGTTGACTGCTCAGCAGGTGCTCGGCGTCGACGCCGCGATTCTGTTCGCCGATCTCCTCCCGATGCTCGTGCCGATGGGCATCGACCTGACGTATGAAAAAGGCGAAGGGCCGAAGATTCACAACCCGTTGCGGACGGCTGCCGATGTCGATCGCTTTAAGGAAGTCGAATCGCTCGACGATCTTGGCTTCGTGTACGACGCCATTCGGCTGATTCGACGGGACCTGCCCGAAGACATTCCGCTGCTCGGCTTTGCCGGGGCTCCCTTCACGCTCGCTTCGTACGCCATTGAAGGGGGCGGCAGCAAGAGCTACATCGCGACAAAAACGATGATGTACAACGACCCGGCGATGTGGGACGCCGTGATGTCGCGGCTGTCGAATTCGATCTCGCGGTATCTGATCCGTCAGTTCGAAGAAGGCTGCCAGGCCGTGCAGTTGTTCGACAGCTGGGCCGGATGCCTGTCGCCGGACGACTACGAGAAGTACGTCTTTCCTTACACGCAGAGAGTGATTGAAACCGTTTCTGCTCACGGGCCGGTGATCAACTTCCTGACCGGCAACCCCGCCCTTCTGCCACTCCAGCGAGAAGCGGGCGGGGCAGTGATGGGGGTCGACTGGCGTGTCGATCTTCGCAAGGCCTGGGCGGTCCTGGGGCACGACGTCGCCATTCAGGGGAACCTCGATCCGGTCACACTCTTCGCCGACATTCCCACGATTCGCGAACGAGCCGCCGCGGTGCTGGAGAAGGCGAATGGACAGCCCGGCCATATCTTCAATCTCGGCCATGGCGTGATGCCGGACATGAAGCCGGAGAACGTGAAAGCTCTGGTTGAGATCGTGCACGAACTGGGTGCGCGCTGAGGTGTCTGGCATGTCGCACGACCAGCCGCAGCGATGGGCCGTGATCGGCGGAGGCATCAGCGGACTGGCCGCCTGCCATCGCCTGGTCAACCTGGGTAGATCGGCATCGCGGCCGGTCGCGATCGATTTGTTCGAGTCCTCGGATCGTCTGGGCGGCGTCTTCGGCACCATCGAGCAGGATGGTTATCTGCTCGAGACGGGAGCCGACATGTTCATCACGAACAAGCCGGCTGCGCTTGAACTGTCGAAAGAACTGGGGCTGAGCGACCGGCTGATCGAAACCGACAAGCGATTCCGCAAGAGCCTGATTCTCCGCCGCGGCCGCCCGCTGCCCACGCCGGTCGGGTTCGATCTGATGGCTCCGCGCGATCTGAAGGCCTTTCTGAAAACGAAGATCCTCTCCCCGGCCGGGAAGATGCGTGTGCTGCAGGAATACTTAATCCGGCCGCAGCCTCAAGAGGATGAATCGCTCTCCTCGTTTGCTCGTCGCCGGTTTGGCCGAGAGGCGTTTGAGCGAATGATCCAGCCGATGATCGGCGGCATCTACACCGCCGACCCCGACAAGCTGGGACTTCGCTCCACGCTGCCTCGTTTTCTCGAGATGGAAGCCGAGCATGGGAGTGTGCTCAAGGGCGTGCTTCACGAGGCAAAGAAATCGAAAGCCAGGAAGGCTTCCGCTGAAAGCCAGGCGAGCGGCGCCCGTTACGGACTGTTTCTTTCGTTCGATCGCGGCATGTCGGTGCTGCAGGACGCACTCGTCTCGGCGATTCAGGATGACGTTCAGATCCGTTCCGGGACTCCGGTCACTCAGGTGTCAAAGACCGATGATGGGCGATGGAGCGTTACATCGCGAGAGCAAACGGAAACCTACGATGCTGTCATTCTCGCCGTGCCGAGTCATGTGGCTGCCGGCATACTGCGAGAAGCTCTACCGGAGTTGACCTCATCTCTGCAGCAGATCGAGTACGCCTCGGCGGCTATCGTGCTTACCGGCTATCGGCTCGATCAGATTCAGCACGACATGAAATGCTTCGGCCTGGTGATCCCGGCGATTGAACAGCGGAAGGTTCTGGCCGTCTCCTGTACGAGCCGTAAGTTTCCGGATCGAGCTCCCGAGGGGCGTATTCAACTCCGCACCTTCATAGGCGGGGCGCTGCAGCAACAGTTGCTCGAACAGTCCGATGAGGAACTGACCGAGCTGGCCTGTGGCGAACTCGAACAGATCTTCGGCATTCAGGGAAAACCGGAGCTGACTCGAGTCGTTCGCTGGAACGGGGCCATGCCTCAGTACCACGTTGGGCATCAGCAGCGAATCAGCGAGATCGAACGGCAGTTCTCAGAACAGCGCGGTCTCGAACTCGCCGGAAATGCTCTGCATGGCGTGGGCCTGCCGGATGTGATTCAGACCGCCTGGAACCGCGTAGAACAGAGCTGGCGTGAAATTAACGTCACCTGATCGGAGTTGAGAGGTGTGAGCAAATCGTCGCGACGAGTCTTCTATTGAGCGCGGAAGACTCGTTGCAGTTCTTCCAGGGAGGTTTCGCCTTCGGCGACGTATTTCAGCCCCTCTTCTTTGAAGGTGAGCATCTTCTCTTTGCGGGCCTGCGCCTTGATCGCTGCGGCATCTCCACCAGCTGCCACGACTTTCTTCATGTCGTCGGTCATCTCGATGAGTTCAATCATCGCGGCTCGGCCCAGATATCCACTTCCGCCACAGCGACGGCACGGTCGGAGATCCTCGCCTGGTTCCGGCTGAGGCGGACGATACAGCGTCTGCACATCTTCCGGCAGTCCGACCTTTTGAATCAGCTTTGGGTTCGGACGGTAGGGCTGCTTGCATTTTTCGCAGAGCCTGCGAATCAGCTTCTGCCCGAAGACGCCGTTTACCGCTTCCGCGACACTCTTGGGATCTTTGAGAATCTTGCCCAGGTTTTCGATCGCCGAAGCGGCATCTCGGGCCTTCATTTCCGAGACCATTGTGATCTCTTCATGCTTCTCAATGGCCTCCCGGACCGTTTTTTCATTGTCGAACGGCTCGACGAAGGCGACATCGCCTTCCATACGAATCAGCCGCTGCAGAGCCGTGCCGAGTTCCTCGCCCTCGCGACGCTCGAACTTCGAGACACTGCCCAACTCGCGATGTCCCGTGTCGAACAGAGCAAAGGTCGCCTGGACGTAGGCATCGATCCCTCGAATAATCGCGAATGCCAGACTGGTAACGCCCGATCCTGGAGGACCCGCCGCCAGGACAATACCTTTCTTTCCCGTCATCTCGCGAATCTTCGCGATTGACTCCTCACTGAAGCCAAGCTCGGACGGACTGTATTTGGCATTCTTGACGTCGACCAGATGCAGGTTGAGGCGTTCGCCTTCCTTGCCGGGGCGTGTTTCAATGACGAGCAGATATTTGCGGTCATCGAACTCGGCTCGAATTCCACCTGTCTGTGGCTTGGTTCGGTCTTTGGGATCCATGCCGCCGACCAGCTTGAGGACCTGCGTCACGGCAATCGCTTCTTTGCCGATCAGCCGACCGCCGGAATAGCCGATGCCGTCGACATACAGCTGGACCATGGCCCCTTTTTCGCCCTTCGGTTCGATCCGGAGCATTTCGGCTCGGCGTTCGAGGGCGTCGGTGACAAGTTCTTTGGCCCGCAGCAGACCGACTTCGGCCAGGCGAGCGTGAGCGGCAATGTCGACTTCCACGCCGCTGATCGTTCCCTGAAAGAGGACGAGTTCGACTTCATCTTCCAGGTCATCATCCTGGCTCTTTTTACCGAAACCGAAAATCACCAGATCGACTCCACGTTAATGGTCAGTGAGCACCTTCAAAGTTGGGATCGTCGGCCACCGTACGCAAAGAGCTGCCGTCCCGAGGTCAAATTCTACACATCGGGAACGGCCAGGTGGCAGTCTCCGCTATTCTGGAGAGAATTCGGCCGATTACAATCCGTACGCCGACAAAGTTTTCTTGAGGCTGGCGACGCCGGCGTCTTCGAGCCTCGTCAGCGGCAGCCGGAGATCTCCCGTGTCGCGGCCGAGCAGAGCCATTGCCGCTTTGACGGGAATCGGATTGGTGGCCAGCGAAAGCATATCGCGGCAGAGACCGAACAGCTTGAAATGCAGTGTTCGGGCTTCGTCCCAGTTACCGGCCAGAGCCGCGTCGACCATGGCTTTCACGTCTTTGGCAACGATGTTACCAACCACGGACACGACGCCGCTTCCGCCCATCGACATCATCGGCAGAGTCAGGCTGTCGTCGCCGGAGAGAACCGTCAGGTTCGAGCCACCGAGGATTTGCGATGCCTGGTCCATCGACCCGGTCGCTTCCTTCACAGCCACAATGTTTTCCAGTTCGGCCAGTCGGAGAATTGTTTCCGGCTCGATATTCTTGGCGGATCGTCCCGGGATGTTGTAGACCACGACCGGCAGTCCGCCTTCTTCGGCGACGGCCTTGTAGTGCTCATAGAAGCCCGACTGCATCGGCTTGTTGTAGTAGGGCGAGACAACCAGAGCGCCGTCGGCTCCCGCCGATTTGGCGTGCTTCGTCAGGCGGATCGCTTCGGCCGTGCTGTTCGAACCGGTCCCGGCCATGACTTTGGCCCGTCCGTTCGACTGCTCGCAGACAATGGCGATGACGCGGTCGTGTTCATCGTGCGAAAGTGTTGGACTTTCGCCGGTGGTGCCGCAGGGTGCCAGCGCTTCCACGCCAGCATCGATCAGTTCATCGACCAGTTTCCGCAGACCCTGTTCGTCGACCTGATTGTCTTTGAAGGGAGTGACCAGAGCTACTGTCACTCCCCGAAACATCTCCCCTTTGCGCGTCATGTTCAAACCTGTTTGCTGGATACCGTTGAATGAATGAAAAGTGAATGCCGACTGAAGCAGATGAGTTCAGACACAGCCGGCGATCGTGATGTTCGGCCTGTTGGAGATTAGCGACTCTTCCAGTCGATTTTGGACATTTCCGCCAGAGCCAGCACCAGAGCCTGAACGCCATCGCGACCGTGCCCCAGAGCCTGCAGAGAGATGTAGAGCTGCTGAGCCATCGCCAGGCCCGGCAGCGAGATCTGCATCCGACGAGCTTCCGCCAGGGCGATGCCCATGTCCTTGATGAAGTGTTCGACAAAGAAGCCGGGATCGAAATCGTTCTTCATCATTCGCGGGCCGTAGTTCGACAGCGACCAGCTGCCGGCTGCCCCGGAAGAAACGGATTTCATCACCGTTTCCAGATCGAGACCCGCTTTGTAGGCGTAAAGCAGAGCTTCGCAGACGCCGATCATGCCTGTGGCGATCAGCGTCTGATTGACCATCTTCGTGTGCTGGCCGGAACCGGCTTTGCCCTGATAGACGATCGTTTTTCCCATCGCTTCCCAGCAGGGATTCAGAGCGGTCACGACGTCTTCATCGCCGCCAATCATGATTGAAAGAGCCGCATTGCGAGCTCCGATGTCTCCTCCGGAAACCGGGGCATCGACAGCGTGCACGCCCTTGGCCTTGGCGGCTTCGTAAATTTCGACAGCCAGCGACGGCTCGCTCGTGGTCATGTCGACAAGCACAGAACCTTCTTTCGCACCGGCCAGCGTTCCCTGTTCGCCGAGGAAGACTTCGCGGACATCCTTCGGGAAGCCAACGATGGCGAAAACGACATCGGACTGCTCGGCGACTGCTTTCGGACTGTCGCACCACTGAGCACCCTGATCGAGCACGTCCTGCGACTTCTCTTTGGTCCGCGAGTAGACCGAGAGGCTGAATCCGGCTTTGATCAGATGACCGGCCATGCTGCGGCCCATCACGCCTGTCCCAATGAATCCAATTTTCGTCTGACCGGGCTGAATCGTGAGTTGCGGCATTGTTCTGTAAGGTCTCTGTCTATTCAGTCTGCAAAATGTCGATGACGCAAGCGTCCGGCGAGTCGCTGTGAGAGCGGCGGAGCGTCGAAAAAGTCGAGCGATCAGTATAGTTCGCTAATTTGTCATTTGCACGCCCATGCGGAGAAGCCAGCGGCATTCCGGACGTGGGAAACCGATTTCCACCGACTGATTCGCGGTCGCTGATCCAGAATGCCATCGAAGAACGGATGGCCCAGACGCGTGCGTCTCGGGGACGAAGCCACAGGAAGTCGGTGACCGGCGTCCTGAATCCCTCGACTTTAACCCCAAGACCGGCGGGATACCTGCTTCCTGTCGCGGACGCGACTCAGAGGTACACCTCTGAGGCATCCCGTTGCAGGCGACTATTCGGCAGCCGCTTCTTCTTCGGCCATGGCTTCGTCGTTCTGCTGATCGGTTCGCATTTCGAAGAGAAAACGGGACGGGATCGTCTTTCGCGGTTTGCCCCATTTGCGACGGGTTTCGGCGAAGGTCATTGTCAGCGACTCCTGAGCCCGGGTCACAGCCACGTAAGCGAGGCGTCGTTCTTCCTCGATATCCTGCCGCGTTCCCTCGACCGAACGCTTATGCGGAAGGAGACCCTCTTCCATTCCGACCAGATAGACGCGGGGGAACTCAAGTCCCTTCGCACTGTGGATCGTCAGCAGTTTGACAGCGTTCCGTTCGAGTTCTTTCTTGTTATCGGAGCCGAATTCGTCGCGATCGTTGAGCGTCATTTCATCGAGGAACTGATGCAGACTCGGCTTGGCCGACCGACGCGAATAATCGTCGAGGGCATCGGCCAGTTGCTCGATAGATTCCAGCCGCGTGGTGACCTGGGCCGGCTCTTTGTAGAGCTTTTCCACTTCCTGCCGGTACTTCAATTCTTCGACCAGCTGTCGGAACGACTGAGCCAATGTCTGCGGACTTCGCAGGAACCGGTTTCGCCAGCCCTCGATTTTCTGTTCGAAGTTCGTAATTGCCTGGGAAACGCGCGGTGTCAGGTCTCCCCGAGCTGTCGCATCCTGGGCGGCTTTGAAAAAGGGATCTCCCTGCAGGATCGCCCGCTGCATCACCTTTTCGACGGTGGAAGTCCCGATGTTCCGGGCGGGCGTATTGATGATTCGCAGCAGCGCCGATTCGTCCCGCGGCTGAACGATCACGCGCAGATAGGCCAGCAGATCGCGAACTTCTTTACGGTCGTAAAACGACTGGCTGCCGAGAATCACGTACGGAATCTGTCGACGACGGAGTTCCGATTCGAAGGCCCGCGGCTGCTCGTTGGTGCGGAACAGAATGGCGAAGTCGGACGGCTGGCAGTTCCGTTTCGCGATGAGATAGCTGATTTCGAGCCCAATCCGCTCGGCTTCGATGACTTCATCGGGAAACTTCTCGAAGCGGACCGGTTCAACTGCTGGTTTGGTCGATCGCAGCACTTTGCGGTGCCGTTCCCGATTGTAACTGACAAGGCGGTTCGCCACGTTCAGAATCTCATCGGTGCAGCGATAGTTGTCTTCGAGCCGAACGACCTTCGCTGTCGGGAAATGGGTCTGAAACGACAGAATGTGCTTCACCTCGGCTCCGCGCCAGGCATAAATCGACTGGTCATCATCACCAACCACACAGAGATTCTTATGCGGGGCGACCATCGCCTGAACGAGCCGGAATTGCAGCTGGTTCGTGTCCTGATACTCGTCGATCTGGACATAATCGAAACGATCCTGTTGTCGCTTCAGAGCGTCCGGATACTCGCTGAACAGTTTGTCGGTGAGCAGGAGCAGGTCATCGAAGTCGACGCTGTTACGGGCTCGAAGGCGATCGCAGTATTTGCGGTATGCCATCGCGGCGAGAAACTCACGGTCGTCCGTGGCGGCATCGGGAGCCTGGCTGGTGGAGACGCCGGCTGACTTCCAGCGACTGATGATCGAAAGCAGATCGCCCGGCTTGAGAGCCGAGTCCTGCACGCGGATCGAACGCAACACTTCCCGGGCCATCGACTCCTGATCGCCGCGATCGATAATGGTGAAGTTCTGCCGAAAGCCGAGTGGTTCGATCTCTTCGCGGAGGATTCGCACGCAGAGCGAGTGAAACGTTGAAATCCAGGGCTTCGTCTTGCGGCGACCGATCAGGTTCGTGCACCGTTCGGTCATTTCCTTGGCGGCTTTGTTGGTGAACGTGACTGAGAGAATACGCTCAGCGGGAACGCCCTGGCCGATCAGCAGGGCCATGCGCGTGGTGATGACGCGAGTTTTCCCCGTCCCGGCTCCCGCCAGCACGAGCAGCGGTCCCGAGAATGTCGTCGCGGCATCTCGCTGCGAGGCATTGAGCGAGGAGAGAAGCTTACTGGACTGCATGGCGAATTTCGTGTTGAACGGCCGGAAAGCCGTGGGATGGAGCGAGTGGCGATCGAGAGCGTGCGGTGGGATCTTGGGGACGCCGCAAACGGGGAGACATCATAGCTGCTTGAACCGCAGGAGTCCCCGGCATTGTCTCGGAATTTCCGAGTTGTCAGCTGATCACGTTGAATCAGCCCTTTTTCGGCTTTTTGCGGACCAGAGCCCGGAAGGCCGTCGTCATTTCCTGAACCGACTGCCAGCGGTCATCGGGATTCTTTTCGAGACCCTTCATGATGATCTGCGCGACAGAATCGGGAATGCCCGGAGCGACCTCACGGATCTCTTTCGGCGGACGGTTGAGGTTCTTAACAATCTGATCCAGCGTTTTGCCTCGAACGTAGGGAAGCTGATTGGAGAACATCTGGAAGCAGGTCACCGCGTAGGAATAGACGTCGATTCGCTGATCAGTCTTCTGCCGCCGGACCAGTTCCGGAGCCATGTAATCGGCTGTGCCGGTGCGGTTTCCGGGTGCCTGAAACGGTGCAGTATTCGGGACCGCGAGTCCGAAGTCGATCAATTTAATCTGACCATTCGCGGTGGTGAGAATGTTTTTGGGGCAGAAATCGCGATGGATCCAGCCCTGTTCGTGGAAATAGTGCAGGGCCTCGCCCATTTTGATGATCCAGGTCATCCGATACCGTTCGAGTGTTTCGTTCTGAAGTTCGACCAGCTGCTGGAGTCCGAAACCGTCGATGTATTCCATCACGATGAATGGCTCGTTCTCGGTGCTCAGGCCGTACTCGAGCGTCTTGACGATGCAGGGGTGCTGCAGAGACATTCCGACGGCACCTTCCTCGGGCCGGGACAGGCCGGGAAAGCGGGCGTTCATTTTCTCCAGAGCATCGCGATCGATCATCTTCAGAGCGACGAACTGCTGCGATTGGCGATCGTTGGCCTTCCAGACCTTGGACATTGTTCCCATGCCCATCTGGGAGATCAGCTCAAATCGCGATTTCAAGTTCACTCGCGGCGGACCGGACGGCTGCCGCTGGAACAGATTCTTCAACAGTTGCATGGCACTTCCATGATACGTTTCAGGCTGGCCCGCCCGGGGATTGCGAAGAGTTCTCCAGATCGTCCCTCAAGTTTACCAGAAGCCGGCGTCCCACGGGATGAGCAACATCGTGGATCGTCGCAGGTTTGCCGGAAATGTGACTCCGTGAGGTTCGCTGGCTTGCGGTCCCGGCTCGCCCTGTAGGCTGGATAGGCGCAGCCGTATCCCAGCATTGCGGGTCCATAAAACTGAGATACGCCTTTGGCAGTCCCAGCCTGCAATCGACACGGACGTTCGGAACTTACGGCTTGATTTCGCAGTAGTCGATGAACGACGCGATCTCCGTTCGCAGTTCGTTGCGGTGGATGATGCGATCGATGAAGCCGTGTGCGAGCAGGAACTCGCTGGTCTGGAAGCCTTCCGGCAACGGAGACTTCACGGTGGCCTGAACCACGCGGGGGCCGGCGAATCCGACCAGTGCCTTGGCTTCCGCCACAACCAGATCGCCCAGTGAGGCGAAGCTTGCGGCGACTCCACCCATCGTGGGGTTCGTCAGCACGGAGATGAACAGACCTCCGGCTTCATGGTAGCGGGCCAGGGCGGCTGAGACTTTGGCCATCTGCATCAGCGAGAGAATCCCCTCGTGCATACGGGCTCCGCCGCCGGAACCGCTTACGATCACGAGTGGCAACTTCAGTTCCGTCGCTTTCTCGGTGGCGCGAGTCAGCTTCTCTCCGACAACCGAGCCCATGCTTCCCATGATGAAAGCGGAATCGGTGACCGAAATGACAATGGGGCGTCCACGAAGATAACCGCGACCCGTAACGCAGGCGTCTGTCAGGCCGGTTTTCTTCTGTTCGGAGATCAGACGATCCTTATAGGGCTTGGAATCGACGAAGCCGAGCGGGTCGACCGAGCGGATGTCGGCGAACCATTCCTCGAAGCTGCCGACATCGACAAGCTGCTCGATTCGGGTCCGGGCGGGAACGTAGAAGTGATAGTCGCATTCGGGACAAATGCCGAGCAGCCGGTCGACCTGTTTACGGAAGACCGTGGACTGACATTCCGGGCATTTCAGCCAGAGCCCTTCCGGTACGCCCCGCTTCTGTGGCCGCCCGTTTGCATCCGCCTCGTCTCGTGTCATCGACAATGCTTTACCCACAAGTGCGTTATTCCGTTCAATTCTGCGCCGGCTTGCCAGGGACGTGCAGCGATTGCAGTTCGCAGCGTTTCGTCGTGTCGGCCTGGTGATGCAGGCTGACCTTGCGACCTTCGGCACAACAGGCAAACATCGTTGCCAGTGGTTCCTGGGCCACGATCAGGATCTGACGATCTTTCCGGGCGTATTTTTTTAACAATTTGTCGATTCGTTTCAACGCTTCCTGGATCGGTTCGGCATTGGGAATGAGGACCTCATTCGGGGCATCTTCCCAGTGCTTGTAGATGGTCGGAAACTTGCGTCGAACTTCGTCGATCTCAAGACCTTCCCAGAGTCCCTGATTCAGGTTCCGCAACAACTCGGTTGACTTGAGCGGCACATCGAGCTTCTCAGAGAGAATCTGAGCCGTGCCGTATGATGGATCCGACGGGCCGGTCAGAATCAAGTCGATTTCCCGATCTCCCAGGCAATCGATCAGAGATTCCACTTCCCGGAATCCGTCCTCGTTGAGTGGAAGATCCAGGGACCCCTGGACTCTGTGCTGGCAATCATAATCGGTTTGTCCAGGACGAACCAGAAAGATTTGGCACATAGATAAACCGTTGTAAAACAACGAATGGGGCGACAGCCACGCAGGCTGAGGCGTCATTCCTTTGAGAGCTGGAGCCACACCCGAGGTGCGGCTGCCAGGCGGGGTATTCTAGCCGGCAGGGCGATCGATTGCAGCCAACAGGCCGGAAACCGCTGCGGAATAGTCTTCATGGTCGAAGATTGAACTTCCACAGACAAACGTATCGGCTCCTCGCTCGGCACAAGACTGAATTGTCTCCAGTCCGATCCCGCCGTCAATGGAGAGCAACTGGTCGTCTCGCATTAACTCCTTGATCAGGAACAGTTTATCGAGTGCAACAGGCATGAATTTCTGGCCGCCGAAACCCGGCTCCACGCTCATGACGAGAATCAAATCACACGCCGAGATCCAGGGACTGATCCGTTCGACCGGCGTACCGGGGTTCAGTACGAGACCAGGGGAGCAGCCATGGGAGCGAATCGTCTCCAGCAGTTCGCCCGGCTCGGGGACCGCTTCGATATGAATCGAAATCAGATCGCAGCCGGCGTTGACATAGTCTTTGAGGTACTTCGCGGGATCACTGATCATCAGATGGGCATCAAACGGCAGTTCCGTCCGGTGACGCATCTTTTCGATCACCATCGCTCCGTAGGACAGATTCGGGACAAAATGTCCGTCCATCACATCCCAGTGAAGAACCGGAGCCCCTGCCTCTTCCAGGCGTGCGACATCGGCTTCAAGGTTCCCGAAATCGCACTTGAGCATCGAAGGAGCGATCAGCGGTCGCTTCGAGAGCAGGGACCTGGTCCGTTCATTCATGATTCTGATTTCCGGTTGAGCATCTGTAATTCCCGACAGCTCCGTCGCCGTGGACGGTGGCATAGACATTCCTGTTTGTGCCACCCGGCCGGAGTGTCGTCGCTTTACTTCAGTTTGTAGCACATCAGGCGGTCCTGCTCGCGGAGATACAGTCTACCGTCCACGACCACAGGATGGGCCCAACTCTTGTCTTCCTGATAGACCGGCATGAACTGGCCTTTGACTCGATATTCTTCAGGCGTGGCTTCAATCGCGACGACACGACCGTCCTGATAGCGGAAGATCACGTGACCATCGACGAAGACGATGGCAGCCGAGCCTTTGCCCTCGCCGCGAAGTCCGTCGCCGCCCCATTCAATTTCCCCACTCTCGAAGTCGAGGCAGGTCGGGAAACCCTGGTTCTGGTTGTGGCCGGCGTAGATGTAGCCGTCGACCAGGACGACTCCGCCGTGGTGGTTATTGAATGTCCGTTTGGCGAGCCAGTAGACCGGAACGGCCTTCACGCCGCGACCATCCTTGCTCAGCTTGAGCAGGACTGCTCCACCGCCATCGTAGCTGGATGTTGCGAAGACATGGTCGCCTTTGGTGACGGGCGTCGGGATATTCGCGACTTCGTTGGCGACCTGATTGTAACCCCAGAGGAATTCGCCATCGCTGGCCCGAATGCCGATCACGCCGCGTCCGATGAGTTGAACGTACTGCTTAACGCCGGCTCCGTTGGAAACGACGATCGACGAATAGCCGGCTCCGTCCTTGCCTTCACGTTTCTCAAGATCCGGTTCGGTGAATTCAGGGACGGCTGACCGCCAGATTTCCGAGCCGTCTTTCTTGTTCAGGCAGACGATCATCGCATCCGGTCCGCCAGGTGTGCAGAGGACACGATCGCCATCGATCAGCGGGGATTCCGAATATCCCCAGCCGGACATCATCTTGCCGTTCCACTCTTTCTTGAAGTCCTTCTCCCATTGAATCGATCCGCCTTTGGCATCGAGGCAGACGATCTTGCCGGAAGACGCGACGATGTAGAGCTTGCCGTTGTCAAAGCTCGGCGTGCTGCGGGAACCGGGATAGCTGTGTTCCGGATTGGCTTCGGTGACCGGAGTCTTCCACTTGATTCGTCCACTGGCCGCGTCGGCGGCGACGACCGCCTGACCGCCATCTTCGGTGTTGCCGGTCGTGTAGAGCGTTCCCTCAACGATCGAGACGCTGGCGTAGCCTCTGCCGAAGCCTTCGACATTGTAAACCAGCTCGGGGCCGTCTTCGCCCCAGTTCCAGTTGAGCCCCGTTTCAGAGGACTTCGCATCCATTCCCGGTCCACGCCAGTGGGGCCAGTCGGCCGCCGGGCAGACGCCAGTGAAAAATGTCAGGGCAACAGCGGAATAAAGCAGACGGCTGGCAAGCTGCATCGGGGATTCCTTTTGCAAGTTCGGTCGGGGCGGGGCTCGATCGGGACGCTCAGGAGTCGTCCCGAGTCTGGTGAAAATTACTCGATCCGGGCGGGATTCACAATTCACTCAGGACCCCTGAGGAGGTTCCGACGCTTCTTCGGAATCAGGGGCGGCCTGCGGTTCGGCTGGCTTCTCGTGATCGTGGAGGCTCATCTCCTGGCCGTGATTGATATTCGGATCAATGTGTGAGGTCGACAGAATCCGCGGACCATCGGGGTATTGGTTCAGGATCTTCTCCAGCTGAGCTGCGTCCATGACTTCCATCTCGATCAGATCGCGGGTCATATGCTCCAGAATTTCGCGATGCGTCGTGAGCATGTTGGCGACCGAAGCCATGCAGTCATCAATGATCCGTTTCACTTCCTGATCGATTTCCCGCAGCGTGTCCTGGGCATGCTCGTAATCGGCTGAGCCTCCACTGCCAGCCAGGAAGGGCGACCGACGGGTTGTCGAATAGTTCACGGTTCCCATCTTCGGACTCATCCCGAACTCGGTTACCATGCGGCGAGCCAGATCAGAGGCACGTTCCAGATCGTTCTGTGCTCCCGTGGACTGCTCGTTGTAAATGATTCGTTCGGACGCCAGACCTCCCAGCATCACGCAGATGCGGTTCTCCAGTTCACTCTGTGTCACCAGATAACGGTCATCGGCTGGCCGTTGCAGGATGTAGCCCAGGGCTCCGAAGCCACGGGGAATAATCGAAATCTTGTGCACCGGATCAGTCTTTGGCAGACAGCAGGCGACCAGAGCGTGGCCACATTCGTGGTAGGCGACACGCTTCTTCTCTTCTTCGCCGATGATGCGGGTGCTTTTCTCGAGACCGGCAATGACGCGTTCGATCGCTTCCTCGAACTCCGGCATGCCCACCCGTTTCTTGTCCTTCCGGGCCGCCAGCAGAGCAGCTTCGTTGGCGAGGTTGGCCAGATCGGCTCCCGAGAAGCCAGGGGTCAATTTGGCGAGGCGACCAAGATTCACGCTGTTGTCGAGCTTGATCCGCGAAGCATGGACTTTGAGGATCTGCTCGCGGCCTTTGTAGTCCGGTTTGTCGACGAGCACATGGCGGTCGAACCGGCCGGGACGCATCAGCGCGGGATCGAGAGTTTCGGGGCGGTTGGTGGCTCCCATCACGATAACTGACTGGTCGGAGGCGAAACCGTCCATCTCGACGAGCAGGGCATTCAGCGTCTGTTCGCGTTCGTCGTGTCCGCCCGGCATGCCGCTGCCGCGAGTTTTTCCGAGCGCGTCGAGCTCGTCGATGAAGATGATACTCGGCGACCGCTGAATCGCCTGCTGGAATGTATCCCGTACACGGGCCGCTCCCACGCCGACGAACATCTCGACGAAGTCGGATCCGGAAAGTCCATAAAACGGCACGCCGGCTTCACCCGCGACGGCTTTGGCGAGCAACGTTTTCCCGGTCCCCGGAGGTCCGACGAGCAGCACGCCGCGAGGAATCCGCCCGCCCAGTGCCTGATATTTGGCAGGTGTCCGCAGAAACTCGACGACTTCCCGCAGTTCATCGACCGCTTCATCGATCCCGGCGACATCCCCGAACGTCGTTTTGATGTCTTCCTGTGAGACGAGTTTGCCGCGGGTGCGGCCGAACGACATGGCGCTGCCGGTTCCGCCCATTCGCCGGAACATCATGATGAAGAAGAGGATGAACAGCACCAGAAAGAGCAGGTAGAGCAGCGACTCGATCTGAGCGGGCGGCGAGGAGCCGTCGTACTCGATGTCGTTATCATTCAGCTTGGTTTTCAGACCGGCGAGCACTTCATCGGGGATCCCGACGATATTAATGCGATACTTGATCAGGGCCTGAGACGTCGAGTCGTCTTCCGCAGCACCGTTCGTGTTTCCAATCACGATGTCTTCATCGCCTGCCGGAGTCGGTGCCGCTTCGGTCGGATCGGTCGTTGTGCCTTCCGGAGTCGCTTCGCTGCTGCCGAGAAGCGAGCGTCCTTTACTGAGATTGGCTGCGTCCTCTTTCGACATGTTCTGGAAGGTGATCGAAGTGATTCCGAAGACCAGCTCGTGGACGTTTTCGTTGTTGAACTCCCCGGAGTCGAGCTTCTTCTCGAATTCGCTGAGTTTGATTCGCTTGGAGCGGGCATCGTTGGTCAGATACGTAAAGACCGCGGCGAGGAAAACGCCGCCGACCAGCAGCAGCCAGAAGGAGAAACTGGAGGGTTTCTTGTCTTTCTTACGAGAGGAACCGGACTCGTTGGAATCGGGATTTTCTTCTGGACCATACGAAGGCTGATTCATCGACTGTTGACCTGAAAGATTTAGCGGCTCGCCGACTTCGTCGCGCTGGCCGCTGAAGGATTCCAATTTTTCCGAGATTAAACGCAATCGTCCTCAGATTCCGCCGCTTCTGCCTGCCGGGCAGACGAAGTGGACGATGAGCCTTCAGACGATTGGCAGATGACCTGCTGAACAGGTCAGATCTCCCTCGCTGATACTAGGACGGATCTGCAGGGGCGTCAAACAACTGATCTGGGAGGGAGTCAGCGAAACTTATGCCAATCTCACCGGCAGTTGCGAGCCATTTCAGAGCGATTCGATCTAGCGATGTTTGCGGATCGCTTCGGCTTCGGCCTTGGGATCGAACTGAGGATTTGGCGTTTGCGGAATCGGAGCGTCGATTTCCTGTTGCCACGCGGTCAGTTGATACAGAAGCTCCCGCTTCTGATCGGGGTGCGTCTCCGCGAGGTTGTGTTGTTCCCCCGGATCGTCCAGCAGGTTGTAGAGTTCGATGCCTCCATCTTCGAAGTACTGATGCAGCTTCCAGGGGCCGTAACGTACCACGCTGCAGGGACGCGTGCGGAACAGCGGATCGCGGCATTCCTCCCGTTCGACCTGACCGGAGGCCTGCAGATACGCCGGGAAATGCCAGTACAGCGGGCGTTCCTGGACGGCACCCCGTTGTCGCAGCATGGGCACAATCGAGCGGCCGTCGCAGATCTGATCGGGCATCTCGATGCCCGCCATTTCGCAGAGTGTCGGATAGAGATCGACGCCGATGATTGGACTCTCGCACTTCGACCCCGCCTGCACGACGCCGGGCCACTTCACAAAAAACGGCTCGCGAATTCCCCCTTCGTAATAGGTGCCTTTATACCCACGCAGCGGAGCCATGTCCGTCGCCGCTGCCAGTCCACCGTTATCGGAGAAAAACAGGACAATCGTGTTGTCGGTCAACTGAAGTTGATCGAGCGTTTCGACGATCTGCCCGATCCCGTCGTCGACGGCCTGAATCATCGTCGCCATCGTGACATGTTTGTGCAGTTTCCCCGGCGATTTGTCCTGATACTTGTCGACGAGTTCTTTCTTCGGCTGCAGTGGCGTATGGACTGCGAAGTGCGACAGGTACAGCAGCCACGGTTTCTCCTGCTGGTTGCGAATGAAGGCACAGGCTTCGCGACTCAGGCGATCGGTCAGGTATTCGTCAGCCGGAGCATTTTCCAGACCGGGCACCTTATGGGGCGGGTAGTAGCCTTTGGGTGGGCTTCCCGAATGTGTGCCGCCGATGTTGATGTCGAAACCATAATCACGCGGGTCATCGCTCAGGTGCCACTTGCCCATGATCGCCGTGGTGTAGTCGGCTTCCCGAAAGCACTCCGCCCAGGTCTTGATATCCGGGCGAAGTGTCTCGACGCCGGGAACGTGTTTGAGGCGGCGGTGTCGGGCATCGCCACGAGGTCTCGTGCCCACGTTGTAGATTTCGTGACGTGGTGTGTACTGCCCCGACAGCAGACAGGCCCGAGCGGGAGCACAGTTCGCGGCTGCCGAGTAGGCGTTCGTAAAGACCATTCCTTCGCCGGCAAGGCGATCGAGGTGAGGCGTCTCGAAGAAGTCGGAGCCCATGAAGCTCGCATCGCGCCAGCCGAAGTCGTCCAGATAAATGAACAGAATGTTCGGCGGTTGTTCCGCGAGCACGCGGCCGGAGAGGGATAAAATGCAGAGCAAGACGAAAAGGTTGAGACGAAGCAGGACGGTCATTAGCAGCCCTTCAGGTTCAGAGTGGACAGGACCCTGTCACACTACCACGCGGTCCGGCGGATGTCGAATCTCAGCGATGGCGGCTCTCAACTGCGGAGCTTCAGAACGAGTCTGGCAGCGTCACCCGCGAGCGTTTCGGCTGCTGCCAGTGAATCCGGTTGTCGGTCAGAATTCCCTGGCGGATCGCGCAGTTCATGCAGACTTTCTCGTTCCCTTTCTGAATGTAGATTTCGCCGATCTGAAGGAGGTGGAAATGTTCTTCGTCCGGATTGCGGTAGTAGCAGTACTCTTTGGTCGCATTCGGCTTCACGATCGCATTCCAGCCATCGTTGTGCGGCACATAGAGTCGTCGGTCGGCGGACTCGGTTGAAGAGGAGTCGGCTCTGGACATGACATCGGCTCCGATCGGCAGAGAAGAAACGTCGAATGAACGAGGCTTCATTATAGCCAATCCCAGAGCCGGAAGCAGGGGCATCTTCGATTCCGAAAGTCGTGAGACTGCTTATTCCGGCTTGAAGCGATACCCGACGCCGCGGACGGTTTCAATGAGATCGCCGGCATCGTTCAGCTTCTGACGCAGCGAGCGGATATGGACATCGATCGTGCGCTCAAGTGCGTTGGCATCTTCGCCACGACAGGTATCCATCAATTCGTTGCGGCGGAAGGGGCGTCCCGCCTGTCGAACAAGAGTCCACAGCAGCTTGAACTCGGTCGGAGTCAACGCGATCTCTTCGCCTTCGATCGTGGTGCGATGATTGATTCGATCGACAAAGACACCGCGACAGGAGGCGGAGTCCTGGGCGCTGTTCTTGGAAGTCGGCCGCCGGAGAATGGCTTTGATCCGGCTGACAAGCGGCTTGATCTTGAACGGCTTGGTGACGTAGTCGTCGGCACCCATGCTGAAGCCGACGATCTCATCGACTTCTTCGCTCTTGGCTGTGAGCATCACAATGCGGATGTGCCGCGTCCGGGAGTCGGACCGAAGCTGCCGGCAGACTTCCATGCCATCGATGATGGGAAGCATCAGGTCAAGGATGATGAGGTCTGGCAGAGCCGCCTGAGCTCGACGGAGACCATCCTGCCCGTCGGTCGAGGTAATGACTTCGAAGCCGTCTTTCTGCAGGTTGTAGGCCAGAGCGTCCGCGATCGAACGTTCGTCTTCGATAATCAGAATGGTCTGTTGGCTCATGCAGCTGTCCGACGGGGGTGGATCAGGAGGCGACTTTGTGGTCGGAACGCCCGCGATGTCGAACAATTTCGCCCTCGACGAGATAGACCACATCTTCCGCGATGTTGGTGGCATGGTCGGCGACGCGTTCAATATGACGCGACGCCGAGAACAGGTGCAGAGCTGTTTCAATCAGATCCGGTGACTTACTCATCATTTCCGTGATGGTCTGGATGATTTCCCGGTTCAGGTCGTCAACGATGTCGTCCTGTCGGCAAACTTTCCGCGCCATGGCGGTGTCGAGATTGACATAGGCATCGATGCTTTCGTGGAGCATCGTGACCGCATTCTCGGCCATCGTGTGGACCTTGGGAGGCATGGAAATCGCCGTGGCGCCCTCGAGGTAACTCGAACGCTCAGCGATATGCACTGCAAGATCGGCCACCCGTTCCAGTTCACCGGAGATTTTCATCACGGCGGCAATGCGCCGCAAATCGGTCGCGACTGGCTGGTGAAGGGCGAGGATCTTCAGGCATTCCTCTTCAATGGTGACATCGTAGTTATCGATATCACGATCCCGCTCGGCCAGTTCCCGCGCCATGCGTTGATCCGGCTTTGCGAGAGTATTCACGGCTGCGTGAATCAACTCTTCCACCATCGTACACATCGTCATTAAGGAACGATGAAGGTTGTCCAAATCTCTGATGAGGTGTACTGACATGGAGGCCGGATCCCTGGACGAAGGTGAAGATGATTTCTAAGGAGGACGACAAACGAACCGCGGCTCAGCCAAAGCGGCCCGTGATGTAATCTTCGGTCTGCTTCTCCTTGGGTGTCGTGAACAGATCGCGAGTCGTCCCGAACTCGATCAATCGTCCCTGATAGAAGAATGCCGTGAAATCGCTCACGCGCGCAGCCTGTTGCATATTATGTGTAACAATGATGATTGTATAGTTCTTTTTCAGTTCGAAGATCAGGTCCTCGATGCGGGATGTCGACGCCGGGTCGAGGGCTGAAGCCGGTTCGTCCATCAGAATGACTTCCGGGTTTGTGGCCAGCGTCCTGGCGATGCAAAGTCGCTGCTGTTGACCACCCGACATGGCCAGTGCCGACGAGTGCAGCCGGTCTTTGACCTCGTCCCAGAGTGCCGCCTGCTTGAGACTGCGAACGACGGTTTCTTCGAGCTCCTTCTTGTTTCGCTGCCCGCCAATTCGCGGTCCGAAGGCAACGTTATCGAAGATGGACTTCGGGAACGGGTTCGACTTCTGGAACACCATCCCGACCTTTTTCCGCAGCTCAACGACATCGACCTGGGAGCTGTAGATGTCTTCGCTGTCGACCATGACCTCCCCGTGAATGCGGGTCCCTTCGACGATGTCGTTCATCCGGTTCAGCGTCCGCAGGTAGGTGCTCTTCCCGCAGCCGGACGGACCGATGAGAGCCGTGACCGACTTTTCCGGCATGGCCATTGAGATGCCAAATAACGCCTGCAAAGGGCCATAGAAGAAATCCAGATTCCGGGTCTCGACCTTGATCGTATTGGTCGCGGGAGATTTGCTCTCCTGCTTTCCGGATTCCGACTTCGTCTCGGGTTCTTCCTTACGCTTGGCGATCAGATTGTCGAATGTTCGAAGTTCCATGGCGTTCTCGTCGGGAAACTGCGATGACGGGGAGTTCCCGACAGTTCCGCTTTTCAAGGGGTTACCAGTCAAGGCGTTTCGAGAAGTGATTCCGGATGTAGACGGCGATCCCGTTCATCAGCAGCAGAATGGCGAGCAGGACGACAATCGCGGCCGTTGCTACATTCTTAAACTCAGGGTCCGGGCTGTTCAACACCCAATTGTAGATCTGCAGCGGCATTACAGTGTACTGGCTCGAGGGAACCAGGAGCACTCCGCCAGGGTTGGTAACAATTTCTGAGACCCGTTCAATGTTTCCCGGGTTGAAACGGATATAAGACGCCGCACCAACAACGATAATCGGGGCCGTTTCTCCGATTGCTCGGGAGAGAGCAAGAATAATCCCGGTCATCACTCCCGGCAGGGAAGCCGGCAGGACCTGATGCCAGATCGTCTGCCACTTGGTGGCCCCGATGGCCAGCGACGCGTGGCGGATTGATTGCGGCACCGCCCGCAATGCTTCCTGGGAGGCGATGATCACGATGGGAAGAATGAGCAGCGAGAGTGTAAAAGCTCCGCTCAGCAGTGACTTTCCGAACGGAACGGGAATCTTGATCATGCCGAATCCCAGCGGAATCCCGATCGCGGTGGGATCTCCGAAGAAGCCGAACATCCGGACGAAGGCCGTGAGACCGAGGATCCCGAACACAATCGATGGCACGCCGGCCAGATTGGCGATGTTCAGACGGATGAACCGCGTCAGCCAGTTTTCGTGGGCGTATTCTTCCAGATAAACTGCGGCTCCCAGGCCGATAGGCACGCTTAAGAGTGCCGTCATCAGGATCAGCCAGCACGTGCCCCAGATACTGGCCACCATGCCCGCCCGTTCAGGGTCGGAAGACATATGGTTGGTAAGCAGGGTTGGCGTCAGCCAGTTTTCGGTGGCTTTGGCGGCTCCGGTTGCGGTGGGGTCCCAGGTTCCTGTGGCCTTCAGCAACAGGCCGGTGAGCAGGACGACAAGAACCACCAGTCCGAACCATGTGGCCAGCAGGCAGGCGAGTTCGAAAACTCGACTCGTCCGCTGGCGGCGCTTCAGACGTCTTTGAAAAACATCACTCATGAGATTGGAAGATCGGCGATTCGGGCTCAGGTTTGCGTCGGACGATTACTGATAGACTTCACGATACTTGTTAAGAATGAATTGCGAGAGCACATTCATGGCGAACGTGATGGCAAACAGCGAAAGTGCGACCGCGTAGATACTCTGGTACTGCACGCTGCCGGCCGGAGCGTCGGAGCCGGCCATGGCGACGATATTTGAAGTCATCGTGCAGATCTGTTCGAACGGATTGGCTGTCAGCGTTGGACGGACACCCCCCGCGATATTCACCGCCATTGTCTCTCCCAGTGCTCGGGAGATCGCCAGCAGAAATGACGCCAGGATGCCGGACAGAGCAGCCGGAATAACGACCTTCACCGACACATCGAACCGAGTCGAGCCCAGTGCATAGCCGGCTTCGCGAAGTCCACGCGGCACGGCTCGCAGGACGTCCTCGCTCAGCGAGGAAACCATCGGAATGATCATGATGCCGACGACCAGTCCGGCGCTCACCGCGTTGAACGTGTCGACCGGGATGCCGAAGAACCTCGCGAACGGTTCGATCACGAGCGGCGTGATGAAGACCAGCGCGAAATAGCCATAGACGACCGTGGGAATGCCCGCCAGGATTTCCAGCAGCGGCTTGATGATGCGACGAGTTCGGGGAGACGCGTATTCACTCAGGTAGACGGCGGTCGCGAGTCCAAAGGGAATACCGATCAGGGCCGCGATTCCGGTCACCCACATCGTTCCGACGAGCAGCGGAAGGATTCCGAACTCGCCTTCGCCATACTGCGGAGCCCACTTGGTATCGGTCAGGAAGTGCCAGAGTGAGACTTCCTGAAAAAAGGCAACGGAACCTCCCAGGCCGAAAATGGCCTCGGAGAACAGCACGAAGATAATCGCGGCCGTCGTTACGACAGACACGAGGGCGCAGCTGAAAAGCGAAAACTCGATGGAGGATTCCCAGATTCGCCGTCCGCTTGCTTTCGCTGCCAGACTGTGCCGTTGACCCTTCAAGAGTGCACCTCTAAGAATTTGGACGCGATGTTCATTCGAATTCAATAATTATTCGAAGGCAATCGGAAATAAGAGCCGGTGTGGAGAAGCGGCTAAATCGTCCGGTCCGTCAAAATGCAATCCGGCCCACGCGGACGCCGTGGGCCGGTGAATCAAAAGTCAGCGGTTACTGACCAACAACTTCCGAAATTTTCTCAATCCCCGCGTCAATCGTCGCCTGCGGCAGGCGGACGTATCCAACCTTGGAAACCGCTTCCTGGCCTTCTTTCAGGTAGAAGTTGGCCAGACGGGTGACTTCGGGCTTTGTCTTCAGGGCATCCTTGCTGACGTAGACGAAGAGCGGACGCGACAGGGGTTTGTAGGATCCGTCTTCGATGGTCTGTTCGTTCGGCAGGACTGCGTCAGCCTTGTCGTCGGTCGGCGAAATGCCGACGAGCTTGAGCGAGCCCTTGTTCATTACGTAATAAGCGTATCCGAAGTATCCCAGAGCGTACTTGTCGCCCTTCACGCCCTCAACCAGAACGGTGTCCTGGACAGCCGGAGTGTAGTCGTCGCGACAGGGGCTCTGGCCTTCCGGCACTTCGCCGATGATCTCTTCATTGAAGTAATCGAAGGTTCCGGACTTGTCATCCGGTCCGAACAGGCGGATTCTTTCGTCCGGCCAGCTGGGATCAAGCTGCTTCCAGGTCTGAATTTCGCTGCCGTGTTCCCACAGCTTCTTGAGTTGAGCAACCGTCAGTGCTTTGCACCAGTCGTTTTCCGGATTCACGACGACGGAGAGGCCGTCCATTCCGACTTTGAGTTCGAGCGGTTCCACGCCATTGGCAGCACAGGTTTCCTTTTCGGAATCCTTGATCGGACGGGACGCTCCGGTGATGTCACATTCTTTCTTGGCCAGGCGTTCAAAACCGGTTCCGGTCCCGGTCGATTCGACAGTCGCTTTGATGCCGAGCATGTCGTCGGCAGATTCAGCAACGCGGGCGGAAACCGGATAAACGGTGCTCGAACCGGCAATCTGCACGACATAGTCGCCGCCAGAAGAAGAGCGTGTGCTGGTTCCTTCACCGGGAGCCCCGGCGTCCGGAGCCTTGTATTCACAGCCGGCCAGCAGCCCGACGGCGGCCAGGGCGAGAGCGATTCGTGACAGTTTGACCGAGAGCGTCATTTTGCATCCTCAAATTTGTCGAACAACTGGGGTATCAGGATCGGCACCGGTTCGATCCCGGGAGGGCCCTCTGAACATTGGAAATGGCGGGGCCAGGAGCATGGGCCGCCGTCACGAAATCGTTCAGCAGCTGCCAGCGCCATCCTATCCCGGTGTGTGAAGATTATGTTAAGACTTCGTCGATTCTGGGGAAACTCCCTGATTGCCAGCATTCGCCGGGAGTCCCTGAAGTACTTTCATTAAAGGTCCAACCGCCCCGTTCGCATAAAATGTAGCGTTTCAGGCAGGCATTTACTCCTGCCCGAACGCTCGGTCGAGCGATCCTCTCCAGGGCGAATTCGAGATCCAGGGCGAATTCGAGATCCAGGGCGAATTCGAGATTCGACGGCAGGAGGAGCCTGAAAATGCTCTAAACCCTGCGGAGGATGTAAACCACGTCCTCGGTGTCACCGTCGACGGTGATGGGATCGTCGATGTCGTAATGGAAGTCAAAGGTCTCGACGAGTTCCCATTCCGGGAATTTCGCGATCAGTTTGTCCATATGCTTTTTGGTGTAGCAGCGGAAGGTCGTCGTATCTTCGATCCGGAACTGCTTGCTCGGCGTGTAGACGTCGTACTGGAAACCGATCTGTTCGGTTCGCGTTTTCGGGTTGTAGTTCATGGACCAGAGCCGGGTGTTCACCTGAAGGTGTCCGCGACGGGCTGACCATTCTTCCTCAGCTTCGTAGTCGTCGCCGACATCGGCCGGGTTCAGGTGCATGCCCAGAATGAACAGGCCGCCTTTGGTGATCGCCTCCGCTGTACAGCGGAAGTGGCCTTCCGCCTGCTTTTCGGTCGTGAGGTGCCGAAAGCTGTTGATCATATTGAAGGCGGCGTGGAACTTCTTCTTGACCGTGTAATCGGACATGTCGCCCACAACGGCCGTCGGCGGATGGCCTTTCTTGGCCAACCGGGCGTTGCAAAATTCGACCGCCTTGGGATTCAGGTCGTTTCCGGCCACTTCGTAGCCGGCATCGGCCAGCTTGTACATCAGCCGTCCGGTTCCGCAGGCAGGTTCGAAGACGCGTTTCACGGGCCGCTTGGAATAGCGCTCGAAGCAGTCTTTGAGAAAGTCGAACTCGGCTTTCCAGTCCGATCCAAAGACCAGATCGTAATATTTCGGGTAGTCGTACAAATGGCCCTGGATGACTTCGAGACTCACCAGTGAATCCTTCGGAAAAGAATGGAGCGAGGGACGCGTCGCGTGCGTCTCCTGAATTGAGAAATCAGCGGTTGAAGGCTGGATCGCCACACAATAGCGTGAATTCCGGCAAACGTTAACCCTCCCGGTCTCGGGATTGGGGAATCGCCTCTGCTTTGGGCGAGCGAAACAGCATCGGTGAGCAGGGCGGAACTCTGTCCGTGCTTTCTCTTCACAATTTCACAATTCGTTAACACCCGGCTGATACGATGGGCGCAACCGTTGTCTGGACGTGAACGCTCCGTCACCTCATGTCGATCGACGGTCCTTCCCCACACCAGGGTACAGGATACGACGCGGAAGCAATCACGCCGCATGAGGTTGTCTCCTTTCGCACGGAATCGGCGTTTGGATTGACCGTTGATTCGAAGTGTTGCGACCTTCGGATCCTGTGCATTCCCGCCGCGAACCGCAGAACGAACTCGGACCCCCCGAATGACAGTCAACATGGCCGGAACAAAGAAAACTTGCAGTGAATGCGGGGCAGCCCTGCCGCCGGCAATGGTCCGGTGTCGTGAATGTGGCCACCGCAAAGATGGATCGAGTCAGAAGCCCTCGTCGACTCAGGCGTCCGGGATCTATCGCGCGACGGCAGAGTTGCGCACTGAAGGTCCCCAGGAAGGCGCGCTCAGCCTCGATGACATGCTCTCCTTCGCCGAAGACGTCGAGTCGAATACGTCCTCGGTTTTCAAAATCTCGCGCACGGTTCCGACCAGTCAGCAGACAGGAAGCCCGGCTCCGGAAGCTCCCCAGAACGGGGCAGGGCACGTGCCACAGCTGAAAACACCCACTCCGCCCAACGGACAGCCGGTTCCGATTGTCGTCGACTCTTCCGTGCAGTCGAACAGTAATCGATCGCAGGACAGTTCGGTTGTCGTCTCGCTGGCCAATCAGGGAGCGCCGCCTTCTCCGACGCCGCCCTCGACTCCGTCACCATCTTCGCAGTCTCCGTCTTCTCCGTCTCCCTCTTCACAATCTTCGGCTGCTCAGGCACCCCCGCAGGCTCAGCCGGGCCAGCCTTCCGAGGGACTGACTGGAATCCGACGGGAACGATCGCGAAAGAACGCGGCCACGAATTTCCCGGAAACGCTGAAGGCCATCAAGAAGGCTCTGAAGACATCCCCGTCCGATTTGCGTTCTGCAGTGGAAGCGGATGGAGATCCGGACGAACAGAGAGTTCGGCCGCCGCAGAAAACGTGGAAGAAAGTTGTAAAGTCAGCTCGGAAGATTCTGGAAGCGAACTTCGACGAGCATTCCCGCGCGGCTGTGCACAAACTGTGTGATGCCCTCGAAGAACTCGGACAGGTGCCAACCCCGGAAGCCGCCGATATTCTCGTCTCGTACCTCGACGACAGGCGGCCGATTGTCCGTGAAACAGCCGCCCGTTCACTCGGTGAGACGGAGCAGCAAGCGGCTTTCGAACCGCTTATCAAGAAGTTGATTCACGAGTCGGTCGAGATGAGAGCCGCCGTGGCCCTCGGCTTGGGAACACTCGGCGACCGCCGGGCCATCCAACCGCTCATTGGACTGGCGACCGAAGACCCGCAGATGAATATCCGCGCCGCGGACGCTCTGGTCAGGATCGGCAGGCCGGCGATTCCCGAATTGATTTCCGTAGCCGAAGAACGCAACGCCTCCAATGCACTGACGGCGATCATCGCCCTCGGACGACTGGAAGACAGTCGAGCGCTGGAGGTCCTTTCAAACCAATGCTCAAACACTTCCCCCGCAATTCGAGCCACAACGATCGAGGCCATTGGACGGCTCGGCGAGTCGAAAGGCATTCGGTATCTGGTTCGCGGCCTTTCTGATCCGGATATCGGGGTGCGGATGCAGGCCGCGGTCGCACTCAAAAAAGCAGCGGACAAGCGAGCCGTCGATTCCCTCATCGAAGCTCTTAACGATCCTGACCCGGACTTCCGCGAACAGGTTGTCGGTGCCCTGTCTGCCTGCGGCGACCATGCAGCGGTTCCGCCACTGCTCGGAATCCTGCCGACTGCTCAAGGCGATCTGCTCATCGCTGTGGCGGAAGCACTCGGCAAGCTGGGCCACGAGAGTGCGGTGCCGAATCTGTGTGCGTTGCTGGAAAGCCCGCAGACCCTCTCAAATCGGGCGGCGAGGCTCAAGATTCTGGATGCTCTGCGACGCCTGAAGAACGCCGACTCGCTCCCGGTTCTGGTCAAGTTCCTGCACGACCCTCTGCCGGAAATTCGCGAAAGAATCGTCGATACACTCGGGCTGATTGGTGACACCTCGGTGGTCGTCGAGCTTGAAGCGATGTTGAAACAGGACCGCAGCGAAGCGGTGCGGGCAGCTTGTGCACGAGCCCTTGGAGAAATTGGAGATCACGAGTCGGTGGAAGCTCTCGAAGAGGCGCTTTCCGACACGCTGCAGGTGAGAATCAAAGCGGCGATTGCTCTGGGACAGATCGGGGCGTCCTCGGCGATGCTCTCGCTGACGGCGATGCTGCGTGATCAGGTTTCGGAAATTCGCTATCACGCTTCGCAGGCGCTGGCAGAAATCGGTGACAAGCGATCGATTCGACCCATCGAAGTCCTTGCCGTCGATTCCGACCCGATGGTGGTCCGAGGAGCGTTCAAAGCTCTGCAGAAGCTGGGGGATGAACGCACGGAAAAGCAGGTGCTCAAGGCGGCGAAGAAACGGGGCAAGAAAGCCACGGCTGTGAAGTCGTCCAACACGAGCATCAAAGACTTCTTCTCGCCCGACGTCATTCGGGACGTCGTCTGGCCGCATGATCCTCAGCGGCGGAATGTCGTTCTTGGTTCACTCGGGGCGGTCCTGCTGGTGATGTTCGGAGCGTTGGGCTTCGTCCTGTTCCAGCCGCCGGAGAAAGTGATTCCTCGCGGGATTCCGCTTTCGCTTTCGTTCAGTCCAGATGGTCAGAAGATCGTCGCGGGGCGTTCGATGGGAGCCCTGGAGATCTGGAAGGTCGACGGAACGAAGCCAGAGAAAACTCTGCCCATCGATCTGGGAGAACTGAAAGCGGTCGGCTATGTGGCAGATGACAATATCTGGATCGCCTTCGGCAATCAGATCATGCGGTACGACGGGGGCAAAAGTGTTCCTGTTGCCCAGCAGACTGCGAAGTTTGTTCGCGGCGAGTTGTCGCGTGACCGATCCCGGTTTGCGATCTACGACTCCGAAAAGACTGTCTACGTTTACAACACGGCGACCGGGGCGGCGGAAGGCTCGCTCAGTTTCGGTGGGTTCGGTCTGGTACAGTTCTCTGGAACAGGGGAACTCTTTGCCGCTGTCAGTGGAAACGAGATCAAGCTGTTCGACCTGAAGGCCACCGAAATCGGTACGATCTCCGTCAGGGGTTCGGTCGAATCGATCGCGTTTTCTCCCGACGATTCCCTGCTGGTGGTCAATCACGGAGGGAAACTGACCACGTTCAACCCGGAAGATCAGTCCGTGGTCCACGACCTCAAGCCGGAAGCTCCTGTTTCCTGCGGAAGGATGGCCTTCCTGGACGCCACCGAAGCGGTCCTGTTCAACTGCGATAATGGCACGGCAAAGGGAATCGGCCATTGGAAAATCGACTCCGACGAGGTCACCGTGGAAGCCGGTTCCCCGCTGAGACGCCCAAGTGCGATCTCTCCCGAGACGAACAGGATGGGCTGGGTCGAAGAGGATGAAGCGGCGATCTTCCTGTACGATCTGGGCAATGGTCAGACGGTCGAGCTCAATATCTATTGACACCCGTCGGCCGACCCTTCAGCTTGGCAGTCTTTCACCACCTCACGATGAATCGGCTGCAACGTAATGCTGAAGACGGTCCTGCTCATTCTCCTCATCGGCTACGCAACCACGCTTGTCGTCTTTACGCACTTACCCGTGGAGGACGTTCCGGACACCGGTGCGTCCGATAAGCTGTTGCACTTCGGGGCCTATGCCGTGTTGGGGCTTCTCGCAGCCGCGAACCTGCGTGTGCGGCGAATGCCGTCGGTCACGCAGGGACTTCTGCTCTGGGCCAGTCTGGCGGTCTTCGGTGCGTTCGATGAAATGACGCAGGCTTTGGTTGAGCGTTCCCCGGAACTGCTCGACTGGTCCGCCGACATCGTTGGAGCTGCGGCTGGGATTCTGGCTGTCTCGTTGCTCCCCTGGCCGGCGGTGAAGCCTTCCGCAGCGACGGATCGTTAGGCGTCAAACACCGTTTCCAGAGCCCGTCGCATGATGACCGGATCGGGATCGACGCCAGTCCAGAGGCGGAAACCGATCACGCCCTGATTGACCAGCATGCCGAGTCCGTCGAGCACTTCGCAGCCGATCGCTCGGGCTTCTTTCACGAGGCGCGTTTCCGGCGGATTCGGGATCACATCGGCTACGACCATATTCGGCTCCAGCGAAGCCATATGAAGCGGGATCCGGGCGTTCACATCCGGGAACAGGCCGATCGATGTCGCGTTGATCACGACGTCGGTGCCGGGGGGAACATCGAAGTCGCCCTCCCAGGGCACAAAGGTCGCTTTCACCGAAGTCGCTTTGGCGACGGGTCCGTTGAGCAGGTCGAGCAGTCCCGTGCCGCGTCCCGAATCGCGGTTAACGATCGTGATGTCCTCGACACCGGCCAGGGCGAGTTCGACCGAGATTGCCCGGGCTGCGCCGCCGGCACCGAGAATAACAACCTTCTTGCCGGCTGGGTCGCAAACGGGACGCAGAGAATCGACGAAGCCTTTGCCGTCGGTATTGTCGCCGACCAGTTCGTCTCCCTCACGGATGATGCAGTTCACGGCTCCCATCAGCTGAGCGGCTTCGGAAAGTCGGTCGAGCAGGGGAATCACGGCGACTTTGTGCGGAATCGTCAGGTTGCCGCCCCGGAAATTCATGGCCCGCATGCCCTGCACGGCTGCCGGCAGGTCCTCGGGAGCGACTTCAATCGTGAGATATCGCCAGTCGAGACCGTGATGCTGATAAGCCGCTTCGATCATCGCCTGCGTCGGGTTTTCCGCGACGGGCTGCCCGAAAACGCTGGTCAGTTCCTGCTTGAAATTCAGTTCGGCCATGGTGTCAATCTCTGCGAGTGGAGGAAGTCAGAAACGGCATCCGCGAGAATTGCGGGGAGATTACCCATAAAAGTACATGAATCTGCCCTGTGAATGAAGTTCGCGGAGCAGATTCATGGGTTGGCAGATCGCTTGATGGGCTCTAGTCGCGAGCCGGCGGGCGGCGATCGCCCGGGCCTTCGTTTCGGCGATCATTGTCCCGCTGCTCTTCACTGCGGGGGCGGTCGCCGTCTTCACCACGACGATGTTCCGGCGGGCGGGGCGGGCCGTCTGGACGCAGCACGGGATGCGGCGGACGCGGGGGTTCCGGACGCCGGGCCTGTTCTTCACGCAGGCGGCGAACTTCTTCGTGCAGCTTGCGAAGTTCTTCCTGAACCTGCATCAGCTGGCGAATGACGGGAGCCAGCTCTTCCATCGGATTCCGCTGCTCACGCTGGCGCCGCTCAAATTCCCGCTCGATCTCGTGAGCTTCCCGTCGGAGATCCTCGGCGATCTGCTTGCGTCCGGCCAGTTCCAGATGTTCAGCAGCCTCGATGAGATGCCGAATCTTCTGGTGAACCTCGTGCTGTTCCCGCTCGCGATGTTCAGCATGCTCGCGGTTTTCACCGTGCTCCCGCTCTTCCCGTTCCTCGCGGGGCTCCCGTCCTTCGTCTCGGCGATGTTCTTCGCGGCCGGGGTGTTCTTCGCGATGTTCCCGCAATCGTTCGTCCTGGTCGCGGCGAAGTTCCTCGACGCGTTCCCGGTGTTCATTGTGCAGTCGCAGCAGTTCTTCGATAATCTCGCGTTCAATCGGTCCGCGAGAACGGTCCGGCTGGGCGAAAACACCGCTGCCCGAGACGGCCAGCGTGGTGAATGCAGTCAGTATCAGGAGCGAGCGGCTCTTCATTTTCAGTCCTTTCGCGAATGGATCCGGCTTCATTCTGGAAGTTTGATTGTAACAGGACGTCTGTAGAGGTGCATGACAATCCCGGTCTGCCTACACTATTTTTTCCGCCCGGCGTCGCTTTCAGATCTCCGAAATCTGCGAGCAAAGGCCAAGTCATTAAGGAGGGCGGGCAGAACTCTGAAGGATGAAACACCGATGTCGGAAAAACAACTCGATCTGGATTCGCTTCGCTGGCAGAAATTTCCCGTTCTCGACGACGGTTTCGTCTGCCTGGTCGATGTCATGGGCAACGATTCGAGTATCGTCCAGGCGGCTCGGGTCAGCTATGGCGAGGGAACCAAGAAAGTTTCCGACGACCGGACCCTCATCCGCTATCTGCTCCGGCATCGCCATACGACGCCGTTCGAAATGGCGGAACTCAAGTTCCTCGTTCGAGTTCCGATGGACTGCTGGCGGCAGTGGATCCGCCATCGCACCGCCAATGTGAACGAATACAGCACGCGGTATTCCGTGGCTATCGATGCGGCTCAGAAGACGCCGCCCGATCAGTGGCGGACGCAGTCGACATCGAACCGGCAGGGGAGTGAACGTCCGCTGTCCGACGAGATCGGAGCCCGATTGACCGAATCGGAGCAGGCTTTCCATAAGTCGGCCCGGCAGCTCTACGACGAACGTCTGGAAGCCGGCGTCGCCCGCGAACTGGCTCGCAAAGACCTGCCACTCTGCACCTACACCGAAGCCTACTGGAAGATCGATCTGCACAACCTGTTGCACTTCCTGGCGTTGCGGATGGATTCCCATGCTCAGCTCGAAATCCGCGAGTATGCCAAAGCGATCGGCGAGAACATCGTCAAGCCGCTCTTCCCGGTCGCCTGGGAAGCGTTTGAAGATTATCGCATGCAGTCGATGTTCCTCACCCGGCTCGATCAAGGCGTCATCAGCCGCCTCACCGCTCTCGCGGCCGAACGCAAACTCTCTCCGCCGTACACCGACGACGTCTTCCTCGAAGCCCAGGATGACAGCTGGAAAGAGCTGAAACGTTGCCGCGAACGCGACGAATGCCGCAGCAAACTCGAACGCCTCGGCCTGATGGGCCCCAGGCCCGACGAGACGAATTGAATCAATTTGTGAACCGCTGAGCCGCGAGTTGCGTTCGAAGAACGACAAGGGATGGCACAGAGATTCCTCTCGGTGTTCAATGCCCACCGTGATGGGTTCGACTTTGATGCGGTTAGGGTGGGCCCGAAAGATTCTTTCGGGGCGGCGCAGCCGTGGGCGAAGTGGTCTTTGACGTCCAATCAAGTGAAGACGTCATTACCTGAAAAACAGGTGGAAGGCTACAGGATGTGACAGGCGGCAGGGGCATTCTCCGACGGCTTCGCCGTCCTGATTGCACAGTTGTGAGGACCACCCCTGTCGGAGTGATCCGAGTTCTTGTCGCTGTTTCTGAACCTGAAAGTTCCCACCTCTCGAATGCGGAGAACGCCGATGCCTGCTCCCGTGCGCACGATGCGACGAGTTGTGAAGTGGGTGGCGGTGCTGCTGCTCGTCAGTCTGCCAATCGCCTTCTCGCAGTGGTATTCGAGTTACTCATCGCCGCCGCAGTCGCTCACCATCGCCTCCGGACCGGAAGGGGGCCAGTACCATACCGTCGCCATGGAACTGGGACGGGAGCTGACGCATCGGTACGGCGTCGTCGTCGAACATCTGGCGACGGACGGCTCGGGCGAGAACTCGCTCAAAGTTTCCCGCGGGGAAGCCGACTTCGCCCTCTACCAGAGTGGAACCGTGGCGCTGGAGCAGGAACTGCATGGTCTTGTGTTGAGCGACCTCAATTCGATTGGCGGGCTCTACTGGGAAGTCGTTCATCTGCTCAAGCATCCCGATCATGCCGAGACTCCGCTCGCGGAGATTCCGAATGCTAGAATCGCGGTCGGGCCACTGCATTCCGGTTCGGAACTGATCGCCGGGTATCTACTCGAACAGTTTGAGCTCTACGAGAAGGTCGAGAAGATCGATCTGCCCCTTTCAGAGATCGCAGCCGCTTTCCGCAACGACGAAATTGATGCGGCGATCATCGCGATTGGCACTCAGGCGACCGTGCTCCGCGAACTTCTGCAGCCGAATGAAACAGGCGAGCCGGTCTGCGTGCTTGAGTCGATTCCGTTCGCGGAAGCGATCGCCGATCAGTCGGCGTTTCTGGAATCTTACGCGGTCCCGGCGGGCATGTATTCGCCGGCTGGTTCGGGCGTTCCTCAACAGGAGATCCGAACACTCGCCACGCGGGCCCAGATCATTTCTTCCCAAGAGGCTCCGGCCCGACTCACGGAGATGATCACCACGATCATCAACGATCCGGAGTTTCAGCGGAATGCCCGACTGACCGAAATGTTCCGTGGCGGCACCGCGTTCGCCCAGGACAATCTCGACTTCCCACTCCACCCGGGTGCACAGCACTTCTACGACCCGCACCTCAAGCCGCTGCTCAATCCCGATTTCGTCGAAGCGACCGAAGGCATCCGCTCGTTCGTTGTTTCATTGGCGATCGCGCTGTTTTTCGTTGTGAAATGGATTCTCGATTACCGCTCCCGCTCACAGGAGCACAAGCTCGACCGTTACATCAAGCGGCTGCTCGAAATCGAACAGGAGCAGAAGTACCTCGACCAGACCGACAAGTCCGACGACCGCGGTCGCCTGCAGGATCTGCTCGACAATGTCACCGACCTGCGGCAACAGGCGCTCCGCGAGTTCACCGCTCACGAAATCAACTCCGACCAGGCCGTCAGCTGCTTCGTCGCGATGTGCCACGCCCTGAGCGAAAAGATCAACGCCAAGATTTCCCGCCAGCGAATCGACACGCGACTGAAAGAAATGCGGGCGCTGATCGAGGGTCAGAACGAAGGACGCTCGTAGAAGGGAAGCCCTGGTTGCTCGGAACACGGGATTTATAACTCAAAGAGTTTTGGACAGATGACGTAGTAGCCATTGCATCTCTCGTGTTCAGGCTAATCATGTCCCTTCGCCCCCTTTAGGGGGAGAAGGTGCCCGAAGGGCGGATGAGGGGGGGGATCAACCAGCGATGCTCCATACAAATGAGAATCAACGGCCCGTGGAGCATGTCATCCGCATTTCCCCCTCACCCTAACCCTCTCCCCCACGGGGGGCGAGGGAACTTATGTCGCCAGGTCTTTGTGACATGTCTCGATCATGAGCCAGTCGTTGAGCCGCAGAAAACTCGCCGCAAGATATCCCACGTTCCCCGCAACTGGAGCGGATGCGATCGACAAGAGGTCGGTTGCCAGCTGAGAACCGATTGTGATGGGGCACAGAAGCTATACGCCGTGTGCATCAAGATCTGACGTATTTCAGTGCGTGAATTCGATAGGGTTGAAGTTCAACGAACGCGAAACCTGGATCTTCAATTTGCTCGATGGTGATCGTTTCGATGGTGAACAGTGATTCTTCCTCATCACCTTCCCAGCAGGCCACCAGCCACGATGACTTGAGATCAATTGACCTGAGAATTTGCCCGAGCACCATGCGATCTCGTTGCCTAGCCTCGACGTCATTGGGCTCATCAAACTCATTCACCGGCAACCAACCGCAGCCGCAACCCTGGTAGCCACCGATGTAGTAAATCCGCTTGTTGTCATCGAGCCATTTCGCTGCGTACTGGTTTTTACGATTTTCGATCGCCTGCACGAAAACCTTCGGTTCGTCTTCGATCCACTCGGACTCAGGAAGGCTCTCTTCGGTGAACAGATAAAGCGCGAGGCACATGGCAGAGCGTTTCGAAACGTTCGAGGGGTGAGTGAGCGATTGGTTCCTACAAACAACAGACATGTGGTTGTTGCGGTTTGTTCGCGCATACAACATGTTGGCGTTTGAGTCCGCCCATTGTGTGTCACAACTCATTGCCGGTGGTCATCAACTGATGACCACCTCCGAGATTAAAGACCAGCGTTCCCTCCAGAGAAGCAACCGGGCGCCATGTTGGGAAGCCCGGGCCATCGAGATAGAACTCGAGTGGTGGAGTGCACTCACGGCTGGTCGGCTTCAGTTCAACTTCGGACTCCACATTTTCATCCAGAAACTCCTGCAGTCGGTGACACTGCTCTTCAAGTTGCCCTGAGTCGACTGCGAGGATCGTGTCTTCTGCGAGGAAAGGACGGCTCGGGAATCGTCCAAGAACCTGCAATGGAGCCGTCCATTGGATTAGTCGAACCGCCTCCGCAGCGGTAAGGGATTTGATCGCGGTCACGGCCGGAAATGCGGGAGCGAACTGGAGTAGCTGCTCGTAGACTTCTCGCGAGAAGGTCGGGATACCCCGAGAAGTCACATAATCAGGCGGCGCGTATTCCGTTCGTTCAAATTCACCGCGAAGCATTTCCGAGAACGAGGGAATAAAAACAATCGCTTCGCCGATCCGTCGGAGATGAACCCAGCCGCCTGGTTCGCAGTGAATGTGCCCGCAGGATTCACACACGATCAACTGAGCCGCGTCTTCGTCGAGCTTGATGAACGATGTCGTATTAATGAGGCAGGTGGCGTCGGTATAAATCGCTTGAGTGCGCGGATGGCCGCCACCTGATGAGCTGAAATTGAGTTGGACGTCCCGGGCTTCGAGGTCGTGTATCCACCACATGAGGTTTCAATTCCGTTGGGGTTGTTCGGCGATGATTGGTTGTTCGCGAAACAAGCGTGCTTACCACTTAGCATCATAACGGACAGTCGCACTTTGTTGCCTGCTGTAGTTGTGAAGTACCACCAAGTCCTTTGCAGCGGAGTGCACGTCCTCCTCAACGTCGTGTGGTGAAGGATCGTCGATCAAACCGAGTACCTGCGGCATGCATGCCTCCCGAGAAGAAGAATCCGTAAGCGGGAGCAATTTGGTCAGTATCCAGTATTTGTGGATCGAATCGTCTCCACAGAGGACCGACTGAACCCCAGGGACAATCGATGTTCCACACTGCAGCAGGGCGTCTCGAACGATGCGGGCGACCGGCCAGTTAAAATCCTGCAGCCATGTGAGCAGAGTAGTGATGTGGGGCTCAAGCTGAGAAGGAGGTTGAAGCGTGAGCGCCTGCGCCGTTTCCACATCGTGCTTGGATTGTGGTAATGCAATCGTCATCGAAATGGTCGCCGGTGATTTCCTGGTTGATGCGTTGACGTCGTTGTGGAACGAGAACGATCCATTTTTAGTGTAGATTTGGATCTGTGCCACGCCGCGGGCGTTGAAGAATTCCAATCGCGAACCGAGAGTTCGACTTATGAGAGTTCTGAAGACGTGGTCAGTTCATAGCGTTTGAGCCGATGGTTCTCGCGAAGACTCCAGCGGATCAGAGCATTCACGAATGCCCCCATTGATTTCTTCCACTCATCCGTCACGAACTTTGGAACGCAGAGCCGGACGGGTCTGGGTTCGGAAGGGTCAATGCCGGGGAATTCTCGGCCACGCACTTCAAGATGGGATTCCTCTCCAAACGGATCACTGATGAAATACGCGATGGCAAATCGCTTGTTTTTAGAGCAGATGCGCACTCGCCAATCATCGACGTACCAGTAGTAGTGGTTGCCGAGGTATTCAAATCGCGTTCGTCGTTTTTTACGGGCACCCATCGTGGTGTAACGCGGTCAGTTTGAGGAAATTTATTATCGAAATAGCATGCCCACGCAAACGTGGGCATGGCACCCGGCTCATGTATTTATTGATCGTCGCGTGTTACGACGTTCGCGAGTCTTTCGATATGCCGTAGAAAAGGTTCGAAGTCGGCAGCGTAATCTTGGCCAAGAAGATCATGCGGATGGTGCGAGTTTGACTTGGCCGAAGCCTTCTGAAGGACCCATTGAGACTCAATTTCTCGAAACTGGAATAACCACCAGTCTCCGTGCCGACTCGTCATTCGCAATTCGCCCGTGAGTCCGAAACGCTCTACGGACGAAGTGAGCGTAGTCTCCTTTAAAGTGTCCGAAAGTAACTCCTCCAGTGTCTCCTCAACTGCCTCATTGGGAGGCATCGGGAAATCGGCACTCTGGACAGTCTCCCAGTACGTGCGAACGAATGCCTCGGCGAACAACTCGAAGCGGGATGATGCTGATTCGGTCATTGGTGCAGTCGCGGAGCGATCTCCTCAAAGCCGTTCAGGATCAGCGAGTTTTCCATTATTAGGTGAAATCGGTCCAGCGACTCTTGGAATAATGTCTCGGGGGATGACTACTCAGAAATAGTCAACAAGTCTCTGATACAATACAAAAGAGCAGCCCCGAAAACACGAGGCTGCTCTTTTTGATTCTCTTCTGCGTTTGGATTTCTCAATCCGTGGCGATCAGGCGGCTCCCTTGGTCAGGCCGCGGGCGCTGGTTTCGTTGAGGAAGTCGAGCAGAGGGTCGACGGCGGAGCAGAAGTTGCGTTCTTTGAGGATTTCCATCGCGTGGCGGTGTGTGTAGCCATCGCGGTAGAGGATGCGGAAGGCAGCTTTCAGGTCCTTGCGTTCATCGGCGTTGAGGCCGGCTCGCTTCAGCCCGACCAGGTTGATGGCGACGACTTCGCCAGCGTGATCGGTCATCATGTATGGCGGGATGTCCTGGACGATCTTCGAAAGACCGCCGATCATGGCCATGGTGCCGATGCGGCAGAACTGATGCACGGCTGCATTGCCGGAAATGATGGCCCGCTCGCCCACGTGCACGTAGCCGCCGAGCAGCGAACCGCTGATCATGGTGACGCCCTTTTCCAGCTCACAGTTGTGACCGATGTGGGCGTTGGTCATCAGGAAGCAGTTATCGGCCACCAGTGTGGCGGAGCCCTCGCCGGTGCCACGGTGAACGGTCACGCCTTCGCGGATGATGACATTGTTCCCGATGATGCAGGAAGTCGGCTCGTTATGGAAGGCGCGATCCTGAGGGATGTCGCCCAGAGAGACGCGGGAGTGGATGCGGCAGTTCTCGCCGATCGTGGTGTGTCCCAGAATCGTGGTGAACGGTCCAACTTCTGTGTCGGCTCCGATCGTCACGGGGCCTTCGATAACCACATACGGACCGATTCGGACAGAAGAAGCAATCTGTGCGCGGGGATCGATGATCGCGGTAGGATGAATGGACACAACAGGCTCCTTCCAGCGGCGCCTCTACCAGGTCGCCATGACGTTTAACTTGCCCGCTCGTCGTGAGCCGGCGGATCGAATGAGCGGGAGTATCTTCGTTCTCCGAAATCCGGTCAATGGGAGTCTTTCGGGGAGGTGGGGGACGCCGATCGCATCTTGATCTGATGCGGCAAATCCCGGTATTCTTCGCGGCGTCACACGGACTCGGACATGGCGGCCACGTTGAATCACAAAAGGCTGCACTGGGCCCGGCGTCTGTTAAGTCACCGTGCGGTCTGTATGGCCGATCGGGCATGGCGCGGCCTCTTGTCGCTGCGCGACCCGGCCAAAGTTGGCCGGGCCACCCGACTTCTCGTCGTTTCGTTCTGAACAGCAGGGATGGCTGTGCTGCAGACGTTTGATATTCGCTGGTCGCGGTTTCCGCTGATGCTGCTGATCACGCAGGCGGCTCTGCTGGTGATCGGTCTGCTGGCGATTCAGAGAGGCGATGAACTGGTCGGCGACAGTGGACTGGTGAGCCGCCATCTGATCTGGGTGATGCTGTCCGTGCCCGCCCTCATTCTCGGAGGCGTGCTGCCGATTCGCTTCTGGCGGGAGCATTCGTATCTGTTCTTCGGGATCTCGCTGGCGCTGCTCGTCGTGCCGTATTTCATGCCGGCTCGCGGGGGATCGCATCGCTGGATTCCGCTCGGACCGATCAACTTCCAGCCTTCTGAAGTCGCCAAACTGACGTACATGATGGCGCTCGCGCATTACCTGATGTACCGCGATAACTATCGGAAGCTGTGGGGCCTGGTGGTGCCGTTCATTATCACCCTCATTCCGATGGGGCTGATTCTGAAGGAGCCGGACCTGGGCACCTCGTTGCTGTTTCTGCCCGTGCTGTTCAGCATGCTGTTCGCGGCTGGGGCGCGGTTGAGTCATCTGCTGATGATCATCGTTCTCGGGGTTGCACTGATGCCGGTCGGCTGGACGGCGATGTCGGCCGAACAGAAGTCGCGTGTGACGACTCTCTTCTCTCAGCAGGATGGCGGGGTTGCTCCGCGGGGCGACGGGTATCATCTGCATCAGTCGAAACAGATGCTGGCATTGGGCGGCGTGTGGGGAAGTCACGTCTCGGGGCCGGCGACCGACGACAGCTATCTGTACCATCTGCCGGCGTCCCGCACCGACTTCATCTTCTGCCTTGTCGGCGAACGCTGGGGGCTCTGGGGATGCTTCGGCGTCATCGGGCTGTATCTGCTGATGTTCGCGCAGGGGCTGAAGATCTCGACACAAACCGAAGAGCCGTTCAGCCGCCTGCTGGCGGTCGGCATCGTGACGATTCTGTGTACGCAGCTGATCATCAACACCGGTATGACGGTCGGCCTGACGCCGATCACCGGACTGACGTTGCCGCTGCTCAGTTACGGCGGTTCAAGCATGTTGATGACCTCATTCAGTCTGGGGCTGCTGCTGAACATCGCGATTCGCCCCGGATTCGAAGTCTCGGGCCAGACCTTCCGCTATTAGGTCAATCCCGGGTGGCCCCCAAAGATGATCAACCCGGATCGCCTCGAAAGATGGTCAACCCGGGTGGCCCCGAAAGATTCTTTCGGGGCGGCACAGCCGTGGGAGCCTGCAGTTTGGCGTTCGCAAAGGTTGGAGACAGCCCCAGCTGAAACAGACGCCGAGCTTCTATAACTGCCTCATCAAATACCAGCCTCCCCGTGGGAGGATAATCTACAATCGAAGTGTCGTCAGGCGATTGTGTCGACGACGCCGCCGTCGACGCGGAGGGCGGCTCCGGTGGTGGCGGAGGCGAGCGGCGAGGCGACGTAGACGACCATGCTGGCGACTTCTTCCACGGTCGCCGGTCGCTGGATGAGACTGCCGGGACGGGCTTCCATGACGAAGTCGCGGGCATAATCGTCGACCGACTTGCCGGCTTTCTTTGCATCGTCCTCAATCATTTCGACCAAGCCATCGGACAGCGTGGGGCCGGGGAGCACGGAATTGACGGTGACGCCGGTCCCGGCCATCTGCTTGGCCAGCCCGCGGGCAATCGAGATGTTCGCGGTTTTGGTCATGCCGTAATGGATCATCTCTTTGGGAATGTTGAGTCCCGATTCCGAGGAGATGAAAATCACGCGGCCCCAGCCCCGTTTCTTCATGCCGGGCAGATAGGCTCGGGAGACACGCACTCCAGACATGACGTTGACATCAAAGAACTGCTGCCAGACTTCGTCTTCAACCTCGAAGAAATCCTGCGGTCCGAAGATGCCGACGTTGTTGACGACAATATCGGCCTCGGGTACGGCTCGAACGAGTTCCTCGCAACCGGCAGCCGTGCCGAGATCAGCGGCGACACCAGTGAACTCCCCTCCATCGATTTCCTTCGCCAGTTCCTGAACAGTCGCTTCCACTTTGTCGGGTTTTCGCCCGTTGATCACAACCCGGGCTCCGCATTCTGCCAGGCCTTTCGCGATTGCCTTGCCAATCCCTTCAGTCGATCCGGTAACGATGGCCGTTTTTCCCGTCAGATCAATCTTCATTGGAACTCCTTCTGAATCTCGTGGTGACTGTCCATGCTGGTTCTCTTCTGATTGTCTCCCGCAAGAGAGGACAGACAAGGGGGCAATCTGCTGTCGAGCCGGTGAAATAGCGACGCTGCGTCGATGTCGGCTCCGAGATGTTCATTTTTCCGTTCGGTTGAGTCTCGCAGCCGTCAATGGGAAGGAATTGTTCGGAAGGACTTCTGTCTGCAGTTTTTCCAATCGCCTAACTGGCGATGCAATAACCAGTTCGGAAAGGGATTGGGGAAGACGCCGTGAAGTGGAAACTCCGATTGTGTTTGGACCTGTGCCGGGGTAGGATTTCGATACGCGGAGTGAACGGCTGCGGAGCCCGAACCGTCGGGTTTTGCGAAGTCCGTTCCACGACAAATCAGGGATTGAACAGGATTCGGTTGGACCGATGAACCTTCACGAAATACGTCGCGAATTTGTCGAGGATCGAGAGTTTCTGAAGCTCTGTGATCGGCATGAGGAAGTGGATCTGTCGATAGCGGCTCTTGAGCTTGCTCGCGATTACTTCCCGGATCTTGAGTTCGACGAGACTCTGCAGTGGATCGACGAGCGGGCCGACGAGATTCGTCAGAAGACGTTCTCCTTCCAGAAGCCGTTCTCGCAGATCGAATACCTCGCCGAAGTTCTCGGACATCAGCACGGCCTCCGGGGTGATGATCGGGCCTTCCTTCACGCCGATGGCTCGTTTCTCAATCGCGTGGTCGAAACCGGTCGGGGAATCCCGATCAGTCTTTCCGTCCTCTACATGGCGGTGGCACACCGATCCGGGATCGACCTTCACGGCGTCGCTGCTCCGTCCCATTTTCTCACGCGAATGGAAACCATCGAAGGGCCGGTCTTTCTCGATGCCTTCACGCCGGGCCGGTATATGCAGTACGACGAATGTCTCGACTGGGTCCAGGCAATTGCCGATGTGTCACGGCGGGATGCAAAGTCGGGCATGAAAGCGGTCAGTCATCGCACGATCGTGACCCGCATGCTCAACAATCTGAAGGTGCTTTACATCGAGCAGGAAAAGTGGCAGCACGCGTTGCGGATTCAGAACCGGCTGCTGCTGCTCAACCCGTCTCAATACGCCTCGCGGCGGGATCGGGCGTTGATTTCGCTGAAGGCCGGGTATCCCGGCGAAGCTCTGGCGATGCTGCGGCGGATTGTTTCGACCGCTCCCGAACACGAGCAGCCGACATTGCGAAGCCAGATCGCTCTGGCGTTCAGTGAAATCACCCGCTGGAATTGAACGCTGCGATTGCTGACAAGCCGCCTGAGAAGCGTTAAGCTGAACGCCCCCACTGCGTTGGGACTCTCAAATTTCGTCTGATCGTGTCGTTCGATTCGCGCTTGATTGTTCGGCCAGCTTCAGACGCCAGCGACTCAATCAGGCACAGCTTATGTACTCCACCGCTTCGACTCCGCCGGACGAACTGGCCCATCCGTCGACGATTCTCATCTTCGGAGCCTCCGGCGACCTGACGGCCCGCAAGCTCATCCCGGCTCTCTACACGTTGTGGAAGACCGGCTATCTTCCCGACAAGACTCAGATTGTCGGTGTTGCCCGTCGCGAAAAGTCGGACGAATCGTTCCGCAATGAACTCTTCGAAGCCGTGCGAACCTCGTCGCGAACCGGCGAAGTGACGCAGGCGGACTGGAACACATTCGCCCAGCGGGTCCACTACCGTGAAGTCGACCTGCAGAAACCGAAGCAGTTTGATGACCTGAAAGTCTCGCTCGAGCAACTCGAAGAACAGCACGGCCTCGGCGGGCAGCGGGTCGTCTATCTCGCGACGGCTCCGAGCCTGTTTCTCCCATCGATCGAAGCACTCGACCGAGCCGGGATGATTCCGGAACCGTACGCCGAGAACTGGCTGCGTGTCGTGGTCGAGAAGCCGTTCGGGCACGATCTCGAATCGGCGCAGGAGTTGAGCTCCGCGCTCGGCAAGCTGCTGGCCGAAAAGCAGATCTATCGCATCGACCATTACCTGGGGAAGGAAACGGTTCAGAACATCTTGCTGTTCCGCTTCGGCAACTCGATCTTCGAGCCGCTGCTAAATCGCAATCATGTCGATCATGTGCAGATCACCGTGGCCGAGTCTCAGGGCATGGAACGCGGTCGCGGCGGCTACTACGACCAGTCGGGTGCTCTCCGCGATGTGCTGCAGAATCACGTGCTGCAGTTGCTCTGTCTGATTGCCATGGAGCCGCCCTCGCTGTTTCGCGGCGAGAACATTCGTGACGAGAAGCTGAAGGTCCTGCAGGCACTGCGTCCGGGGGATCCGAAGAACATCGACAACTGGGCGATTCCGGGACAGTACACCGCCAACGAGGTCAACGGGAATGTCCTCAAGGGATATCGACAGGAAGATCGAATTCCTGAAGTCTCCCGTCGGGAAACGTTCGTGGCGATGGAAGCCTTCATTGATAACTGGCGTTGGGAAGGCGTTCCGTTCTACATGCGGACCGGTAAGCGAATGCCGGCTCGGGGGACCGAGATCGCGGTGAAGTTCAAGCTGCCGCCGCTGAATCTGTTTTCGACCGTTGAGTGCGATGGCGATATGTGTGCTCTGGTCGAAGCTCAGCAGAATACCCTGGTCTTCCGCATCCAGCCGTATGAAGGCATTATGCTCCAGTGTTCGACCAAGCGGCCGGGCATGCAGTATCAGATTCATCCGATGACGATGAACTTCGCTTATCAGGATGCGTTCGAGATTGATTTGCCGGAGGCGTACGAACGCCTGCTGCTCGACGTGATGCGGGGTGATTCGACCCTGTTTACCCGCAGCGATGAACTCGAAGCCGCCTGGCAGTTTGTCACGCCGGTGCTGGATCACTGGGAAAATCGGCACAAGGATCCCGAGTTCTATCCCGCCGGAACCTGGGGACCGGATGCCGCTGATCGCCTGATGACGAGCGAAGGTCGAGAATGGCGGACGCCGAGTTTCAAGAAGCAGCCGCATTAAGAGTTCTCAATCCCGCTTTCCATACGTCTCTCTTCCGCCATTGAGGATCTGCTCCGATGAAAGAGTCCATCTCCCGACGTCATTTCCTGGCTGGAGTCGGCACCCTGGCCGCCGGCTCGCTGTTGACTGGTCCCGCGTTCGCGATTGATCCTTTCGATCGTGCGCAGCCGGGACCACTCAAGTTGAGTCTGGCCGCATACTCCTTCCGCAAGGAACTGACCGGCTCCAAAGGTGAGCAGGCGGAAATGACGCTGTTCGATTTCGTCGACTATTGTCGCGAACAACAGGTGCCGGGCGCGGAATTGACTTCGTACTACTTCCCGGAAGACTTCGACGACGAGTACGTCCTCAAGCTGAAGCAGCATTGCCAGGTCGCCGGAGTGAGTGTTTCCGGGGGAGCGATCCGCAACGACTTCTGTGTCGATCCCGACAAGCTGCAGGCCGAGTTGGATCACGTCGAAAAATGGATCAAGGTTTACGCTCAGCTCGGCGCTCCGGCCATTCGCGTGTTCGCCGGCAAAGTGGCCAAAGGGTCCACTCCGGAAGAGGCGATTGAGCGTTGTGCATCTGCCTGTCAGACCGCCTGTGAAATCGCCGCGAAGCACGGCGTCTTCCTGGCTTTGGAGAACCACGGCGGCATCACCGCTGAGCCGGAAGACATGCTGAAGATCGTGAAGGCGGTTGATTCCCCCTGGTTCGGCGTGAACTTCGACTCCGGCAACTTCCGCAACTTCGAAGATGTCTATGCCGAACTGGCCAGGATCGCTCCGTACGCGGTCAACGCTCAGGTGAAGGTCGAGATCGTACAGAACGACAAGAAAGTGCCCGCCGATATCGGACGCATTGTCGACGTTCTCAAGAACGCCAACTACGGCGGCTGGGTCGCCCTCGAATACGAAGCCGCCGAACCACCCCGCGAAGCGATTCCGGAGTGGCTGGATCAGCTGAAGGGGCTGCTGTAAACCTATTGAATGTCTCAACAAGAAACCGCCGCAGGAGATTCCCTGCGACGGTTTTTCTTTTGAACAACTCCAGTGGACTTAGTGCCGTTTGGCGATCTGTTCTCGAGCAAATTCAGGATCGACTGCAGATGTTTGCAGGAGCTAACTCAGCAGAGCAGGGGATTGACGTCCATTCGACTGCGGGAGAAGCATGAACATGTTCTAGAATTCGCCAACCACATTGCCATCCTGAATGGAGAGCAGGTATTCGAGCAGTGAGTTTTCATTCGTTCCACCGCCGGTGTCGTGCTCGATGTTTTCGCTCAGGAAGCGGACGGAGCCATCTCCCAGGACGAACTGCACACCTCCCTGGTGGTTACTGAGGAAAGCACGACGGCACTCGGCGTTCTCCGGACAGTTTAATTTGCGAAAACCGCTTCCCAGTGTGCCGGCCATCTTCGAATTGTGACTGCCGTCCGCTCCCGGGCTCAACCATCCGGTCCCAGCGCCAGGGCGATTGTTTGAATTGTCTGACTTCTGGTAAATTCGTTCTCCCACGAGGAGCGTATTTGTCAGGCCGTCGGTAATGTCGCGGAAGCGGATTTTGCTGTTGCGGTAGAACGCGCCGGTCGCGTCATCGTTCACTTCGCGGAGAATGCCGTCGTTGTCGTTGTCGGCGTTGGGACGAATGTTGCCCGCGCTGTTCACGGCCACGTAGTTCATCGTCACCAGCGGGACATCCACGGTGTTGGTTAGATCGTGAGCCTGTCGATCGACAAAGTCTTCCTGAATGTCCGGCCCCACGTCCGAGGGACAGCGCCATGCCGGAACGGGGGTCTGCAGGATCGCTTTGCGAGAGTCTGACAACGCGGCCATCGGATTTTCGCCGACTCGCAGCGCATCGTAGGAAGCCGAAAGTTCCATGGCCGGAGCCAGATGCGCATTCCAGGCCCAGTTGGGAGCACGAACGTGCAGCGAGTTGGGGTTCTGGTTCATCGCCCCAATGGGCAGGCAGTTGTGCGTGTCGTGGTAGTTGTGAAGCGCCAGTCCGATCTGCTTCAGATTGTTCTTGCAGGATGACCGACGGGCCGCCTCGCGGGCCTGTTGCACGGCCGGAAGCAGCAGTGCGACCAGAATGGCGATGATTGCGATGACGACGAGGAGTTCAATAAGTGTGAACCCCGGACGTGAGCGATAGTCCTTCATGCAGCACCTCATTGGGAATGGAAAGGGAGAAGAGAAAGCAGGCTTATTTATCAGGCCCTTCGAGCTCGATTGCCAGAACGTTGTCCTGGTCCTCCTGAATCGTGTATGTCAGGCCCGAATCGACTTCTGATGTGTATTTGCGATGGAATGGAAGTGATTCGCCATCCTCCACGGCGTAGTCGATGTAAGCCCCGTACTCGCCCGGCTCGATTCCGGAAACACCAGCGGTGGTGGCCACCTGAAACGATCCATCTTCCTGGATTGTCCCGAACGAAGACGGTCCTCCCCCTTTAGGCACGAGTTGGACCAGGCCCCGGGTCAACGGTTGTCCGCTGACAGTGACCGTTCCGGAAGCGGTGGCACCCGCGCTCTGTGTCCCTCCGCAGCCGACAGCATTCAGAACAAGAGCTGAAACCAGAGACAGGGCGAGCAGCGTGACGTGGCGTTTCACTGGAAGAGTTCCAATGCGAGAAAATGGAGACCGGGCAACGGAACGAGCCGGATGTGAGCACCTGCAATCGAGTGATCCTGAAATAATTGCCAGGAGTGTGCTCAGCGAAGATACACTAAGTTATTTTTCAGCACAACATATTAACAAGTTAGAACATGAGAATTGTCATGTTTGTTCATCTCCGGCCGGAGAAGAGACTGTATTTCTTGAAGAAACTGTGGATTTCTGCAGGAAAGTGCGAGCGGGTGGATCTCTGTAGCGATCCCGGAATTCGAGAGGGGCCGGGTTTGAAATGAGAGAAATTGAGATCCTTTGCGAGTTCGTTTAGAACTGTTGTCTACAGTTCCGTCGCGCCCAGCGTCACTTTGAACGCTTTCTCGCGTCCGTTCCGTTCGACGGTAATGGTGATCTTGTCGTCGGGAGTCTTTGTTTTCAGAAACTTGACGAGGGCGGCGAAGTTACGGACGCGTTCGTCGTCGCATTTGACGATGATGTCGCCACGTTCGAGGCCGGCCGTAGCCGCGGGGCCGTCGGGGGTGACTTCGCTGATCATGAGTCCCGCATTGGCGGCGTCTCGGCCGCGAATGCCGAGGTAGGCTTTGCGAGCCGGTTCCGGCTGCGGAGCATCCTCGTCATCGAGCTCGGCTTCACCGGACGTCAGGTCGGCCCAGTCACGCAGGTAAACCTCGACCGGCACGTGAAAGTTAAAGCTGTTGCTCACGCCGATCCGGCTGTGAACTCCGACCACGCGTCCGCTCAGATCGAACAGCGGGCCTCCGGAATCGCCGCCGACCAGCGAGCAATCGGTCTGGACCGTTTTCGAGGTTGTGGTAATGACCCGTCCGAGTCGCACGACGGGCAGCCGCGAGGATTCGTAGCCGTTGGGATGCCCGATCGCGATCACCCAGCGACCGGTTTGCGTAAACTCGTTGGTCGCCATCGGAACGAATTCGTACGGACCTCGACCATCGAGCCTCACGATGGCTGAATCGATGGACGGATTGACTCCCAGCACGGTCGCCCGATGACGGCGACCATCGTTGAAGACGACGATCACGGAGTTGCCTGCTTCTCCCACCACATGAGCAGCCGTGAGAATATGACCGCGGGGACTGACGACCACGCCGCTGCCCTGTCCGCCGCCGACCTGAATGTTCACGGTTGCGGCCTGATAGTCCGACGTCAGCTTAAGAGTAATCTCCTCGAGCTTCTGCAGGTCTTCCAGCGATTCGGGGAGCTCATCGAAGGGGAGGGGATCGATTCTCGGATCGATCGATTTGAGGGCCTGAGCGGGAATGCCTTCGTATTTCTGTTTGCTCCGGCTCGCCGTCCCGGTCTCTTCGGCCAGCAATGGCGAACAAAAGACGAGGAGCAGGAGAATTGCATTGACCCGAAACAGGTGAGCAAGCAAGATGCGGAGCGAAACGTTCATCGGTTCGGTTCTCATCAACATCGGATTCGCGAATCTCCTGGCGTTGTTAGGGGTGAGCAAACTCTATTGCACTGCAACGGTTCGCGGATTTCAATCGGAATTGCCTCGAAGATGAAAATTGTCCCCACGCCACTGGAAGGTTGCGTCGTTGTGGAGCCGGATGTCTTCGGCGACTCCCGAGGCTTCTTTATGGAAACATACCGTAAGCCGCGTTATGCCGAAGTCGGTCTCGATCTGGAGTTCGTCCAGGACAACTATTCGCGGTCACGCCAGGGCACACTGCGGGGATTGCATTATCAGCTCTCACAGCCTCAGGGCAAGCTGGTGCAGGTCGTGCAGGGCAGTGTATACGACGTCGCCGTCGATCTTCGCAAATGGTCGCCGACGTTCGGCCAGTGGTTCGCCGCCGAGCTGACTGAAGACAATCACCGTCAGCTGTACATGCCGCCGGGGTTTGCGCATGGCTTTTATGTGCAGTCGGAAACGGCCGATTTCTTCTACAAATGCACGGAGATCTACAACCCGGTCGACGAACGGGTTCTGCTCTGGGACGACAGCGATCTGAAGATCGACTGGCCCCTTCAGAGGGCTCCGATTCTCTCGGAGAAGGATCGCGGCGGGACTTCGTTTTCGCAGGCCGACATCTACGAATCGCCGTTCTGAACGACCCGCTCGAACAACTCGCGCGTTTCTCGCAGCGGCAGCCCGACGACGTTGCTCAGACTTCCCTGGATACTCGAAACGAAGATGCTGCCAAGTCCCTGTATGGCGTAGCCGCCCGCTTTGCCGGCCGGCTCTCCGGTGGAGAGGTACCAGTCGACCATTTCCTCGGAAGCGACCTCCATGGAGACCGCGGTTTTGACAAACGCCTCGTGGACTGTGCCACCGGGAACACGGAGACAGATCGCGGTCATGGCGTGATGCGTCTTCCCCAGGTAGTGGTCGAGGAACCAGGCACGGACGACGCCGTCGCGATCTTCTTCGGGCGGCTTGCCCAGCACCAGATATGTGTCGAAGTCATCGGGAACAAAGATCACCGTGTCAGCGGTCAGCACGTATGTTGCGGTCGGATCCAGTAACTGCGATGTCACGTTTTCGCTCTTGGTCCGAGCGATCTGAGAGAGCTGACGCATGATGGCGAACAGATTCTTCGAGCCCGTAAACTCCAGTTCGTCGGGATTGTCGGGCGGAACGATCCGCACATTCGCTTCCGGGAAAAGGCTTTCCAGCAGGAGTTTTCGCTGCGGGGAGCTGGACCCCAGGACAATCTGGCAATGGGAAAAGTCGTGCATGTTCGTGGAATTTGTATCGGGAGTTTTCAGTTCACCTCTGGATTGTAGAATAATCGGTTCTAGACTGCGCTTTCCGAAGAGCTGAACGCAACTGGCCCGCCCGATCGACCTGGAACGATTCCCTCCATGCAAGAATACTCCGCATTCTTTCTGTTCATTGAGTGGATTGTTCGTCTGCTGTTCATTCCGGTCATAGCGATGAAGTACCGCCCTCCGGCGGCTCTGGCGTGGATTGCGATCGTCTCCTTCCAGCCATTTGTGGGCATCATTCTGCTCTATATTTTTGGCTCAAACCGGCTGCCACGTCGTCGTATCGCCGAACATGCCCGCCGACGTCGGACGCTTCAGCTCGATATCTGGCCGCTGCTGCACAAGTACTGTATCGATCCGGAACCACTCACAGAACGGCAGTCGCGGCACTGCCTCTCGGTTCAGCTGGGTGAAATGCCAGCCGTGACCGGCAATGACTTTGAGCTGATCGATGACACGGATGAAGCCATCGATCGCATTATCGCCGATATTGAGCAGGCCGAAGTCAACGTTCACCTGCTGTTCTACATCTGGCGGAACGACGAGACCGGGAGACGGATGGCTGATGCCATCGTCGACGCTGAGAAACGGGGCGTACATTGTCGAGTGCTCGTTGATGCGGTCGGCTCGGGGAATTTCATTCGCACACAATCCCAGCGACTGGAAGAGGCCGGCGTTGAGATCTGGCCGATTCTGCCGGTGAACCTGTTTCGCCGCCGGTTTCATCGCATCGACATGCGGAACCATCGGAAGCTGGTCGTGATCGACGGCAAGATTGCCTATACCGGCAGTCAGAACATCGTGAATTCTGACTACGGCACGAAACGAACAATCTGGCACGATCTCATGATGCGCCTCAAGGGGCCGATCGTGCTGCAGTTGCAGTCGGTGTTCCTCACGGACTGGTTCGCGGAAACGCATATTCAGCTCGACAAGCACGAGTGTTTCCCGCACCCACATGATGAAGGGGACCACAGCATGCAGCTGTTCCCCAGTGGACCGACCTATCGCACGCTCAACCTGCATCGGCTCATCGTGGCCATGCTGTATCAGGCGCGCCGAGAGGTCACGATCACGACACCCTACTTCGTGCCGGATGATTCCCTAATGCAGGCGATCGAAGTGGCCCGCCTGCGGGGCGTCCGCGTGATACTCGTATTGCCCGAACGGTCCGATCAGATTCTCGTCAGTGCCGCTCAGCGGTCGTTCTACGCCGAACTGCTGGAGATGGACGTCGAGATCTTCCTGTTCAAGCCGGGGCTACTGCATTCCAAGACGCTGACCATCGACCGGCAGTTCGCGCTGGTCGGGACAAGCAATATGGATATCCGTTCGTTCTCGTTGAATCTGGAACTGAACCTGATTCTGTTCGATGAAGCGACCGTCGAAACGGTCTCTCAACAGCAGAAGGCCTATTTGAAAAAAGCCGTTCCGCTGACGCACGCCGAATGGGAAGAGCGTCACCTGGTCAAGAACTTCGGCGAAGCGGTCGCCCGTCTGCTTGCTCCACTGCTGTAGACTGCAGGGCAAGCCTGACGACGGGGACGGGACACTCCCGTCCCGAACCGTGTGCGTGGAGCAGAGGGGGGCCGCGCAAAAGTACAGAGCACGGCTCGAAAGCCGTGCCCTGCGCCCCATTTTCGCTCTGTGTAATCGCTGACCGATGTCAGAGACTAGCGTCGGCTGCGGTCTGACGAGCTCGCCGAGCGACTGCTGTTGCCGGATCCGGCGGCGTAGTAGATCTCTGGATCATCGATGACGAATTCGGTGGACCACGTGCGGCCGTCGTCATTGTTCACGTTGTTGAAGAACATCGTCGTGAACGTGTGAGCCTGATAGCCGTACGGGAACTGAGACGTGATGTGGTCTTCGGGAGTCAGGTCATCCACACCCGGGCTGGCGTAGAAATGCACAGCTCCGTCGCCAGTGAACGACATGCCGAAAGTCCACCAGCCTGGCTCGTTGATGGCCGGACCGGGAATCACGTTTCCGGTCTTGTCGCCACGGACGATCACCATGGCCGAGTCGCGGCTGAAGCGCGAGTCGGTCTTGCTGTGGAACTGAATGAACATCCCCGGCCAGTACGGCTCGGTGGTTTCGACCATGGCGGTGCGGAACAGGCGTCCGAACAGTCCGCCGCGTTTGCTGCGTCCGCCGTCGCGGGCACGAGGATCGATGAGCGGAACTTCCTCTTCCTTCATCGTCGTTGTGCGGAGGTCGGCACGGATCCCGAAGTGAGAACCGGTCCGGTCTTCCCATTGATCCCATTCCGGCAGGTAAACGCGAACCACGCAACTCGGCAGCCAGGAAACCGGCACCGGGCGAGTGTGCATGAGCAGGTCGTCCTGCTGCTGTTCGTTCGTCACTCGTCCCGGAATCCCGGTGTGCAGCGACTTCAGCGACAGCGAGTACTTGCTGCCTTCAATTCCACCCCGCGGCGTGTCGACGCGGACGACATGGTCGGGAGTTCCCCGCTTGGGGCCTTCACGCCACTTCTTGTTCGAAGAGAACGCCAATGGTCCGCGAACCTGCTCATCCTGTTCGCGACTGCTCTTCGGGTGATTGTAGTTGAACTGCCAGTTCCCAGATTCGAAATCGTCGCTCTGGGTGGTGGACTTGGTTCCGGTTCCCGGAATGTGATGCGCGTGAACTGCTGCACTGCAACAGAACACGGCGGCGGCGAATGCCACGCCGCGAAGTACTGGTGATAGCATCCTGTTCTCCCCTCCGTGAGAGTGTGAAGACGGCGGGTCGTACCGTCGTATGAGAGTGACCGCCCAACTCTCATCTATTGATCGTCGAGAGTCCCCTCGACGTGGACTTTTACCAACTGCGGTGTGCGGCCCTGTCACGCCGGAGCGCTGGCTGAGATGCAGCCTTTAGTCATCAGTATCGGAATCTCCGAATCTGCGGTTCAGAAATTCTCCCCTCAAGTCCATTTTCACTGCAGATGCGGACACTGGGCTGAGTACAAATCCCAAAAAGGACTCGCTAGAGTTTACGCATCAACGCTTGCTTGCGTACGGAAACCTCCCGCCCGCGCTCTGAAAGGACTCCCCCGGTGAAAATTCTTGCGGCAATTCCTGCTTTTCTGCTGATTCTGCTCAACTTTTCCAGTCCGGCTGCCGCAGATGGACCGGCTGATAATCTGCCCGCCAATGTCCGCCCGGTTCCTCCGACCGGCATCGTGCTGGAAGATGCGGACCGACGTGAACTGCTCGAGGAGTGCGGTCGACTCGATGAACTGATCGCCCAGTTGAAAGAACGTCGGGATTCCCGTACGCCGAAGCTGCTGCCCGATGTCGAAATCTTCGCCCGGGCAGTTCGGCAGAATGTTGAACATGGCGAGCTGTTCTCGCCCGGCGACATCAAGGCCGCGAAGTCGGTGCTGGCCGAAGGCATCCGACGAGCCGAGTCGCTGCTCGAAGGCAAAGCTCCCTGGACCACGCAGACCGGACTGGTTGTTCGCGGCTATCGTTCGAAAATCGATCGGACCGTGCAGCCGTACGGTCTCGAGATTCCGCACGACTATTCCTTTGGTCAGAAGGACCGCGTGCGGCTCGATCTGTGGTTCCACGGGCGTGGGGAAAAGGTGACCGAAACGCCGTTCATCAATCAGCGGATGACGAAGCCGGGGCAGTATCAGCCGGAGAATACGATCGTTCTGCATCCGTTCGGGCGGTACTGCAACGCGTTCAAACTCGCTGGCGAAATCGATGTCCTCGAAGCTCTGGAGCATGCAAAAGAGAACTACCGCATCGATGAGAGCCGGATCGCCGTGCGGGGATTCTCGATGGGCGGAGCCGGCTGCTGGCAGATGGCTGTGCATTATCCGGGACTGTTCTTCGCAGCCAATCCGGGAGCCGGTTTTTCGGAGACGCCGGAGTTTCTGAAGATCTTCCAGAAGGAAGACCTGAAACCGACCTGGTACGAAGAGAAACTCTGGCGGATGTACGACTGCCCGGGATACGCCGTGAATCTGTATCAGCTGCCGACGATTGCCTACAGCGGGGAACTCGACATCCAGAAGCAGGCCGCCGATATCATGGAAGCCGCCCTGAAGAAGGAACAACTCCTGTTGACCCACATCATCGGCCCGGAAACCAAGCACTCGATTCACCCCGATTCGAAGAAGATCATTTCCGCGAAGCTCGACAGTCTGTCAGCCCAGGTCCCTCCCCAGCCGAGTGAAACGCTGTGGTTCGCCACCTATACGCTCCGATACAACGAAGTCGAGTGGCTCACCCTCACCGGGCTCGAAGAGCACTGGGAAGAGGCCGAAGTCAAAGTTCGGCTGGTTCCCGAAGACAGCCTGATCGAACTGACGCAGACCGGAGTCACCGGGTTGAAACTGACATTCGACGCCGGGGAATGCCCGTTCGTGCCGAATCGCAACGTGACTCTCGTGCTGCAGTCGCGCGGTCCACGCGGGAGCACGATTCAGAAGCTGACGCTTGAGCGGCCTGAAACCGATCGGTCGTGGAGTGTCGAACTGCATCGCAGCGGACGTGAATGGAAATCGGGACCGATCCCCGCTGACGGACTCCGCAAGAAGCCGGGACTGCAGGGGCCGATTGACGATGCGTTCATGGATTCGTTCGTCATCGTCGCGCCGACCGGCGAGAGCTGGAATGAGAAAGCGGAGGCCTGGGCCAAAGCCGAGCAGGAACGGGCCATCGCCGAATGGCGGCGACAGTTCCGCGGCGATGCGATCGTCGTCAACGATTCGGAACTGACCGAAGAGCAGATCCAGAACTCAAATCTGATCCTGTTCGGCGAACCGTCGAGCAACAGCTATCTCGGAAAGGTTCTTGATCGTCTTCCACTTCAGTGGACGAAGGAAACGGTGACGATGAACGGCCAGTCCGCCCCGGCTGCCAACCACGCTCCGGTGCTGATCTATCCCAACCCCGAGAATCCCGAGCGATACGTCGTCCTCAACAGCGGCTTCACCTATCGCGAGTATGCTTACCTCAACAATGCCCGCCAGGTTCCGAAGCTGCCCGACTGGGCCGTGATTAACCTCGACACCGAACCGAACGCTCTCTGGCCCGGCAAGGTGATTGAAGCCGGCTTCTTTGATGAAGAGTGGAAGCCGTAAGACTGATCGGAAGAGAAAAGCCCGGGGCCAGACGACTCCGGGCTTTTTCGTTGAGCAGGACTCTCAATCTGCAGGTCTGATACAGAAAACGGTTGGCTCAGACGCGTGCGTCTGAGTGGCACGTGACGCGGGATTTATTGCTCAAAGAGTTCTGGTACAGATGGGGTAGTAGCCAATGCATCTCTCATGTTCACGCACATCATGTCCCTTCGCCCCCTTTAGGGGGAGAAGGTGCCCGAAGGGCGGATGAGGGGGCGATCAACCAGCGATACTCCATACATATGAGAATCAACGGCCCGTGGAGCATGTCACCCGCATTTCCCCCTCACCCTAACCCTCTCCCCCACGGGGGGCGAGGGAACTTACGTCGCCAGGTCTTTATGACATGTCTCGATAATGAGACAGTCGTTGAGTGGTAGAAAACTCGCCGCAAGAAATCCCACGTTGCCAGCCACAAGAGGGCGCTGACCAGCGTTCTACTACGATTCGGGCTGATTATGGTCAAGAGTTGGGTAGCCCCGGTTGCTCCGCTACCGGGGCCGACGCAGTCGGCAAGAGGTCTCAAAGATCGATTTGAATTGCCAGCACGTTGACGCACCTCTTGTGATTCCGCCACCCTGGTTGCATCAATCGGGGCGACCCCTGACGTTCCAGAAGCTTCGAGCGATGAACCGCATCTTCCTGTGACTTCGTCACCCAGACGTACACGTCTGGGCCAGCCACCAACCATAGGTCAGTCGATCTTCTCCACATAGGCGTAGTACGCCCCGTACTCTTCTCCATTGGCTGTGGTGAAGAGGGCGGACATGGTTGTCGTGCCGGCTTTCAACGGGAGTTGAAAGGTGACTTCCTTCCTGCTGCCGTCGACCGGTTGGGTTTCGGTCGTGTCGCCGATCTGCAGCGTCACTTTCTCAGGGTTGATCGCTTTTCCCGGCGTCGCTCGGAAGGGCTTCACACCGGGGACATCCTCGCCCGGGGGCAGAGAGGCCGAGATTGCTTTGTCCGCTTCTTCCGGCCAGCGTCGGAGTCGGATTTTGTAGGTGCCGTCGGCGACCACTTTCACATTCCAGAAGCCGGTGTTCTCTTTGCCGTTGTAGGCGTTGCGAATGTGCTGCTGGTTCCAGGGTGTCAGTCGGGTTGTGATCCAGTCGTGGGATGTCAGGCGAGCCGGGTTATCGGCTTCGTGTCCCAGATAGATCGGCGTTGACTGCGAGAAGGTCGGCTCGAGCTCGGCCCACCAGTCTTCGTAGAACTCACGCAGCCGCTCTTTGACCTCGGGATGAGCGGACGCGACATCGCTCTTCTGTCCCGGATCGTTCTTCATGTCGTAGAGCTCTTCCCCATTGATGAGCCGCCAGCGGTTCGTCATCACGGAACTCTTCCGCCACTTGATGGGATCTTTCACCCGCTGTGAGTCGGTCACGAGAATCCGGTCGGGCCACTGAGCGGAGCTGTCTTTCAGCATCGGCAGCAGATTAATGCCGTCGAACTTCAGTGAGCTGGGGGCTTCCACGCCGCACATGGCCAGCAGGGTCGGCACGATATCGACATGCGCGGTGATCTCAGTCACGTCGCGGCTCTCTGCGAAGCCGCCGTTCGGCCAGTGCAGGAAGAACGGCACGCGATGTCCGCCATCGTATTCGCTCCCCTTGGAGCCTCGCATGCCGGCGTTGAAGATCTTAGCTCCACTCGACGTCCCGTTGTCGGTTGTGAAGATAAAGATCGTGTTGTCGGTGAGTCCTTCCTCGTCGAGGAACTCGCGGAGCTGGCCGACGTTGTCATCGATGTTGGCGATCATTCCATAGAAGTTGGCGAGACCGGTATTGTGGTCGCTATAGGGGGCGCTCGCTTCTGGTGGAGCGTGCATCGGGCCGTGCGGGGCGTTCGTAGCAATGTAGGCCAGGAAGGGCTGGTCGGCCTTTTTCTGAGCTTTGATGAAGTTCTTCGCGGCCCGGAAAAAGACGTCGGTGCAGAAGCCTTCCACGGGAGTCGGCTCGCCGTTGTGCCAGTAAGAACCATCGAAATAAGCGTTGTTCCAGTAATCGGGCGTCTGTCCGACTCCACCCCCGCCGTGACGAAGAACTTCGGTGAAGCCCCGGTCTTCCGGGCGATACGGATAGTTGTCGCCGAGATGCCACTTGCCGAACATTCCTGTCGCATAGCCGCCATCTTTGAACAGCTGACCGAGGGTGACCTCATCTTCCCGCAGCATCGAACGGCCCATGATCGTATGCCAGACGCCGGTCCGGTTTGTCCAGTGGCCAGTGAGAAACGCACAGCGGGTGGGTGAGCATGTGGGCGCGACGTGGTAGTCAGTCAACCGGAGTGACTCGCCGTACAACTCATCGATGTGCGGGGTCTTCAGCACCGGGTTCCCATGACAGGACAGGTCGCCGTAGCCTTGGTCATCGGTCATCACAATGACCACGTTGGGACGCTCGGCTGCCATCAAAGTCTGTGATGCCAGTGCACCGAAAACGAACAGACAGGCCAGAACCGGCAGGAAGAGACGGGACGATTTCATGAGCGGAACTCCTCTGAAACGGCAAAAGACGGAGACGCAATCATAACAATTGATGCGTTCATCCGTCGAATGAACGGTCCTGTTTCGCGAAGTCTGGCGAACTGAGGTTAACAGAAGAAAATGCGATCCACTAAGATCTGACGCGATCATCTTCCTCAGAACCATCTACGAAAGGAATCGCCATGTGGCCTTCGCTGTTGACTCTGGCTCAATCTTCGGAAGGTCCTCCCGCGACCACGACCACCGTGACCGAGGAGGTACCTGTCGACGGCCTGACCGAAGCGACAACGTGGGCGCTCAGCATCAAGGACTACGCCTTCGAGCACGGCCCGACGATTCTGCTCAATATCGTGGCGGCTCTGCTCATCTTTCTCATCGGGCGAATCATCGCCAGCTGGCTGACGTCGCTGACCGCGACTGCGATGCGGCGGGCCAATGTCGACAACACGCTGATTCAGTTCGCCCGCAGCATCGTCTACTGGATTCTCATCGTTTTCGTCATCATGGCGGCTCTCGAACGGGTTGGCGTCAATACGACCACCTTTGCCGCCGCGATTGCTGCCGCCGGGCTGGCGATTGGTCTGGCATTGCAGAATTCGCTCTCGAACTTCGCCGCCGGCATCATGCTGATTCTGTTTCACCCGTTCCGGGTCGGCCACTATGTCGAAGCCGGAGGGACGAGTGGCATTGTTGAAGAGATTCAGATCTTCAACACCGTCCTGCGAACACCGGACAACAAACGGATTGTGGTGCCGAACAGTTCGATCACATCGAACAACATCACCAACTATGCGGCTCATGAACTCCGCCGCATCGACCTGGTCGTCACCTGTGGCTACGACGATAACCTTCGTGAAGTCCGTCAGTTCCTCGAAGAAACCCTCGCCGCAGAGCCCCGCATTCTGGACGATCCCGCTCCCCTCATCGCCGTCGATCAACTGGCCGACAGCGGTGTGAATTTCATCGTTCGTCCCTGGGTGAAGACCTCCGAGTACTGGGACATCCGCTGGACACTCCTCGAAGCAATTAAAACCGGCTTCGACGACCGCGGCTTCACGATTCCGTATCCGACCCGGGATATCAATATCGTCAAACAGCCGGGGTAGTGGAGGAGGCCGTCGGAGGCGAGCGGACTACCGGAAGTACGACTGGCGGTTCACGCGGAATTCGTAGCCGCTGCGGACGCGGTCGACGGCGAAATACGTGCGGCGGATTTCGTCGGGGCGACGATTGGCGTAGTCCCGTTCCAGCTGGGCGAGCTGGCTTTCCGTCTCGGGCGGATAGAAGTGCAGAACCCGTCCCCCGGATACGGGAATGCCGGCTCTGGTGAAGAAGGTCTGATCGGCTGATTTCAGCTGGCCGCCCTGCCAGGTCATATACATCCGGTTCTCGCCGCGCCCCGATGTCGTTCGACGCACGGTCGGAGTCGGCTGACTGAGGTCTGAGAGATAGACCAAAGTCCCGTCCGGCAGGATCGTGCCGAGTTCGATGCCGAAGTAATCGAGCTGGCGGCCGTACTCGTCGATGTCCCGCTGATTGGCGAACTGAATGTACCAGCGTTGTTCCCGCGGCACGCCCGACTCGCCACCGGCGTCGCCGAGGGCCCGGCGTCCCGATCCTTCCCGGCTGCCAACTTTCCCGCTCGACTGGGCATCGGTTTCGTATTGTCGCAGAAGCTGATCAGCAGACACATCGGCCAGTTCAGTGACCGTTTCAAAAATCTCCTCGGTCTGCATCTCCTCCTGGATTTCTTCCTGAGAAGCATCGGGAACCGGATCTTCAGGCGATTCGACCAGCAGTGTCTCGTCGACGGCTCCGTCATCGACACCCCCCGGGAATTCGACCAGCTCGACCGGCACCGGTTCATCTTCCTGCTTCGGCCGGTTCATCAACCAGGCTCCGCCCAGAGCAAGCACTGCGACAATGAGGCCAAAGACGAGAGCCGAGAGCCCGGAGCTGACTCGGTCGTACTTCGTGACCCGCATTTCCGGGGCGAAGACGACGTTTTCGTCCGAACGCTTTTTCTTTGACGCGGTGGCCATGAACTTCCCGATCTGGAAGCAAAGTGAGACCAGTTTGTAGCCGGCCGCTTGTGGAAGATTTCCGTGTCAGTTCAGAAGAATGTCCCCGGGCGAAGGATCGTCAACCTGACCGACAGGGGTGGCCCCGAAAGATTCTTTCGGCGCGGCGCAGCCGTGGGCGAAGTGCTATTTGACGATATTTCTCCGAAGAACAGAGCCCCTGAGAACCCGCGAAACGGGTCTTGCGACCCTTACGGTTTCTTCGACAGGTGACACTCACAGATAACGGCGTGACACCGGGGACATCCACGACAGTACTTCTCGGCGACCGCGTTTTCAAGATCGATATCGGTCAGGTTAGCCAGCGTGACCAGCCAGGCGAGGACATCGGCGAACTCGCCCTTGAGTTCCTCCGGGTTGCGGGAGCGGAGGGCAGCGGACAGTTCGCCGACCTCTTCCATGAACCACATGAAGGTCCCGTCGATGCCCCGCTGGGAATCCTTGTGCCCGAACATGGCCTGAATCATCTGCTGCAGATCGCGGACGGTCAGATCTTTGGGAGTGTCAGTCGGAGCGTTATCGGTCATGAAAGTTCAGCTCAAAGATCGAGTTCGAGAAGCGAGCGTTATCGCAGCACGGCATGGAGGTCGGATTCGCAGCGGGAAACGATCGCTGCGTGGGTGGCGTCGACTTCTTCGCCCGTCAGCGTGCGATCTTCCGCCCGGAACGCGGCTCGTGCCAGATAGGTCTTCTTCCCGGCTTCAATCGGTTTGCCGCGATACTCGCTGACGAACTCAACGTCTTCGAGCAGCGAACCGCCCGAGGAGCGAATCGCGTCGGCCAGCTGCTGCCAGCTGACTTTGTCTTCGAGCAGAAAGTTGAAGTCGCGTTCAATCGCCGGGAACTGGGGCAGCGCCTGAGCCTGTGGAGCGAGTTCGAGCAACTCAATCAATGGTTGAAGATGCAGCTCAGCCGCACACGTTTCTTCCTTGAGCCCGAACTGCTGCAGCGTCCTGGGAGCGACATCGCCCATCCATCCCCAGTGCTCGCCGTTGATGAGCAGTTTTGCTCCGCGGCCCGGAGTAAAGCCGGCGTCGTTACACGGCTCGGCCACGAGTTTTGCTTCCGCGTTGATCTCGCGGACAAGGCGTTCGAGGATGCCTTTCAACTCGAAGAAGCCCCGGCTGGTGACGCAGCTGATCATCAGCGGCTGCACGGCTCCGGCTTCGTTCAGATCGGTGAAGACCCGCGAGATTTCGTACAGCTGCGCTCCGCTCGAACCGGTTCGCTCATTGGCCCGGCGACAGACCAGCAGGCTTGGAATCAGCGACGGACGCAGCACGTTCTCTTTTTTCCGTGACGAGTGCTCGACCTGCAGCCGGGAAACGATCTGCTGCGGATTGATGGCGGCTGCCTGTTCGGTCGAGGTGAAGCTCATCGTGATCGCTTCGTAGAAGCCAGCCGCGTTGAGCGTGCGATGCACAAGATCGGTCGTGCGGTCCTGCCGCGACTTTGCGGTCGCCTTCACCGGCGGCGGCACGTCTTCCGGAATCTGATCGTACCCATGAATACGGGCGACTTCTTCGAGAAGATCGGCTTCGCGAGTCAGGTCGGCTCGCCAGGTCGGGGCGACGTACTTCGCCTGTTCGTTGTCAGCTTCGAGTTCTTTCAGTCCGAGTCGCTTGAGGATATCGCGGCTCGTTTCGGCGGAGATGTCGACGCCAAGGATGCGTTTGATCTGCGCGAAGCGAAGCGTGATCGGTTCTTCCGGCTTCGGCTCGAAGTTCCCGGCCATCAGCGGAACGTCGAGGATCTCGCCGCCGGCAACCTGCACGATCAGTTCGCAACAGCGGCGGCTCGCCCAGTCGATCTGCTGCACATCGACGCCTCGTTCGAAACGGAACGACGAATCGCTGAACAGCGAGAGTTTGCGAGCGGTCCGGCGAACCGACAGAGGAGCGAAATTGGCCGTCTCGATCAGCAGATCGGTCGTCTGCTCGGTCACTTCGGTCGACTTGCCACCCATCACGCCGGCAATGGCAACGGGCCGGGAAGCATCGGCGATGAGGCAGGTCTGCTCGTCAAGCTCGTACATGCGTCCGTCGATCGCTTCGATCTTCTCGCCTTTCTCGGCCATGCGGATGACGATCTTCTTGCCATCAAGCAGATTGAAATCGAACGCATGCAGCGGCTGGCCACATTCGAGCAGCACGTAGTTGGTGACATCGACCACGTTGTTGACCGATCGCAGACCGAGAGCTTCGAGTCGCGTTTTCAGCCAGTCGGGACTTGGGCCGACTTTCACGCCGCGAATGATGCGGGTTTCATACTGCGGGCAGTGATCGAGCACGCGATTTTCGATCGACGTGACCGACTCGGTCTTGTCACTGACCGGCGCGATCTCGGCTGCCGGGATGTTGAGATCCTTCTGAAACAGCACGGCCAGTTCGCGGGCGACGCCGATATGCCCGAGGCAGTCGGCCCGGTTGCTCGTCACTTCCAGATCGATGGCCGAGTCGTTATCCCGCGGCATGATCTCTTCGAGATTCAGCCCCGACATCATCAACCGCTCAGCGGCTTCTGTGGCCTTGCACTTCGGGTCGACGTAGTCGTTTAACCAGTTCCAGCTGACAATCATGGCTTATCGTGTTTTTGTTCGAGGTCAAATGTAGGGTCCGCTGTGCGGACGCGGAACCCGCGTGAATCTTGAAGTTCGGGGTGCACGCTCAGAAATGCTGTTCATTCACCATGTTTGGATCGGTCGGAAACAAGGAATGTTGTCTTTGTATTCTTCACACAATCCGCGTCCGCACAGCGGACCCTACGGGCCTGGAATCCGAACCGGGGTGCCATGCTTGCATCGCGTCAGCAGGGCAAGCATGCCGATGCGTTTTCGAATGTCGTTACGTCGTCTCCGAGGGGCGTCCTGGACACCCATGCCCACGCGAGCGTGGGCATGGCACCCGTCGAATTCTTACCGGTCGTTCATGATTTCCAGGAACTGATCCTTCAGAGCCGCGTTGATCGAGATTCCGTTCTTGGAGTAGATCGAGGCTTTTCCGTCGCGATCGATGAAGTGGCCGCCGGCTTCTTCGAGAATCGGGAGCAGGGCGGCTGCATCCCATTCGCTGAGGACCGGATCGACCATGATCTCAGCCCGTCCGGTGGCGACGAGCATGTGCCCGAAGCAGTCGCCCCAGCCGCGCGTCAGTTGGACGCGGTTGCAGAGGGTGTGATACGGCTTGCCGAGTCCGAGCTGTTCCCAGCGGGCCACGTTCGTGGTGCAGAAGCAGGCTTCTTCAAGGTTGTCGACACTCGAAACCTTCGCCGGGATCGGATCGGCCGATTTGATCTTCCACCACGCCCCCGAACCCTTCGCCGCATACACGACTTCATCGAGAGCCGGGAAGCCGCAGACGCCCATCACACAGTTTCGTTCGCCATCCTCGCCGACTTCTTCCAGACCGATCAGGCAGCCGAAGAGGGGGACGCCGTGGACAAACGACTTCGTGCCATCGATCGGATCGAGGATCCAGCGGAAGTTGTTCTTGCCGGGGGTTTCCGGAAACTCTTCGCCGAGGATGCCGTCGTCCGGAAAGCTCCTGGCGAGCAGTTCGCGGATCAGCAGTTCGGCTCCACGGTCGGCTTCGGTGACCGGCGTGTTGTCTTTCTTGGAATCGACGGCCAGTTCCTGATTCTGGTAGTACTTCAGGATCAGAGTCCTGGCCTGTTCGGCGGCATCGAGGGCGAACTCAAGGCGGGACTGATATGCGGGATTCGGCATTTTATCGATGAATTCAAGATTCAGAACGGGGAATCAGTTTAGTCACTCTCAGCGAAGAGCCGGCGTGGTCGCGGCTTTCGGGCCAGAATCATACCGAATCAGCGGGTTCGGTACAGGTGTTCGCCCGCTTTACGAACGAGCAGGATCCCTTCGTCTTCCCGGTTGGCGAACGATTCGACATCGATCGTATCGGGATCGCGGTAGCCGAGGTTGATCTCGGCACAGACTTCCGGCGGAATCTGCGAAGCCAGCGTGACCTGCACGCGCGGCTTCTCGACACCGTCTTCATAGGTGCCGCCGCCACGCACGTGAGTCGAGTGAGCAAGCACGCCGCGAGGAATATGGGAGAACCGGTCCGGCTGCTTCACGAAATAATCTCGAACGTGGTAGCCGATCTCGCGAATCAGCTCGCCGTGCGTGATCGAAATCTCGGTGAGGTGCGGAGCGTAGATGATCAGCTCGCCCCCATCGGCGACGACCGGCTCCAGCTTGTACATGCACTTTCCGGCGACCCAGAGTTCGTCGTACATCAGCGGGCAGCAGGACAGGACCTGCTTGAACTGCTTGTCCTGCCATTTGATGTGCACTTCCGAAGAAATATCGGCTGCGGCGTGCCAGGCGTCTTCCGGGGTGCCGTAGGCCATGCCATACAGGCTGGCATCGGGCGCGACGACGAACGTCATTGCCCGACGTTCACACGGAATGAGTGAAGCGGCTTTGTTGACGACGCGGCGGACCGGAGTGTCCTTCACCCCGATGATCGAGGCATTCGTGATGAGAGCCCCGAGCCAGTGGAAGAAATTGAGCACTTCCGGGCCGGAGATGCCGGGGAAGAAGTACTTGTTACCGCCGGAGAAGCCGACCACTTCATGCGGAAAGACGGGGCCGACGACGAACAGCATGTCGTAATTGAGGACCCGCTTGTTGATTTTGACCGGGACTTCTTCCCGCATCAGACCGTTGGAGATTTCGTAGGTGTCGTCTTCGGTGAGGACGCCGAGTTGAGTCAGCATCTCTTCGCGGTCCCACTCGTGGTTGTAGAGCCCGAGCTGAAAGAAGAGCCGCTGACGTTCTTTCTCCGAAATGCCAAGCAGATCGCACATCTGCATTTCCGACATTGGCGGATGAGTGCCGAGCGCGAAGATCACATCCAGCGCTTCCACGCGGGGTTTAAGCATCTTATGCAGGGTGTCGAAGAGCAGCGGCAGCGGCGCGGTGCGGGTCGCGTCCGGAACGATCATGAGCACGGTCTTGCCGACGAAGTCTTCCAACTTCACATTCTCGGCGATCCAGGTCCGAACTTCGTCTTCGGACATCGTTGTTCGCACACCTTCCGCAGTCGACGACGCCATGGTCTTCTTCACTCTCTGTCGATTGGTTTCCGATGGAACGTCCCAAACCGTTCCCTGCAAGCGGGTTAAATTAGCAGAGATCCAGACCGGGGACCAGTCTGGGTAGGCGCTGGGCATTAGGCACCAGGCGGTAGGGAGCACGAACGACGCCGTTGATAATCCTATCGCCTATTGCCTGGCGCCTAACGCCCGATTCATTGCAGTCCCGCGAGTAATCCCGCAGACTGTACATCTGGAGCCGACCTGTCCCCCACATTCTACAGAACACAGGAGCAGCAATGGATCGTAAGAAAGCGCAGGATTTTGATCAGAAGTTTCTCGATCTCTACGACGATTACGCTCACGGGCGGATTGCCCGTCGCGATTTCGTGCGGGCGGCCGGGACGTTCGCGGTCGGCGGAATGACGGTCGAAGGGCTCATTAATGCCATCAGCCCCAACTACGCCTGGGCCGAGCAGGTGAAGCCCGATGATCCGGCGATTCACACCGAAACCCTGAAGTACAAGTCGCCCGAGGGAGCAGGGGAGATGGCCGGCTATCTCGTTCGCCCCGCCAAACCGAGCGGCAAGCTGCCAGCCGTGCTGGTCGTTCACGAAAACCGCGGGCTGAACCCGTATATCAAAGATGTGGTCCGTCGCCTCGGCAAAGCCGGCTTCCTGGCGTTCGGACCGGATGCTCTCTATCCCCTCGGCGGCTATCCCGGCAACGACGACGAGGGCCGCGAGATGCAGCGGAAACGGGATTCCGCAGAGATGCTGCAGGACTTCATCGCAGCCGCGAAACTGCTCGACACGCATGAACTGTCCAACGGCAAGGTCGGCGTCGTCGGCTTCTGCTACGGCGGCGGCGTCTGCAACGCGCTGGCGGTTGCGATTCCCGATGTCATCGACGCAGCCGCCCCGTACTACGGCTCCCAGCCCAACTCGGAAGACGTCTCCAAAATCAAAGCCGACCTGATGCTGCACTACGCCAGCCTCGATAAGCGAATCAACGCTGGCTGGCCGGCCTACGAAGAGGCTTTGAAAGAGAACAACGTCGACTACCAGGCCTTCATGTACGAAGGCGTCAACCACGGCTTCCACAACGACACCACGCCGCGATATGACGAAGAGGCCGCCGAGCTGAGCTGGAAGCGCACGGTGGACTTCTTCAAGAAAAATCTGGCTTGAGTGGGCGTTAGGCGTTAGGCGTTAGGGCCGCGCGGGGACTTCGTCCGCGCGGCACGTATCCTAACCCGAAGCGTGAGCGAGGGCCGATGAACAACGGGCGTCCATTCTCTCCCTGACGCTTCGGGTTAGGATGGTCCGGAAGCGGGTAGCCCCGGTTGATTCAACCGGGGTGGCGAAGCCACAGGAGGTTGTTCGGTCGACTCTCAATGTCTCATGAGTTCTGTCACCTCTTGCCGACTGGGTCGACCCCGGGAGCGAGGCAACCGGGGCTACTCGGTCGAGAACCTAGCCTGATTCCTTGTTCCGCTTTCCCGCACCGTGGACCTGCCAGTACTGCTCACGTAAACGACACCACGATATACGACCTGAACCGAGAAGAGTGGGCAACTCATCCGGATTGTATGCTGCAGACAGTTGTCCTAGTAGTTCGCTGGCCAACCTGGGATTGGCCTGCAGCATTGCATCGGTTCGGCTGGTGTTCGTCGCCACATGGTGGTCGTCTTCATCGACCTCCGAACACCCTTCGGCATGAGCAGACGTGTAAGTATCAAGCACGCATAGCATCTTGAATCCTTCGGCAGTCAACGAAAGTACCCCTTCGGATTGGCACTTCTCTAAGAGTTCTTCATCACTGCCGAGCATTCGCGACTGGTCCCATTTCCTGAGACCTTTCGCGAAAGAAATGGCAAATGCCGTCGGTGGCCCGATCAAGCCTTTCTGCTCCAAGAGATCGCACCGCATTCTCCATACGTCCTTTTCCTCACAGGAGAAACGTCCAACATACACCTGGAATGGAATGTCAAGATCGCTTCCACAGCGTAAGGCCATCTCATGCAACTCCGAAATAATCTCTTCTTTCGAAAGAGCAATTTCCTCTCCGAGCAAGAAGAGTATGAGGTGGCAGAGAATATCCCATTCTTCACCAACGAAGAATTTCCCCAGCCACTCGAGATACTCAGTTCGTCTCACTAGATGAGATTCATCATCGTACTTCGTCATTGAGGTGCCTGCTTAACCTTATCTTCGATGCATGATTCCTAGACTGTCGGAATAGTATGCTCACGTCCAATGGCTTCATTGTTACATTCCGGCTTCCGATTGCCACCGGGGTGCCACTGGCGTCTCGCCAGTGGGCGGAAGATTCGGCGTGCGGGTTCTGTTCCCCCACAGGTACGTCGAACCCGGTCTCTTCGGAAGTGGATGAAGTATCGCACTGGCGAGACGCCAGTGGCACACTCGGCTAATCCGTGCGCACCCGCAGAATCGCGACCTGCTTCGGCGCCTCTTCGCGGGGACGACTTCCCTGGGCGATGATCACGACGTGACCCTCCTGTGGAATCGCGATGACGGGGTTGAAGTGGAGTTCTTCGCTGATGCCGACTTCGGAGACGTTGAGTAGTTTGCCTTCGGTGTCGTGGAATTGCAGCGGGTAGCCCCGGTTGATTCAACCGGGGTGGCGAAGCCACAGGAGGTTGCTCGGTCGGCTTTCAATGTATCGAGAGTTCTGTCACCTCTTGCCGACTGCGTCGGCCCCGGTAGCGAAGCAACCGGGGCTACCCGGTTCAAGAAAAATCTGGCGTGGGTGGGCGCTAGGCCGCGCGGGAACGTCTTCCGCGCGGCCCGTATCGCGAGGACGATCCACAAAAAAACCTCGCGGAATTCCCATCCCGCGAGGCTCGTTCTTCCTAACGCCAAACGCCCAGCGCCTAACCCCTAAACATACATATTGATGACGTTCTCCAGGTACTCCTGGCGGCCGCTCTTGTTCGGGGTGATGTCACCCTTTTCGAGCATGTATTTCTCAAGCGTTTCGAAGCTGGCTTTGCCCGATTCGATTTCGGCTCCGATGCCCGAGTCGTAGCTCGAGTAGCGGTCTTTGACGAAGTCGGTGAGGACGCCGTCTTCGCGGATCTTCGCGGCGATTTTGGCTCCGCGGGCGAAGGCATCCATCCCGCCGATGTGGGCGTGGAACAGGTCGATCGGCTCGAAGCTTTCGCGGCGGACCTTGGCGTCGAAGTTAATTCCCCCCGGGGCGAGTCCACCCTGATCCAGAATGACGAGCATACACTGCGTGGTCAGGTAGATGTCGGTCGGGAACTGGTCGGTGTCCCAGCCGAGGAGCAGGTCGCCGGTGTTGGCGTCGATGCTGCCGAGCATGTCCTGAATGCGGGCGTATTCCATTTCATGGTACATCGAATGGCCGGCCAGCGTGGCGTGGTTGGTTTCGATGTTCATCTTCACCATGTCCGTCAGGCCGTATTGACGCAGGAAGTTCACGCAGGCGGCGACGTCGAAGTCGTACTGGTGCTTGGTCGGTTCTTTCGGCTTCGGCTCAAACAGGAACTGGCCTTTGAAGCCGATGTTCTTCGCGTAGTCGTTGGCCATGTGCATGAAGCTGGCGAGATGGTCGAGCTCGCGCTTCATGTCGGTGTTGTAGAGGTTCTGGTAGCCTTCGCGGCCGCCCCAGAAGACGTAGTTCTCTCCGCCGAGTTCGAGCGTGACTTCGATGGCCTTCTTGACCTGAGCCGCTGCGAAGGCGAAGGCATCAGCGTTGCAGCTGGTCGCCGCTCCGTGCATGTAGCGGGGATTGGAGAAGAGATTTGCCGTGCCCCAGAGCAGCTTGATGCCGGTCGATTCCTGATTTTCCTTCAGTCGGGCGACGATTTTGTCGAGATTGTGATTGGTTTCGCGGAGGCTGGACCCTTCCGGGGAAACGTCGCGGTCGTGGAAGCAGTAGTAGTCGACGCCGAGCTTCTGGAAGAATTCGAAGGCGACATCAACCCGCTTGAGGGCGTTGTCGACCGATTCGGAACCGTCGTCCCAGGGGCGAACCATGGTGCCGGGGCCGAACGGATCGCCACCGGTGCCGCGGAAGGTGTGCCAGTAGCAGACACTGAAACGGAGCAGGTCCTTGAGTTTCTTGCCGGCGACGACTTCCTCGGGGTTGTAGTGCTTGAACGCCAGTGGGTTCCGGCTTTCCGGGCCTTCGTACTTCACTTCGAGAACATCGGGGAAGAAACTCATGGCGTGATCCTGTTCGCGGCGAAAAGTCTTGATATTCTGGTCGAAACCTTCTCTCATAGCTGATATCCACAGCTATCGATGGGAGTTCTGAAAACAGTGACGTATCACGATTCGAAAATCAAGCGAGGTCGGGAGTCGTAACAACCATGACGGGTTACACAGTTCACACTGGAACAAGCGAGAAATTTTCCAACGGTTGGGACCGCATTTTTGGCGATAAGCCTCAAAGTGGATCGGGCACGACCAAAGGAAAGAAGTCGGGCAAAAAGCAGTCCGACAAGGTTAAGAAGGTGAAAGCCGAGAAAAAGTCCGACACGAAAGCCAAAGCCGGGAAGTCGGGCAAGACGAAGAAAAAGTAACAGGCGGCGGCCGCCGGTGCTCTGGCGGCCTGAACGAGACGGCCTTCCCGCAAGGGCCTGGGGCCGTTCGTGCGATCAAGATTGTCGCGATCACTCTCCCGGAGCTCAGGTTGATCGCGCCGGGGAACGACCGACAACGGGCGGAAATCGCCTGCTGAGAATTCTGCGGCAATTTGCCGCAGCGTATATTCCCTCACACTACCACGCCGCATGCACTACCATGTGACGCGCATTCGGGGCACCCGGGCGATGGCGAACGGACGAATTCCGGACGATTCGCGGTGCATCACAATCGTTTGATTCACACATCGCAACGAACGTGTTATAAACCCGACCTGACCCCTCACAGAGACGTGCTGCGACTGCATAAGCGGAGTGCTGCTGGACGATGATAAACATTAAAAAAGGCTTGGACATCCCTATTTCCGGAGCTCCCGTACAGGAGATCTCTCCGGCTCCGGACGTCAGCCGGGTGGCCGTAATTGGGCCTGATTACGTCGGAATGAAGCCGACGATGCTCGTGCAGGCTGGCGACCGGGTAAAACTGGGGCAGCCGCTGTTCACCGATAAAAAGAACGAAGGCGTTCAGTTCACCTCGCCGGGGGCTGGAACGGTTGTTGAAGTCAACCGCGGCGCCAAGCGGTTCTTTCAGTCGCTCGTGATTCAGCTCGAAGGGGATGAGGAAGAGACCTTCACATCCTATGAAAATACGGATCTGACGACGCTGACCCGCGATCAGGTTCGTGACAATCTGGTCGCTTCGGGGCTGTGGACCGCACTGCGGACCCGTCCTTACAACAAAGTGCCGCAGATTGATTCGGCGCCGAACTCGCTGTTCATAACCGCGATCGATACCAGTCCGCTGGCCGCCGATCCTCTCGTGGTGATTGAAGAGAATCAGCAGAGCTTCATTCATGGTCTGCAGGTGTTGCGGCATCTGACTGCTGGCAAAGTCTTCCTTTGTCAGGCTCCAGGAGTGAAGGTGCCGGGCGCCTCGCTCGACTTTATTCATGCGGAAGAGTTCAAAGGTCCCCATCCGGCCGGTCTTCCGGGAACGCACATTCATCATCTCGATCCGGTTGGTCCGACCAAGACCGTCTGGTTCATTGGGTATCAGGACGTCATCGCGATCGGAAAGCTGTTCGATACTGGACGGCTGTCGGTCGAGCGGGTTGTTTCGCTGGGTGGTCCGGTTGTGAATGAGCCGCGACTGCTGCGGACACGACTCGGTGCCTCCACGGCAGATCTCGTCAGCGATCAGCTGAACGAAGCCGATCGCCGCGTGATTTCCGGGTCGGTGCTTTCGGGTCGGGCTGCAACAGGGCCATTCGGGTACCTGGGGCGATATCACCAGCAGATTTCCGTGGTCGCAGAAGGTCGCGAGCGGGAATTCCTCGGCTGGCAGATGCCGGGCTTCGACAAGTTCTCGATCAAAGACGTCTACGCGTCGACGATGAACAAGCTGCTCAAGCCCTCCATGAAATATGATATGACGACTTCGACAGGTGGCAGTAAGCGGGCGATGGTCCCGATTGGCAGCTACGAGTCGGTCATGCCGCTCGATATTCTGCCCACATTCCTGCTGCGGGCGCTGATCGTTAGTGATACCGATCAGGCTCAGGCGCTCGGCGCACTCGAACTGGACGAGGACGATGTGTCGCTCTGCACGTTCGTCTGTCCCGGAAAGTACGAGTACGGAACGATGCTGCGGCGGAATCTGACGATCATCGAAAAAGAAGGTTAAGCCCTTTCGGGAAATCTGTTTTTCCTTCAAGTAAGGCCATGTCGGTCTGGGAATAAGTTCATTATGAAACCGTTGCGGCAGTTTTTGGATAACTTGCATCCACTCTTCACCAAAGGGGGGAAGCTGGAGCCGTTTTATCCGCTGTACGAAGCCGGAGACACGTTTCTCTACACGCCGGGTGAAGTGACCACTGGTCCGTCGCACGTGCGGGACGCTCTCGATCTGAAGCGAATGATGATCACGGTCGTCGCCGCTCTCGGACCGTGTATTCTGATGGCGATGTGGAACACCGGCTATCAGGCGAATCTGGTCCTGAATGCTGGCGGCCTCGAGTTCGCCGAAGGCTGGCGGGGTTCGATCATGTCGACCCTCGGTCTGGCTGCCAATCCGGGCAATCACATCTCGAACTTCGTTCTGGGTGCTCTGTATTTCATTCCGCTGTTCCTCGTGGCCAATATCGCCGGGGGACTTTGCGAAGTGATCTTCAGCTGTATCCGCGGGCATGAGATCAACGAAGGCTTCCTAGTCACCGGGATGCTTTATCCGCTGACGCTTCCGCCGACGCTGCCCTGGTGGCAGGCGGCCATTGGGATCATGTTTGCCGTGGTGCTGGCGAAGGAAGTTTTCGGGGGAACCGGAAAGAACTTCGTCAATATCGCCCTCACGGCTCGTGCATTCCTGTACTTCGCATATCCCTCTCAGATCTCGGGCGACCGGGTCTGGGTTGCTGCTGACGGTTACAAACTGGTCGACGGCTACACCGGAGCCACCGCTCTGGGGCAGCTCGGTTCGCTCGATCCGGCCAACATTCCGATGGGAATGAACGCCGTGACAAACACCGTGACGAACGGTGGGTTGAACATCAGCTGGTTTGAGGCTTTCCTGGGTGTGATTCCCGGTTCAATGGGTGAGACTTCGGCTCTCGCCTGCGTCATCGGAGCCGCGATTCTGATCGCTTCCGGCATCGGTTCCTGGCGCATCATGGCCGCCGTGGTTCTCGGAGCTGTGACGACCTCGGCCGCTCTCTGGGCTCTCGGCAGTGAAAGCAACGCCGTCTTCGCAATGCCGCCGTGGTGGCATCTGGTGGTCGGTGGCTTCGCCTTCGGCACCGTGTTCATGGCGACCGACCCGGTTTCTGCAGCCTTTTCGGAAGGCGGGAAATGGGTTTATGGATTCCTGATCGGCTTCATGACGATCCTCATCCGTGTCATCAATCCGGCATTTCCGGAAGGGATTATGCTGGCGATTCTGTTTGGCAACGTGTTTGCCCCACTGATCGACTACTTCTTCATCCAGGCAAACATCAAGAGAAGGTTGGCTCGTACTCATGTTCCAGCGTGATTCCGTTGGCGGAACCTTTACTGTTGCAGCGATCCTCTGCGTGGTCTGCTCGATCATCGTGTCGTTGACCGCAGTCGGCCTGCGTCCGATCAAGGAAGAGAACGAGCAGCTGGCTTTTCAGCGCGAAGTTCTGACCGTGCTCGGCCTGTACAATCGCGACGAGAACAGCGCGGAAGAGATTCCGGAACTGTTCAAGCAGGTCAAACCGCTGCTCGTCAATATCGACGAGGGCAAGGTTGCTGAGACCGATGAGGTGGACGCCGAAACGTTCAACCTGCAGGAAGTCTCGGCAAACCCCGAGCTGATGGTCGACATTCCGTCTGAGAAAGACGTCGCCGGGATCGGTGCCCGCGAGAAGTTCACCAAGATCTACGTCCTGACCAATTCAAGTGGGAAGATCGATCAGATCGTCCTGCCGGTTCGCGGCAAGGGGTTGTGGTCGACCATGTGGGGACTGCTGTCTCTGGATGGCGATGGCAAAACCGTTCGCGGTCTGACGTTCTACGCGGATGGGGAAACCCCGGGTCTCGGTGGTGAAATCAACAACCCACGCTGGAAGGCGGCCTGGAGCAATCCGGAATGTCCCAAGGTGCTCTACAACGAGCAGGGCGAAGTCACCATCTCGATGTTCAAGGGGGGCGTGACCTGCGAGACCCCGAATGCCGAACATCGTTTCGAAGCTCTGGGTGGAGCGACGATTACGACTCGTGGCGTCGAATCGATGATGCATTACTGGCTGGGTGAACACGGTTACAAGCCGTTGATCAAGAATATGACCAGCGGCGAACTTCAGGTGGCTGCCGCCTCCAACTAACGAATTCATTTATTGACTCTCGTATCCCTCTGAGAGACGGATCGCCGGAACTGGCGATCGGAAGCGAGTAACAAGATGGCTCAATCGAAATCTGCAAAAGTTCTGCTTACGCCGATCTTTGCCAATAACCCGATCGCTCTGCAGGTGCTCGGCATCTGTTCTGCTCTCGCGGTGACGAGCAAGATGGAAACGACCGTGGTCATGTGCATCGCCGTGACACTGGTGACCGGGTTTTCCAGCGCCATCGTTTCGGCAATGCGGAATTACATTCCCAACAGCATCCGCATCATCGTGCAGATGACCGTCATCGCTTCGCTGGTGATCATGGTCGACCAGATCCTCAAAGCCTTCATGCCGGAAATCGCCAAAACGATGTCGGTGTTCGTCGGCCTGATTATCACGAACTGTATCGTGATGGGACGAGCCGAAGGTTACGCCATGAAGAATGGCCCCCTGATGAGTTTCCTGGACGGGATCGGTAACGGTCTGGGATACAGCGTGCTGCTGCTGATCGTCGGGTTGCTTCGCGAAAGCCTCGGCACCGGGAAACTGTTCGGCGTCACGCTGGCCTCTTCGGTGAATGAAGGTGGCTGGTATGTCCCGAACGGACTGATGCTGCTGCCGCCGAGTGCGTTCTTCCTGATCGGGATTTTCATCTGGGTGCTGCGAACGTTCGACAAGAGTCAGGTCGAGAGCGAGTAAGCTCTGGCCGTGTTATTTCCCCGCGAGTTTCTGCTGATTCCAATTTAGTTTTCGAGAGATCATCATGGATCAAGTCGAACATTTCCTCAGCCTGCTGATGAAAGCCGTTTTCGTCGAGAATCTGGCGCTGGCTTTCTTCCTGGGCATGTGTACGTTCCTGGCTGTGTCCAAGAACGTGAAGACGGCTCTGGGACTTGGCGTGGCCGTGATCGTCATTCAGGCGATTACCGTGCCGGCCAACAACCTGATCTACACCTATCTGTTGAAGAAGAATGCTCTGACCTGGACCGGCATTCCGAGTCTGGCGGGCAACGATCTGGAGTTCCTCGGCCTGATCAGCTACATCGGCGTGATCGCCGCCATGGTGCAGATCCTGGAAATGGCCCTCGATCGCTTCTTCCCGCCCTTGTACAACGCCCTCGGGATCTTTCTCCCGCTGATTACGGTGAACTGTGCCATCCTGGGTGGTTCGCTGTTCATGGTGGAACGAAACTACAACTTCGCCGATTCCTGCGTGTTCGGCTTCGGTTCGGGACTCGGCTGGGCCCTGGCAATCGCCGCTCTGGCTGGAGTTCGTGAAAAGATGAAGTACAGCGACGTGCCCGACGGCCTGAAAGGTCTGGGAATCACGTTCATTACTGTGGGACTGATGTCGCTGGCCTTCATGTCGTTCTCCGGAATTCAGCTTTAGAACTTGTTTCCAGCGTGACTATAATTCTGTAAGCGGTGGCTTGCGGAGTGGAGGGCACTGCGACAACCGACCGCTGAGCGAAGTCTCCGACAGGTTGGATCCCGCGGTTTCCACAAAATTCAGTTGAGTGGACCATTCGATGAGTATTGATATTAGTCTGATCGTTCTCGGCGTCACGATGTTTACCGTCATCGTGCTCGCGCTCGTGGCAGTGATTCTGATCGCAAAACGGCAGCTCGTGCCGAGCGGCGATGTGAAGATCATCGTCAACGGACAGAAAGAGATTCACTGTTCGGCTGGCGGGAAGCTGCTTGGAGCTCTGGCAGCTGAGAAGATCTTCGTTTCCTCGGCCTGTGGGGGCGGCGGAACCTGTGCCCAGTGCAAAGTGCACATTATGTCTGGCGGAGGCGATATCCTGCCCACGGAAAAAGGGCACATCAATAAGAAAGAAGCTCGCGAAGGTCTGCGACTCTCCTGTCAGGTTCCCGTAAAGGGCGACATGGACATCGAAGTGCCGCCGGAAGTCTTCGAGACCAAGAAGTGGGTCTGTAAGGTCAAGTCGAACCGCAACGTCGCGACATTCATCAAAGAGCTCGTGCTCGAGTTGCCGGAAGGCGAAGAAGTCGACTTCAAGGCCGGCGGTTACATCCAGATCGAAGCTCCGCCACACGAACTGACCTATCAGAATTTCGAAGTCGAAGAGCGGTTCCGTGGCGACTGGGACAAGTACAATCTCTGGAAGATCAAGTCGGTCGTGAAAGAGCCTGTCGTCCGTGCCTATTCGATGGCGAACTACCCGGGCGAAAAGGGCATTATCATGCTCAACGTTCGCGTGGCAACTCCGCCGCCGCGAGCACCGGAAGGCACGCCTCCCGGAAAGATGTCGTCGTACATCTTCAACCTGAAGGCGGGCGATGAAGTCACGATCTCTGGTCCTTACGGTGAGTTCTTCATCAAGGACACCGAATCTGAAATGATTTACATCGGTGGTGGTGCCGGAATGGCTCCGCTCCGGTCGCATATCTTCGAACTGCTGAAGACGCAGCACTCTAATCGTAAGATTTCGTACTGGTACGGTGGTCGCAGTACCCGCGAACTGTTCTACCTCGACGAGTTCTACGAGCTGGAAAAGAAGCATCCGAACTTCAAGCTGAACATCGCGCTCTCCGAGCCGATGCCGGAAGATAACTGGACAGGTCCGGTCGGCTTCATTCACAACGTGCTGCTCGACAATTACCTGAAGAATCACCCGGCTCCGGAAGACTGCGAGTACTATATCTGCGGTCCTCCCATGATGCTCTCGGCTGTCCGCAAAATGCTGGATGACCTGGGCGTCGAACCGGAAAACATCGCCTACGACGACTTCGGAGGTTAATCCGCCTGATGGCTGGTCGTGGAGTCGAGAATTCAATCGCTCTCTGCCTGTTGCTGGCAGGGAGCGTTTTTTGTTGCGGGTGCGAGTCTCGTCCCGAAACGCCGGAGATGGTCCGCCTGAACGGCGACACAATGGGGACATTTTATGAGGTCACCATCGCCGACCCGATCTCTCCGGGCCAGATTGAGCCAATCCGGACCGCAATCGAGGATCTGCTCAAAGAGATTAACACCGAGATGTCGACGTACGACCCTGAGTCGGAGATCTCGAAGTTCAACGCCAGCGAGTCCGGGGACTGGTTTGCGGTGTCTCCCCGCTTCGCTTACGTGGTCGAGCAGTCTCTGCTGATCTCCAGGCGGACCGGCGGGGCTTTTGACCCGACGGTCGGTCCGCTGGTCGATCTGTGGCACTTCGGTCCCAGGATTGAAGATCGTGTGGTGCCCTCCGAGGAGACAATCGCCAGCGCTCTGACTTTAACCGGCAGCGAACATCTGGAAACTCGGCTGGACCCGCCGGCGATTCGGAAGAGTGTCCCCGAACTGAGGCTCGATCTCTCCGCGATTGCCAAAGGATTCGGAGTCGACGAGATTGCTGTTCTTTTGCGGACGTATCACCTGGAGAACTTCCTGGTGAATATTGGCGGGGAAGTCGTCGCTGCCGGTCTGAAATCAGATGGAACGCGGTGGCGGCTCGGAATCGAGAAGCCGATCGAGAATGCCCGGGAGATTGAGACAATTGTGTATCTAACCGACGTGGCTATGGCGACCTCGGGCGACTATCGAAATTTCTATGAGATTGATGGGACGCGGTATTCGCATACAATTGATCCCGACACGGGGCGGCCGGTCACGCACACCTTACGATCGGCGTCCGTGCTGGCTTCCACCTGTATGGAAGCTGACGCTCTGGCGACAGCGATGCTCGTTCTCGGACCGGAACGGGGGCTGGAACTGGCCGATCGGGAACGTATTCCGGTTTACCTGATTGAGTCCCGGGACGGTGAACTGGCAACGAATCAAACGCCCGGCTTTGAACAAGTGACGGAAGAATAACTATGGCAACGTTTATCGCATCAGTCCTGGTCTTTGCGGCCGCGATTATCGGCATGGCCGTCGGCGTGATGCTGAGCAATCGCTGTCTGCGAGGATCGTGCGGCGGCTTGAGTAATCTGCCGGGCGACGCTGGTCAGTCGCTGTGCGAGTCGTGCGCGTCGACGACGGCTGTCGACAAAGAGCCAGCGCGAGCCCATGCCAACCACTGACGCCCTTTCCGATGTGGCCTACGATGTCGCCGTGATTGGCGGAGGGATCGTCGGCCTGGCCACCGCCTGGCGTCTGCTTGAGAGTCGCCCGGGACTCAAGTTGTTGCTGCTTGAGAAAGAAGCGGAGCTTGCGGCTCATCAGACCGGACATAACTCCGGCGTCATTCATTCGGGCATCTACTACAAGCCGGGGTCCCTGCGGGCGACGAACTGCCGAGCCGGCAAGCAGCAACTCGAAGACTTCTGCATCACGCACGGAATTCCGTTCGATCGTTGCGGAAAAGTGATCGTCGCGACGTCGGAAGCCGAGGTTTCGGGGCTGCATAAGATCTTCGAACGCGGGAAAGCGAACGGCGTTGAGTGTGAACTGATCTCCGCCAAACGTCTCCGCGAACTCGAACCGCAAGTCGCGGGAGTGGCCGCCGTTCATGTCCCTGAGACCGGCATTGTCGATTACCGACTCGTATCAAAGCGACTCGCTGAACTGATCACCGAGATGGGAGGCACCATCCAGCTTGAAACGGAGTTCCAATCGGCGACCGCAAAAGGAAATCAACAAGAGTTGAGTACGAGCCGCGGGACCTGTCACAGTCGGCTCATTGTGACTTGTGGCGGACTGCAGTCCGATCGGGTCGCCCTCCGATGCGGATTCGAGCCCGAAACGAAGATCGTTCCTTTTCGTGGCGAGTACTACAAGCTCCGCCCGCGAGCTGAGCATCTCTGCCGAAATCTGATCTACCCGGTACCGGATCCAAACTTTCCGTTTCTCGGGGTGCATCTCACCCGCATGATCGAGGGTGGCGTCGAATGCGGGCCCAACGCGGTGCTCGCCTTCGCACGGGAAGGCTACCACTTCGGATCGTTCAATGCCGCCGACCTCTGGGAAACGCTCCGCTATCCGGGATTCCGAAAGCTGGGAAGGAAGCACTTCACGGCCGGCATGGGAGAATTGTATCGCTCGCTTTCCAAAAGAGCGTTCGTGAAAGCTTTGCAGCGACTCGTGCCCGATCTGCGTGCGGATGATCTTCTTCCAGCTCCGGCTGGTGTGCGAGCACAGGCCGTGACGCCGGATGGGAATCTCGCCGACGATTTCATCATCGAAACCACCGATCGAGCCGTCCATGTGCTCAATGCTCCGTCGCCAGCGGCGACCTCTTCGCTGAATATCGGCGAAACGATCAGTCTGCGGGTTCTGGAAAAGCTTCCCCGCTAAACCGGCTGCGGCGACTTAACCGGTTCGCGAAAAAGCGTCTGCGTCTGGCATGCAGTCTGCGGCTTCCTGATTCTTCGGACCTACCGAGACGCGGACGGTCTGTCGACGAAGACAGTGGTCGTGTCTCTTTCAGCAGAGAATAAGGAGCAGACGATGATTGACCGAACCGTAAGTGGCGTAAGGATTTTCGCGGCGATGGTGGTAACGCTGTCGGCCGTGCAGATCGCTTCCGCCCAAAGCGCCACGGCCGTAGAGGCGGGTGCGAACGTGGAGCCGAACTACCTGCCCCGGGCGTTTCACGCTCAACCGGGTGGTGCCTGGCGAGCCAATTCAATCACCGCAGACTACTACATCACCGAGATGGCGGAGGATTGGGGCTACCGGCGCGACTACGACTACGACCGCCTCAGCTATGACGAAGCCAGCTCCGTCTATTCAGTTTACGACACCTACTACAACAATTACCGCGTGAAGGTCCCCGATGCAGGCGTCATCCCTGCGGACCCGGCCAATCGGGTCCGGGGAACGGCAATCGTCACTCCCGGGCAGGTCGTTGATGAGGAACCTGTGATTGGTCCGAAAAGTCCGATCGCACCCCCGGCCGACGTCGTCACGCGTCCCGGAGTTGCTCCACCGGCTGCTGTTGTCCCACCGGCGGCCGTTGCTCCTCGTGTCGCGGCGTATCCGCCCGTTCCCACGTACGGCTATGATGAAGCAACTGACGATGACAACTGGTTTTATGATTATTATGAAACACCGGCTTACCGTCCGGTCATGGAACTGCCCGAGTATTATCGGGAGTTCGATTTCGTCAATGACGTGGAAGGCGATGGGCCCTTTGACGGCGTGTCGCAGCCGCTCGATCGACTGAAAGACAACAAGCCTCCAGTCCGCAAACCGACCGAAGAACGTACTGACGTTGTTCAGTCTGAGACGGTCGTTCAGGAAGCTCAGACAGCCCGCTCCGTTCAGGGAACGGTCATGTTGGTCAAAAATGTACCAATGCGGGGCCAGCAGATTTCTCACCGGGTGATTCAGGTGCAGAACGCTCAGGGGGACAACTTTGTCGTCGATCTGGGGAATCTGGATGATCTGGCAGAGACCGCGATTAATACCGGCGATCGCATCTCGGTGAATGGCGTGATGACGACTGTCGGTGATAAGGAAGTCATCCTGGCTCGAGAAGTTCGTCTGGGCGAAAATCAGGTGGTAATTGATCGGAACTTTGAGATTGTTCAGGGAACCGTGAAATCGACGCGAATTGTCGACTACGGCGGAGAGCCGATCCAGATCGTGACCCTTCAGACTCCGAACGGAGAAATGATTGTCGATCTCGGAATCGCTCTGATCTCTGAGAAGATCGTTCTCAAGGAAGGCAACGCTCTGACTGTTGCCGGGTCGCCGATTCAGGCCGGGGAACAGACCGTACTGATGGCGGAATCAGTTCGCCAGCAGGAAACGAACGTGAAAGTGAACCGTCCGCGGACGGACAATGCTCAGGATCTGCGACAGACCAACGGCGGACAGGCCGCTGAGCAGCCTGCCAACCAGGAGATGAACGAGAAGAAACCGCAGTCGAAGCTGGCCGCTGCCAGCACCATCGATGAAGATGGTCGGAAGAAAACGGTCAAGATGCCGGTGAAGCCGGAAGCTCGACCGGATGCTCCTCCGACTCCCGGAGAGAGTGCGACCCAGGCTGGAACTGATCAGCAGCCAGAACGCTCAAAGCGTGCTCCTCTCGTTACGGTGGAAGGAGCCGTTCAGAGCGTGAAGGACCAGGACTTCGGGAAGAGCACTCGGCGTCTGGTGACCGTAAAGACCACTGGCGGGAACCAGGTACGACTCGATCTGGGACCGACCCAACAGGTTCAGATCAGCCTCGAACAGGGTGATCGCATCTCCGCATTCGGTCTGGCGACCCAGCTTGATACTGAGCAGCCGCTGGTTCTGGTGAACCGCATCAACCAGGGCGAGCAGTCGTTCGTTGCCAACCGTTATACCGGAAACGATGAGCCGGTCACGATTTCAGGCGAAGTGGTCGCCTCGAAGACGAGCCCGGTGATGGGAGAATCCCACGGCATCATTACCATCAATACCGCGGAGAACAATCAAAAGGTGATGGTCGATCTCGGCCCCGTCGATGCGGATGACTTCAGTGTTCCCGTGGGGACCGCGTTGACTGTCGATGGCATTCTGCTTGACCTGAAGGCCGGCAAGATGCTCGTCGCTAATTCCGTTCGGCCCGCCGAATAGGCGAAGCTGAAGTAGCTTACGAATCGGAGCCTGTCGGGAAACTGGCAGGCTCTTTTTATGAAATAAATGGTCTGTCACAGAATCCCCCGAACATCGCGACTCGGGCGGGGTTCAAAACCGGAAAGCGAGCCGGTAATATTCCGCAAGCCATTTTTACAGAACGTTTTGGCCGAGTGGCGAAATGGCAGACGCACGGGACTTAAAATCCCGGGGAGGGTTACCTCCGTGCGGGTTCGAGTCCCGCCTCGGCTACTTGATTCTGATGAAAAACCGTTGCTCCGTTCTCCGGAGCAACGGTTTTTTTATTGTCGATCAGAAAGTTTGGAGAAGCTCGCAGATTCTGAAAAGTGTCTCCGTTACCAGTGGTGTACAAGCAGAGTGTTTGCTGCATGTCTGTTATGGAGTTCAAAGTGCAAACGGTTCAGCGTGCTTTGCAATGGGCGTTTTTCGCGGTCCTGGGCGGGTCGCTGCTTTACGTCGTCTGGCTGCAGGGGTTTACAGATGGGTACCGGGCCAGTTGGGGCCGGCCTCCGAAGTTGCTACTTACAGAACCGCGAGAAGGTTCGAATTGGGAAGATCCGTTTTACGGGAGTAGTCGGCCACGTTAATCGCTTTTATACTCAGGCCGGCCAGAAAGTGACCACGGGAGCGTACAACCCGATGCAGCCGGATGGGAGAAAACGATGGCGTATGATGCAGTGCCGAGTCTGTCTCGCAGCTTCCTTTTCGCGCTCGCTCTTTGCGGCGTGCTTACTTCGGCCAGCGAGGCGACAGAGCCTTCCCGACCGAACATCCTGTTCCTCGTTTCGGATGACCAGCGGCCCGATACGATCGCCGCACTCGGCAATACGGTCATCCGTACGCCGCATCTCGATTCGCTGGTCCGCGATGGAGCCGCCTTCACGCGAGCGGTTTGTGCGAATCCGATCTGTACGCCGAGTCGAGCCGAGATTTTGACCGGCTGTACGGGATTCCGTATTGGTGTCACCGACTTCGGCGGCACCGTCCCTCCCAAACGGATCACGATTGCCGAGGCTTTTCAGGCAGCCGGATACGATACCTGTTATGTCGGGAAGTGGCACAACTCCGGGCGACCGAGCACGCACGGGTATCAGACCGTCAACGGCTTGTTCTCCTCCGGGGGCGGCCGTTTCTGGAAAGATCAGGTCGATGCCCATGGGCGTCCCATCACGGGGTATCGCGGCTGGATCTTTCAGACCGATGATCGCAAGCTCTTCCCGGAGATGGGTGTCGGTCTCACTCCTGACATCAGTGCTCGGTTTGCCGATGCTGCCATCGAAGAGATCGAGCGGGCTCGCGAGCAGCCCTGGTTTCTGCATGTGAACTTCACCGCTCCGCACGACCCGCTGCTCGTGCCGCCTGGTTTCGAGAACGCTTACGATCCGGAAGAGGTTCCGTTTCCGAAGAACTTCCAGCCGAAGCATCCGTACGACATCGGGTCGAGCGATCGCGATGAAGGGCTGCTGCCCTCTCCGAGAACGGAAGTCGATGTTCGCGAAGATCTCGCTGTGTACTATGCCGTGATCTCTCATCTCGATCAGGAAGTCGGCCGCATCCTCAACGCGCTGGAGGAAAGCGGGCAGAGTGAGAACACGATTGTGGTCTATACCAGCGACCACGGCCTGGCCGTCGGCAGTCACGGTCTGCGGGGCAAGCAGAATATGTACGAGCACACGATCAACGTCCCGCTGCTCATTCGAGGTTCGACGATTCCCGCGGGAAAGCGGTTCCCGGCTCAGGTCTACCTGCGTGACCTGTATCCGACGCTCTGTGAACTCGCGCAGGTCGAGGTCAGCGAAGATCTCGATGGCCGCAGCTTCGTACCGGTTTTACAGGGAAAGAGGGATGAGATTCGTGACCAGATCTTCGGCTACTATCGCGACACGCAGCGAATGGTCCGTCGAGGAAACTGGAAGCTGATCCATTATCCGCAGATTGGCCAGTGGCAGTTATTCGATATCGAGAGTGACCCGGATGAACTGCAGAACCGAATCGATGAGCCGGGGTGTGCGAACATCGCCCGGCAACTGAAACAGATCCTGAGTAACTGGCAGAAGGATGTCGGCGATCCGGTGGTTACGGCCCGTCCTTCGAAGAATGAATAAGGAATTGTCTGTGAGTATTGATCGGAAGACCGTCGAAAAGCGATTGGGGTTTGAGCTCCCCGAAGCATACTGCGAGATCGTCGCTCGATCCGAGCGTTGTGAACCTTATCTCGAATCCGATCTTAAGCGGATGCTCATCGAGAATCTGCAGCTGAGGATGACGCCGCGACCTGCAGCATTTGCTGGAAAGCCGTGGCCTCCGTCATTCCTGTGTATCGGAAACGACGGGTGCGGAAACAACTACGCGATCGATGTCGATGCTCCTCAGGCTGGTGTCTGGTTCTTTGATCATGAAGCCGATGAGTTCGAAATCGTTGCAGCTGATCTCGCCGAATTTGTTCAACAGATGGCTCCTCTGGCATCAATTGACTATAGGGCGAACGGCTCGCAGCCGCTGCAAAGCGATAATCATGTGATCGCACGAACCGACCGTCCCGAAGAAAGCGTTCTGGTCCCCATCACTCTTGAAGAATGGAAATCGCTCGTCGAGCGTGACGATCAACTCGAGTGGATCGAATTCGAAGAGCGTAAGCATCCCTTCAAGGCGGAAGAGATTCGCATCCCCGTCTATGGACTCGCGCGCTTTCAATCGGGAACGGAATCGGCAAATCTTCAATGGGCCTTTGGCCGCCTCTGGAATCGACGCGGTGGTCTCGAAACTGTGGAGAAGATGAAAGCGATCGCGAGCAATCTCGAAGCACGGTTCTTCCCAGCCGGTTAATCGGCCGAGCTTTGTTTCACGACTCGGCGTCGTACTGCTCGACGATTGGGATCAACAGTCCGCAAATGATTCCAAGCAGGGTCACGGCCAGCACCAGCAGAATGCCGAGGAACGTCTCGGGTTCGCTGAGATCGAGCCGGATCAGAGCGTAGAGTCCGACGATGCAGATCACGATCGAGCCGAGTAAGGTCGCCGACTGAGCGAACAGATAGTCGAAATTGTTTGACGTGAGCTTGCGTTTCATCAGTTCGAACATGGCATCTCCGTGAAAGGCATCAGCGACGCGATTGTTTCTCCGCGGCTTTCATGGAAAGTGGCGTGATGAGTCCGATGACGACGAACTGCATCGCAACCAGAAACAGCAGCAGGATTCCACAGAGCAGCTGAAACTCATTGAGAGGCATACGCACCAGTTTGTAGAAGCCGAGCACCAGCAACAGGGCAGCCGCGAGGAACGAGACATACCGGGAAAGCCCGGCGTCGAACCGGGACGATGTGACGGATCGCTGTAAGAACTGCAGCACGAGAGGGTCCTCCGTAAAGAAACCGGAACCGGTTCAGCTTACGGAGAAAACGAGCATCCTACCACAAAAATCTCGGCTTTCTCAGCTCGGGAGCGTGTTACAGCGATTTCAGATACGCGACCAGATCGGCCAGTTCCTGTTGCGTCAGCGGCCGTTCGCCCATGACTTTTTCGGGGGCATGATCGCCGGTCAGAACGTCTTCCAGCGTTGTGGCCCGACCGTCGTGGAGGTAGTTGACTTTGCGGTAACAGCCGATGAGTGTCGGCGTGTTGTAGCCGGTGTAGGCATCTTCGGCGGAGCCGAGGCCGACGTCGTGAATCTTGCCGTCGGTGAAACGGGATCCGGTGTGACATTCGGCACATCCGGTGGCCGAACTCTCAAAGATCTTGCGGCCTCGTTCGGCGGCTGCGGTGAGACTTCCGTCGCTGTTGCGGAACGGGTTGGGGGGCAGGTCGATCGAATCGAGATACGCGATCACGGCTCGGGCATCGTCATTGGAAACGCGGCGGCCCTGCATGGTGTTCGTGAAAGAGGCCTGCATCGCATCGGTGAGATCATCCTGCCAGCCGTGCCAGGTCCACGGGCCGGTCTGTGACGGTTTCTCCAGCGGAAGAACGGTTTTCATCGTCAGCTCAGTGCCGTCGTTCATCGTGTCCATCGTCTTGGAGTTGACGCCGCCGTTGTAGTGGCAGGTGTGGCAGCTGTACCACTGGTCGAGGCTCTTCTGGCCATCGTGAAACAACTCCATGCCGCGACGGGCCAGAGTCAACTCCGGTGCCTCGCCAAGCGGGATTTCATTCAGGATCTGTTTCCATTCGATATCGACGACCTGAATGGAGTTGCGGGTGTAGTTGGCCACATAGACCTTCCGGTCATCGGTCGCGATCTCGATACCCATCGGGCGTCCGCCGACATCGATGCGATCGAACAGATCTTTGTCGGCCATCAAGCGTCGATCGATCAGATCGCCCGGTCCGCCCACGCCTTCGAAGGGAAGATCCGGCTTGCGATACACAAGCAGTTCGTGCGTTCCGGACGCCGAGACGACGAGGCGATGTTCGTCACTCGTCATGGCGATGCCATGCGGATCGGCTACCGCTTTGCGGGGAACGTCGAGAGAGATGGCTTCACGGTATTGCGGGCCATCGAGACGGACGCGGGCAATACGACTGGCCAACACCCAGCCTCGTTGAATGTTGTCGATGGTGATCGGGTTGCTGCGGTAGACCATCCACGGAAAGTAGACTTCCGTGCCGTCGCTGGAGCACTGCAGATGCCCGATGTTGATTCCGCCGATCAGCAGTTCCTTGTACGCGACTTCGCCGGTCTTCGTCTCCACAACGGCGATGCGACTTTCACCACTGCAGCCGACCGCGAGCCGGGAGCCATCGGGAGACACCGTGAGGTAACGGGGCCAGCGTCCGACTTCGAACGTGCGCGTCACTTTCGCGGCTCGCAGATCGATCTCGGCGACTTCGCCGGTGGCGACGAGGCCCGCATACGCGATGTTTCCATCGGGCGAGACCGCGAGGCCGACCGGTTCGTAGCCAACGTGAATCTTCAACTGATGAACGAGCCTGCCGTCCTGAATCTGAACGACGTCGATGTTGCCGGAGTTCGTGCAGCTGACGGCGATCGAGTGGCCGTCGAGACAGAACGCCAGGCCGGCCGGTTCACCGGGGCAGCTGAGTTCATCGACGACCGTTTCGCTCACGGTGTCGATCAGGGAGATCGAGTCGGAAGTTTCATTGGCGGTGACGAGCCAGCGGCCGTCGGGACTGAGGGCGACATCGACAGGCGAGCGGTGAGCGGTCGTTTCCTTCAGGCTGGGAGCGCTGCCAGGGTTCTCGGCCAGGGAACGGGTTCCCGGTTCAGTCAGAGCGGCGGCTCCGAGAGCCAGGCAAGCGAGAAGTAGACACGAACGTCGCAGCATCGGTCAGTCCTTTCGTGGAAGTGCGCAATTGTGAGCAAGATAACAGAACGTGCATCCGGGAGCGATAATAATCGGCGAGACTTGTGGACTTGCGTCCCATGCGAGATACTGAACGCCATGCTGGATGGAATATTTATGGGGAGCCGCGTCGGGTGTGGCTTCTCTGCCGTTTGGCTGGTCAGACCGACTTTTCCCAAGGAGAGTTCGATGAAGCGATTCACCCCCATGCTGACTGTGTTTGCACTGCTGACAGGCGCTGCTTTCGTTGTTGCCGAAGACGTCAAGAGCGGGCTGCAGGAAGGAGAAGGCATCGGTGCCTTTTACGTGACGAAGCTTTGTGGAGCCGATGACGACGGCGTGAATGTCGGCAAGAACCTCTGCTACCGCTGCAAGAACGGTGGCCGCCCGCAGGTGATGATCTTCACCCGCTCGGCTGATCAGAAAGTCGCCGATCTGGTTCGCGAAATCGACGAAGCCATTCCCAAGAACGACGACAAACAGCTCCGCGCCTTCGTGAACGCGATGGGCGAAAACCAGGCGGCTGCCAAGTCGAATGCTGAAAAACTGGCGAAAGCTTCGGAAGCCAAGAACGTTCCGTTCGTGCTGCCTAACGAATTCGAAAATGGTCCTGCAGACTACGGTATCAACCCGAGTGCAGAAGTGACCGTGATTCTGGCTCAGGGTGGCAAAGTGAAAGCCAACCACTCCGCCAAGTCGGCTGCTGATCTGAAGGTCGACGCCATCGTCGCTGACCTGCGAAAGATCCTCAACTAACGTTGAGTGTTGAGACAATAAGAAAGCCGCAGTCGGGGAAACCGGACTGCGGCTTTTTTCGTGGAGTCGAAAGAGGGCTCAACCTGAAGCGTGAGCGAGGGCGACGGACGCTGATCCCTCGCTGACGCTTCGGGTTAGGAGGTGGTGTAAGTTGTGAGCTGTGAGCGGTGCAGGGACGGACAGGTGAAGTCGTATCCCGGCATTGGGCATCCATTCAGCCGGGCTACGTCTACGGCTATCCCCCTGGCATGAAGGTTGGAAAGTCGCTGGAAACAGTATTAGGTGGCCCGTCCGTCACGGGCGGGTGACGAAGTCACAAGAGGCCGCGCCAAGGACGAGATTTCTTCGAGACCGGGTGATTGCACCCGATAAGGCGCGGATGACGCTGCCTCTTGTCGCTGGCGCGACCCGCCCGCTGAGGCGGACGAGCCACCCGTCGAATCGAAACCTGGTTCGTATGCGATACGTCTCCGGCTATCGCACCCTGTTTATCTGCGACCAGTGTGGAAGTGAATCCGAAGCACGAACACATCCGGGCACGCCCGTTGTGGTGCCCGGTTGCCGATGTTCGATGGGGCTACTTCAGCAGGCTTTCGACGAACGGAATGATGTTCTTCTCGTAGTTGAAGCCGGTGGGGCCGTAGTCGTCGTTGTCGTTGTTGAAGACTTTGACGAGTTTGCCATTCTGATCGTAGACGAGAGCAGCCGGGATGGCGCTGGTGTCGATCTGGGTGAGGATCTTCTCATCGGCGTCGCTGGAGATGAAGTTCTTCATCGTGGCGTTTCGCGAGGTCAGGAACTCGGTGATCTTCGGCGTCGTCTGATCGGGAGCGGTGTCGGCACTGCCGTAGTAGTCGATGTTCAGCGAAGCACAGGCAACCTTCTCGGCGTGACTGTGGTGGAACTCGACAAAATGCGGGAATTCACGGACGCAGGGGAGGCAGAAGGTCGACCAGACATCGATCACGACGACTTTGCCCTTCTGGCTGTCGACCCATTGCTGAATCTCATCCCAGTTGGCGGCCTGAGCGGTGACGTTATTCGGCTCGGCATCGGCTGCATGAGCAGGACCGGCAGACGCAGGGATCGAGAGGATTCCCGTCCAGAGGAGCAGAGCACAAGACATTCGTCGCATCATTCGATTCCTTGATGGCGGAAGGTGGGGCTCGCAAGTCAGTGACATCAGTTCTACCCGATTCACGAAGCCGTCGAAAGGGATCGCGTCCGCTCGCTACAGTCTCGCGAACGCAGGTCGTATGATAGGCGACTGATCCGTCGTCATTTGTGAGTTGCCATACACGCCGCCTGCCTCGGAGAGATCGATGCGAACCAGATTCATGCTCGGACTTCTGGCCCTGCTGCTGACGTTTAGCGTTTCGTCTGTTCTTCAGGCGGAAGACGCCCCGCAGAAGGTGCTCGTGCTGCCGGGCGAGACCTTTTCCGTAAATGGTCGGACGGCGTTCATCTTCTGGCCGGAAGAAAGCCAGCGGACCAGTCCACAGCCGTGGGTGCTGTATGCCCCGACGTTGCCCGCCTACCCGGATCTGGCGGAACGATGGCTGCATTCGGAACTGGTGGAAGCTGGCGTGGCGGTGGCGGGGATCGATGTCGGAGAAGCCTATGGCAGCCCGGAACAGCAGCAGGCCTTCACGGCTCTCTATGAGGAACTGACACAGAACCGCGGCTTCGCGAAGAAGCCGAGTCTACTCGGGCGGAGTCGGGGCGGGTTGTGGGTCAGCAGCTGGGCGATTCGCAATACCGACAAGGTCGCCGGGCTGGCCGGGATCTATCCGGTCTATGATCTCACGACTTATCCGAAGATTCAGCGGGCGGCTCCGTCATACGGGATGACGGCCGAAGAGCTGCAAAAGTCTCTGAGCGAACACAATCCAGTGGCGAAGATTGCTGCTCTCGCCAGAGCCGAGATTCCGGTGTTCATCATTCATGGCGATGTCGATACGGTTGTCCCGCTGAAAGAGAACTCTGCGACGCTGCAGAACGCTTACGAGACGAATGGCAACGGCGACCTCGTTGATCTGGTGGTTCCGGTCGGGCAGGGGCACAACTTCTGGCCGGGCTTTTTCCGGTGTCAGAATCTGGTCGACTTCACGATTCGAGCCGCGAAGGAAGGAGCGGGCATCAAGCCGGGCAAGATCAGAAAAACGCGGGTGCCTGAAGGAGTCGTGCTTTATCGCGATCTACAATACGGCGGCGTCGATGGCGAGCCGCTGCTGCTCGATGTGTATCGCCCAAAGAACATCACGGAGCCGGTGCCGGTCGTGATGTGGGTGCATGGCGGCGGCTGGAAGAATGGGAGCAAGGATCGCTGTCAGGCCGCCTGGTTGACGCAGCATGGTTATGCGGTTGTCAGCATTAATTACGCGCTGACCGATGAAGCTCAGTGGCCGACGCAGATTGAGAACTGTCGCGAAGCAGTCCGCTGGGTGCGGCAGAATGCGGAGGGCTTCAATCTCGATGGCGATCACATCGGAGCCTGGGGAAGCTCGGCCGGCGGGCATCTTGTCGCACTGATGGGAACGCTCGATGCCCCCGAGAACGAGAAGCATTCGAGCAGCGTGCAGGCGGTGTGTGACTGGTTTGGTCCGACCGATCTGTTGACGATGCCCCCCAACATGGTCGGCAATGGACGCACCCGCGCGGATGTCGCGAATTCGAATGGAGCGAAGCTGCTCGGGGCGGCTGTGTCGGACGTGCCCGAACTGGCGAAGCAGGCGAGTGCCTTCTATCAGGTCTCGAGCGATGATCCGCCGTTCCTGATCATGCACGGTGATCAGGATCCGGGCGTGCCGCTTGCGCAGAGCAAACGCTTCTACGAGGCTCTCAAGAAAGCGGGTGTCGAAGCGGAGCTGGAAGTCGTTGAAGGAGCAGGGCACGGCGGGCCGGAATTTCAGACGTCCGAAGTGCGATCGAGGATCCGCGCCTTCTTCGACCGGAATCTCAAAGAAGCGGAATGACAATATTCTGTAAAAGAGATACGAAATCCTGAAATGCAATTCGCGGGGGGCTGCGCTATCATATCAATGAACTCAGTTGGGATGGTGTGGTCGTCGCGTCGATTGCCGCTGGATTTGTCCGTGGTGTTCTGGACAACCGACGGCTGTTGATCAGCACTGGCAGAGCCAGTGGCACCTCCATTGGGAATTTTGACAGGATGGTGTGGGATGAGGATGGGATCAGGCGCGGATCGAATTCGATGCATCGCGGCTCTGCTGCTGGCGGCGGTGATCCCGTCGGTCACGCTGCAGGCGGACGAGATTCGTTTCAGCCGCGATGTTCTGCCGATTCTCTCCGACCATTGTTTGCTGTGTCATGGTCCGGACGAAAATTCCCGCGTCACCGAGATGCGGTTCGATGTGGAAGCTTCTGCTCGCGAGGTGATTGCAGCCGATGAGCAGGGAGCGAGTGAACTGGTTCGGCGGATCACATCGACCGATCCCGACACGGTGATGCCCCCTCCGGATGCCGTGAAGCAGTTGAGCGATCGGCAGAAGGAGATCCTTCAGCAGTGGATTGCCGAGGGAGCGGTTTGGGAAGGACACTGGGCGTATCAGCCGGTTCAGAAACCGGAAATTGAAGCGAACGAGCCACGCAGGGCGATCGATCATTATGTTGATCGTCGACTGAAAGAAGCCGGGCTGGAACCGAATCCGCCGGCCGAGCCTGAGGAGTGGTTGCGGCGGGTGACGTTCGATCTGACCGGGTTGCCGCCGACACCGGATGAGGTTGATCGGTTTCTTGAGAATCTCGATTACGAAGCGGTCGTTGATCGGCTGCTGGACAGTCCGCATTACGGTGAGCGAATGGCCTGGGACTGGCTGGAGGCGGCTCGCTACGCCGACACGCATGGTTATCAGAAAGACAACGTTCGCACCATGTGGGCGTGGCGGGACTGGGTGATCGAATCGTTCAACAGCAATCAGCCGTACGATCAGTTCACGATTGAGCAACTGGCGGGCGATCTGTTGCCACAGGCTTCGATGAAGCAGCGCATCGCCACCGGCTTTAATCGCAACCATCGCATCAATGCGGAAGCGGGAAGCATTCCGGAAGAGTTTCGGACGGAGTACGTCATCGATCGTGTGGACACGACGGCGACGGTCTGGATGGGCATGACGGCCGGGTGTGCCCGTTGCCACGATCATAAGTTCGATCCGTTGTCGCAGCGGGACTTCTACCGGCTGTTCGCCTTCTTTAACAACATCGAAGAGAAAGGCTCGGATGGCGTCGGCCCCGCAGCCGTGCCGGAGGTGAAAGTCCCCGTACCGGCGAAAGAGCGGAAGCTGGCCATCGCCCGACTGAAACTGAATGCGGCCGAAAAACGGCTGTTATCAGCCGGCTCTGACGAAGAGTTCGCGGCCTGGCTGGCGACTCATCGGCAGGTGAGCGAAGGGGGAAGTTTCTGGCTTGTCACGCCGCCCGAGGCAGTGCGCGGGACGAGTGGCGGATCGACCTTTGAGGTGCTGGCAGACGGGTCGGTTCTCTTCGGAGGAGCCAATCCGCTGAACGATGTCCATGAGGCGACGTTCACGATTCCGTCGGCTGTTAAAGCCGCTTCGCTCCGGCTGCAGGCATTGGCCCATCCGAGTCTAACGGACGATTCGCTCGCGCGGAGCTTCAACGGCGATTTTCTGCTCTCCGAGATCGAACTGCTTGTGAATGGGAATCGACTGCCATTAACGGCCGCGGCTGCTGACCGGGAACTGTCCGATCGAGCGGCGGCAACGGCGATTGATGGAGACCCACTGACGGGCTGGTCGCCCGGCCCGGGACAGTCGGAAGCAACGGCGTGGTTTACGCCCGAGTCTCCATTGGAGTTGAAGGCGGGGGATCGTGTCACCGTGCGGCTGCGGTATGAATCCCGCGAGGAACAGTACATGATCGGGCGTTTCCGCCTGTCGCTCGGAGTCGGACGCACGCCGGATGCGGAAATGACGGCTTCGCAGTTCTTGGCTCTGAATGCGAATGATCGACAGACGCTGCTGACGGAATTCCGTGAGACATCGCCCGCTTTGGCGGACTTGCGGGCGAGCCGGGATGAGCTAAAGCGGGAAGTCGACCGTCTGAAAGCGGAATCAGTGACCCGAGTCATGGTGATGCAGGAACGGGAGGGAGCTCCTCGCGTGACCCGTTTGCTTGAACGGGGGTTGTACGACCATCCCGGCGAAGTTGTTCAAGCGGGCGTGCCGGAGTTTCTGGGACTGGAACTTCCGGACGGGGAGCCAGCGAATCGGTTAACGCTGGCCCGCTGGCTCGTTGATCCGCGGCATCCGCTGGCCGCCCGCGTGGCGGTGAATCGGTTCTGGCAGCAGATCTTTGGCAGCGGACTGGTGCGGACGCCGGAGGATTTCGGCTATCAGGGCGAGCGACCGACGCATCCGGAACTGCTCGACTGGCTGGCCGCCGATTTCATGGAGAGTGGGTGGAATGTCAAGCGGCTTCTCCGGGAGTTTGTGCTCTCGGAAACGTATCGTCGCAGCAGTGCGGTCCGTTCCGATCTGCTGGAAAGCGATCCCGAAAATCGACTGCTCGGACGGATGTCCCGTCTGCGATTGCCGGCTCCGATGATTCGTGATCAGGCTCTCTACGTGAGTGGACTGCTGGTGAATCAGGCTGGCGGACCTCCGGTAAAACCGTGGCAGCCGGACGGACTGTGGGAAGCGGTCGCCGGCGTGAACAGCAACACGACCCGCTATGAAGCCGATTCCGATAGCGGCCGGTTTCGCCGCAGCCTCTACACTTTCTGGAAGCGGGGCATGCCGCCGCCAAACATGCTGGTGTTTGACGCCGCAAGTCGAGAGACGTGCAACGTTCGCCGGTCGACGACCAATTCTCCGCTGCAGGCACTGACAACGCTGAATGATCCGACGTTCGCAGTCTCGGCGATCATGCTGGCACACCGAACGCTCCGTGAGGAGCACGGTTCCAACGACGCCGAGATCCTTGCCTCGCTGTGGCAGCGCACACAGAGCCGTGCGATTGAAGAGCGTCAATTGAGAGTGCTCGATGAACTGCTCAATCAGCATCTCGGCGTTTACTCCGAGCATCCTCAACGGGCGGCGGAACGGTTTGCTCCGGCTAAAGAATGGATAACCGGTGCTGTTCCGATTGCCCCGAGTCGTCTGGCCGCTTTCACGGAAGTCGCCGAAGTGCTGCTCAATCTCGATACCACGCTGACTCGTCCCTGAGACGGAATGTGATGACTATGGCTGATCTTTTTGCAGAGGCAATGAGGACGAACCGCCGGCAGTTTCTGTCGAACTCGTGCCGGCTCGGACTCGGTTCGATGGCACTGCAGACGCTGCTGAATCCGAAGCCAACTGCAGTTGAGGCGTCGGAGCAGAAGCAGCCGCGAGCGAAGCGGGTGATCTATCTCTGTCAGTCGGGGGCTCCTTCGCAGATCGATTTGTTCGATCACAAACCGGCGATGGCGGAGCGGTTCGATGAGGACCTGCCCGATTCGATCCGACAGGGGCAGCGGCTGACGACGATGACGTCCGGTCAACAGCGGTTCCCGATCGCGCCGACGATTTTCAAGTTTCGCCAACACGGGGAATCGGGGGCGACGGTCAGCGAGTTGATGCCACACGTCGCGGCGATTTCGGATGACCTGTGCTACATCAAGTCGATGCACACCGAGGCGATCAATCACGATCCGGCGATTACATTTCTGCAGACCGGTGCTGAACAGGCAGGGCGGCCGAGCTTTGGTTCGTGGATCAGCTACGGACTCGGCAGCGAAAGCGAAGAACTCCCCGCGTTCGTGGTGCTACTCTCCCGGGGAAGTGGGCGTCCCAACTGCCAGCCGCTTTACGATCGTCTCTGGGGCAGCGGTTTTCTCGAGTCGCGGCATCAGGGCGTGAAGTTCATGTCGTCCGGCGATCCGGTCCTCTTTCTGAACGACCTCGCAGGGGTGACACGGGAAGGCCGCCGCCGGAATCTGAATGCGATCGCGGCTCTGAATCAGATGACCTTCGAGGAGAAACAGGACCCGGAGATCAACTCCCGGATTGCTCAGTATGAGATGGCATATCGCATGCAGATGTCGGTGCCGGAGATTGTCGACTTCTCTGAAGAGTCAGCCGCGACGCTGAAGCGTTACGGACCGAATGTGATGAAGCGGGGGCACTATGCCTACAACTGCCTGCTCGCCCGCCGGCTGATTGAACGAGATGTCCGTTTCGTGCAGCTGTATCATATGGGCTGGGATCAGCACAACGCTCTGCCGAAGCAGATTCGCGGGCAGTGTGCCGATACCGATCAGCCTTCCGCGGCTCTTGTTCAGGACCTGAAAGAGCGCGGCCTGCTTGACGAGACGCTGGTCATCTGGGGGGGAGAGTTCGGACGGACGATTTACAGTCAGGGCGAACTGACAGCCGACAACTACGGCCGCGATCATCATCCGCGGTGTTTCACCATCTGGGTGGCGGGGGGCGGCTTCAAGCCGGGGACCAGTTTTGGGGAAACGGATGAGTTCTCCTACAACATCGTCCGCGATCCGGTTCACATTCACGACCTGAACGCGACGCTGCTGCATCAGCTTGGCATCGATCATCGGCGTCTGACGTTTCGGCATCAGGGACGCGACTTTCGTCTGACCGATGTGCATGGGAACGTGATTCACGATATCATCACTTGACGCTCGCCCCTGAATGAAATCCGATCGTGGAGAAATGAGCCATGCCCGTTCATCTTCCCGGCTGCAATCGTCGCCAGTTTCTTGTCACTGTGGGAGCAGGCCTTGCGGCTCGTTCATCCATCTTTGCAGCCGAGCCCGCTGGCGAGACGGAAGACGATCTCGTCTATCTCCTCAACGACACGCACATTGGTGAAAAGCATCCGCCGAACTCGCCGGTGCCGAGTCACCTCCGCCAGATTGTCACGGAGCTGGTGAATCGCGAACGGAAACCGGCGTCGGTGATTATCAACGGAGATCTGGCACTGTACGACGGCCAGCCCGGGGACTATGCACATCTCGGTCGCCTGCTGAATCCATTGTACGAAGCGGGCGTGTCGACGCATCTCACGCTGGGGAATCACGACAATCGCGAGGTCTTCTATGAAGTGCTGAAGAATGAGCGTCCGGACGATCCGCCGGTGGCCGCGAAGCATCTGGCGGTTGTCGAAACCCGATTCGCAAACTTCTTCCTGCTCGATTCCCTGAAGGAAACGATGGTTACCCAGGGACTGATTGACGTCGAGCAGCGGGACTGGTTGAAGAAGGAACTCGACGCCCGGCCCGACAAGCCGGCCATTATCGTCGCCCATCATAATCCCCGGCTCGGCGGCGATCCACTTCACTTTCCCGGCGGACTGATCGATTCCCCTGAACTCTGGGATCTGCTGGTCTCGCGGACGCAGGTGAAGGCTTACGTTCACGGCCACATCCACGATCGCAGCATCGCCGAGGAACGGGGCATCCATATTATCAATACGCCGGCCACGTCCTATGTCGCCGATCCGACGAAATCGACCACCGGCTGGACGACCGCACGTCTCTCCGCCACAGGCGTTCAATTGACAACACATACGACCGATGCCCAACATGCATGGAACGGTGAAGTCCAGGAGTTAACGTGGCGCACGCGTTGACTCTCCCGCAACGGATTTTGCTGACACGGCCCACCGCCAGAGTTCCTTCCCCTCCCGGAGCCTGCCCACGTGAGAATGATCGTCGACGCCCATCTGGACCTGGCGTGGAACGCCGCTTCCTACGATCGCGATCTCACTCTCTCCCTCGACGAACTGAATGCCGCCGAACGCGGCATGGATGATGTGCACATTCGCGGGAACGCAACGGTCTCCTTCCCCGAAATGCGACGGGGCAATCTCGGCCTCAGCGTCGTCACGCTCCTCGCCCGCAGCGGGCCCGCTCATCAGCGGCAGCCGAATTATCGCCGGACCAGTCTCGATTCGGTCTATCGGATTGGAGCGTACGCGGCTGCTTACGGGCAACTCGCCTGCTATCGCCTCTGGGAACAGCAGGGATACCTGCGGATGATCCGCACGAAACGCGATCTGGACGAACATCTTCAGAACTGGGATCTGAATCGGGACGCGACTCCACTCGGGTGTATTCTCTCCATGGAAGGAGCCGATCCGATTGTGGCACCTGCGCAGCTCAACGAATGGCACGAAGCGGGACTTCGCGCCATCGGGCCTGCCCATTACGGACATTCTCACTATGCAGCCGGTACGGCGGTCACGGGACCACTGACCGACGACGGTCGCGAACTGCTCGATCGGATGCAGCATCTCGACATGGGGCTCGATGCGACGCATCTCTGCGATGAAAGCATGCACGAAGCCTTAGACCGGTTTGACGGAGCGGTCTGGGCCAGTCATCACAACAGTCGAACGCTGATTCCCGGCGATCGCCAGCTGCCGGATGATCTGATGAAGCGGCTCATCGAGAAGGACGCGGTGATCGGAGTGGCCTGCGATGCCTGGATGCTCCACCCGGGTTGGGTGATTGGCAAGACGACGCCAGCGGAAACAAAGGTCGTCATCACCACGCTGGCCGATCATATCGACCATGTCTGCCAGCTGGCGGGGAATACGAATCATTCCGGGATCGGCAGCGATCTCGATGGCGGTTTCGGGAATGAACAGACGCCGGCGGATCTGAAATCGATCGCCGATCTTCAACGTCTGGCCGATGTGCTGCAGGAGCGGGGATACACGGACGAAGACATTGACCGCATTTTTTACCGGAACTGGTTACGCGTTTTGCGAACAGTTCTACCCGACTGAAAGGGAACGGCTTGCCTGTTTCACCGGATTCGGAGGGGCGATATTCGCCAACGTTTGTACGGGCTGTCCGGGAGCTTCTGGTTCTCGTTGGCGGCTGGATCTTCTTCACCGCCTGGACAATGATCGTCTGCGGCTGGATGGCCTACGACTACGATGTCGAATCGCCGCCGACAGTGCTCGGTCTGCCGGACTGGATCTTCTGGGGCGTGTTCGTTCCCTGGATCGCGGCTGGGATATTTACCATCTGGTACGCCTTGTACTACATCACCGATGATGATGAAGAGTTTGCCCGGGAGAAGCTGGGCGAGGGTGACGAACAGGAGGGAACGCCATGAGTCAATTTCTGCCCGTTCTCGCTGCCGTCAATTCGACCGATGCACTGGTCACGTTTCTCATTTACTCCACAGCTGTGTTGGGGTTGGCGCTGGCGAGCCATTACGTGCTCTCCAAAACCAACTTCATGGACGACTACTTCCTCGGCAGCCGCGGTCTCGGGCCCTGGGCCTTCATGCTGACGTTTGCCGCCACGAGTGCCTCAGCCGGTTCGTTCGCCGGGTTCCCCTCGCTGGTTTACGCACACGGCTGGGTGGTTGCCCTGTGGATTGCCGGTTACATGACCGTGCCTCTTGTCTCTATGGGGCTTCTTGGAAAACGAATCAACCGCGTCGCTCGTCAGGCGGGGGCGATCACGCTGCCTGACCTGTTGTTTGCCCGCTTCGGCAGCAGAGCGGTCTCGATCATCGCCACCGTCCTGCTCGTATCTCTGCTGTCACTGTTTCTGGTGCCGCAATTCAAACTGGGCAGCATCATCTTGCTGGAACTATTGGCCAACGTGAAGGTCTGGCAACAGACGGTTCTCGCCTTCGGCGATGTCACAAGTCAGATCCCGCTGATTGCTCACGTCGATCCCGGATATCTGCTTGGGCTGCTGGTCTTTTCGCTCACGGTTGTTGCTTACACGTCGGTCGGCGGATTTCGAGCGGTCGTGTGGACCGATATGCTTCAGGGCATTGTGATGTTCTTCGGCGTCATCGCACTGCTCGTGCTGGTGATTATTCAGGTTGGAGGCCTAGGGAACGCGACCCGGACGCTGGCCGAGATCACTCCGCCTCAACTCGTTCAACTCGAGTTGCGTGGCACGACTGATTCGGCTCCCCGTTTTATTCCAAGTGAAACGTGGATCACGCTCGGCGACGGTGATGATCAGCGGCTGTTCCGTATCAATGAATCCGCACGCATCCCGGCCGATGGGGCGGTCAGCTCGCGGATCAAAGCGGTCGAGATTACAGGCGAGTTCGAGAAGAACATGCGGCTTGAGCAGATTGCCGGCAAGCCGGATGTGATGCTGCCGGAGTCGATTGCGGTCACCGTGGCTGAGGAGAAGGCTTATCGGGGTGGGGCGGATCGGAAGGGAGCTTACATCATGGCTCCCGGCCCGAGCGAGAACAGCGAAGCGGGGTTCCTCCCGTTGACGATCGCCTTTTCGTTCTTCGTCTTCTGGACGTTCGGAGCAGCCGGTCAGCCCGGCAACAAAGTGCGACTCATGGCGTTCGACAGCACTCGCACGCTCAAGAAAGCGATGGCCCTGCTTGTCGTCTACTATGGGGGGATCTATTTCTCGCTGGTCGTAATCTTCAGTTGCGGGCGGCTGCTTGTGCCGGCTCTCGACCAGACGCCGGACCGCATCATGCCCGTCTTATCGATGACGGTTGCCAACAATGCCGGCATCCCCTGGCTGGCCGGGATTCTGATTGCCGCTCCCTTTGCCGCCGCGATGTCGACGGTCGACAGCTTCATGCTGATGATCTCCTCCTCCCTGGTGCGGGATGTCTACCAACGCGAGTTCAATCCAGACGTCTCTGAGAAAACGACGAAGACTTTGAGCTATGTCTGTACCGCGGGCATCGGCGTCCTGGTGATGCTGGCGGCGATCAATCCGCCCCGGTTTCTTCAGGTGGTCATTATCTTCGCCGCCAGTGGACTGGCTTCGGTTTATCTGATGCCGGTGTTTCTGGCGCTCTTCTGGCCCCGGTTTAATTCGGCTGGTGCGATCGCCGGAATGCTGGGCGGCTTGGCGGTCTGCATGCTGCTCTATATCATCGGCTACGTAACCGCCTATCTCGGCGGAGTGACATCGCTGAGTGCGATGAGTCCACTCAAGCCGCTCGGTTTCGACCCGATGGTCTGGGGAATCGCCGGGTCAGGGGCCATTGCGGTGATTGCCGCGCTCGCCACGCCTCCCCCGGCGGATGAGAACGTCCGCAAGTTCTTCTGACAGGAAATACTGCCGCTCATGACGACGACGTGGACTCAGGAGACCGTGCCCACACCGGCTCTGGTGATTGATGCGGAGAGCGTGCGGCGAAACATCGCCCGCATGGCCTCCTATGCCAGTGCACACAATCTGAAGCTTCGCCCGCATATCAAGACCCATAAGCTGCGTCGGGTTGCCGAGATGCAGATGGAAGCCGGGGCTGTCGGCCTGACCACGGCCAAGGTTGGTGAAGCCGAGGTGATGAGCGAACTCTGTGAGGATCTGCTGATCGCCTATCCGCCGGTCGATGCCCATCGAGCCGCTGAGATTGGGAAACTCGCACGGAAAACGCGGACCACCGTCGGACTCGATTCCCTGCTCGCAGCCGAGCGGCTTTCCGTCGCGGCTTCCAATAGTGGGAGCGAGATTGGAATACTGATCGACCTCGACGTCGGTTTTGGTCGTACCGGAGTGCAGGGGGCGGAAGCGGCTGCGGAACTGGCGAAACAGGTCGATGCTCTTCCCGGGCTTCACGTTCGGGGACTGATGTATTTCCCCGGCAACGTTCCGGCTCCAGGTCCAGAGCAGTCCACGCGGCTCGCCGCAGTCGAATCGATTCTCCGTAACGCCGTCTCCCGATTCCGAGAGCAGCGAACGAGCACGGAGATTGTATCGGGAGGCTCGACGCCGACCGCGTTCCAGACGCATCTCATGCCTTCGACCACCGAGTTTCGTCCGGGGACCTACATCTACAACGATCGCAACTGCATTGAAGCCGGCGTGTCCACGGTCGATGACTGTGCCGGGCGTATCATCGCGACTGTCATCAGTACCTCTGTGCCGGGGCAGGTTGTTCTCGATGCCGGCTCTAAGACACTGACCAGCGACCGCAACGGGCCAAACCCGGAGTGCGGTTACGGGCTGATTCTGGAATACCCGGATGCCGTGATCGGTAAGCTGAGTGAGGAGCACGCCCAGGTCGATACTTCGGCTTGCGGGACTGCTCCGGAACTTGGCGAGCGGGTCACGATCATTCCGAATCACATCTGCCCGTGTGTGAATCTGCAAAACCAGATCTGGTGGCTCCAGGGGAACGAACTGACGGCTGTGACCGTTGACGCCCGCGGGCTGCTGGTTTGAACCGAACAACTTTGAACTTCAACTGAGAAAAGGAATCTGTGATGGGTGAACGCGAACAGCGAATGGAAGAAAAGGGATTCAAAGTCGACGTCGAACTCCCGCCGGGAGCGATTTATCGGCCTGTGTCCCGCAACGGCAACACGCTGTATGTTTCCGGAGCGGTGCCGATTGAGAACGGCCGCATCCCCTACAAAGGCAAGGTGCCGAGCGTCGTGTCGCTGGAAGATGCTCAGAAAGCGGCCGCCATCTGCGTGGCCAACAACCTCCGCATGGTGTACCAGGAACTCGGCTCGTTTGACGACATCGAGAGCATTGTCCGCCTGACCGGTTACGTGAATACCGACCTCGATTTCACGGAACAGCACGTCGTCATCAATGGGGGATCGCAGCTTCTGCTCGACGTCTTCGGCGACGCCGGCCTCGCCGCCCGGACAGCCATCGGCGTTGCTCAACTGCCGTTGAACTCGAGTGTCGAGACGGAAATGATCATCAAACTGAAAGACTGATTCCGCAGGGCCGACTCAGGTCGCCCCGACGATCGACCAACACGACGATCGACCAACACGACGATCGACCAATACCGTGTGCCACTGGCTCTGCCAGTGGCTTTTTTATTGGCACACTGCATTGTGAAAGAAGCCCGGCTGAGCCAGTAACACACATGTGCTGGTCCGCGTTGGCTGGCGGATGCGACCTGTGGCGTTAACTGAAGAAGACTTTCTCAGCGGTGCCGCGGAGCATCGACTCGCGATCTTCGTCGCTCAGGAAATCGAGTTTCTCGCGAATGAGATCGATCGAGGCGGCGTAGGTGTGATTTTCCTGCACCTGATACGGGCAGTCGCTGGCCCACATCAGGCGGTCGGCTCCGAAGGCATCCCGGCAGCGGCGGATCATCGGGCCGAGATCAGTATAAGGCGGCGACTTCTTCCCGAGCGCGTAGAAGGCTGAGGTTTTCACGTACGTCTTTTCGTGATCGGCCAGCTGGCAGAGTGCATCCAGGTCAGCCTCGTTCACCGTGCCGCTGATACCGATGCGGGCAAAGTGATCGACCACGACTGTCGTCTCCGGAAACTTCCTGCACATCGCCGCAACGGACGGAATGTATTCCGGGTTCATCAGCGGGCACATGGCCATGTCTTCGTCGGCCGCACACCGCCACATGGCCCGCATCCCTTTCGACTTCAGCCACTGATCGGGATCCTGCTTTCCGGCGACGATGCGGAAACCGCGAACGCCTTTCTTCTTCAGGGCTTTCATCGTGGCGACCGGTTTGTCTTCGGGATCGATCACTGCGACCCCCGAGTAACGTCCCGGGTGTGCGTCCATCACGTGCAGCATGTAGGAATTGTCGTAGCCGTAGAAGCTCATCTGAATCAGCACGATGCAATCGACGCCGCTGGGGCCGGCGTGGGCCATCAGCTCTTTCGGCGTGAAACTCGGCGGCTGCATGTCTTCTTTTGAGTAACCGGTCTTCAACGGATACGTCGAGGTGTCGGGCGTCCAGACATGCACGTGGGCATCAATGAAACCGGATGTGTTCGAGTCCGACTTGCCGAATAGAGAAGTGCCGGTCATAGTGACCGCAGCAGCTGCGGTGGACGCTTTCAGCATGTCGCGGCGGCTGAGTAAAGATTCGTGGCCCGTTGATTTGTGCATGCGAGGTTCCTTTGACGAACATCCGATCTGCAAGTTCGATTTTGCGTGAACTGGTGGCAATTCCGAGCCAGAATCCGATGGGCGCTGCGGTGGAGGGAGACGGCTGGTTTGAAGCCGGGATGACCGACTGGCTCGGCAGGTTCTTCCACGAAATCAATGTACCCTGCGAGTACCACGAAGTCGAACCCGGACGCGGAAACGTCATCGCCGTTCTTCCCGGAAATGCTGATCGCCCCTGCACACTGCTCGACGCTCACACCGATACGGTCCCTGTTGCCGGGATGACGATTGCTCCCTACACGCCGTTCGAACAGGAAGGGCGTCTGTTCGGTCGCGGCAGCTGCGATGTGAAGGGCTCGCTCGCAGTCATGCTTGAGCTCGTGCAGCGGCTCAGAGCCGATTCCGCTCATATGCACGGAACGATCATCTTTTCCTGCACCTGCGACGAAGAACGGACACAGAAGGGAGCCGCCGATTTGATCCGACGACTCGAGTCGCAGCGGGACGGGCTCCTGGCGACCTTCGGAGAGATTGATCAGACGATTGTCTTCGAGCCGACCGGCCTCAATCCGGTTGTCGCTCATAAGGGGGCCGCTCGGTGGAAGGTGCAGACGAACGGCGTGGCGGTCCACAGCAGCGACCCCTCTCGAGGAGTTAACGCCATCTACCGGATGGCGGACGTTGTGCGGGCCCTGGAGCAGTACAGTCACCTCTTGAAGACGGAAGTCCCTGCGCATCACCTGTGTGGTAGTGCGACGATGAGTGTGGGGCGCATTGCCGGCGGATCGAGTGTGAACATCGTTCCTGACTGCTGCCGAATTGAGATCGATCGTCGCGTCGTGCCGGGCGAGGAAGCCGCTGCGGCGATCGCAGCAGCCGAGACGTGGCTGCGGGCCAACTGCGAAGTCGATTTCGAATTCCTGCCGCCCGACACGATCAGCCAGCCATTGAACGATACCGGGAATGCGGAACTGGCCGAAAAGCTGATTGCGGCCGCCAGCGGAATTGTGGATACCGAAGCGATCGGCGTTCCGTATGGAACCCATGCTTCGCGGTTCGCTCTGCTGGGAATGCCGACAGTCGTCTTCGGACCGGGAGATATCGCGCAGGCTCACACGAAGGACGAGTGGATCGAAGTGAAGCAACTGGAACAGGCGGTCGAGATCCTGCTGAAGTTTCTCAGCCTGTCCTGAAGAAGATCGCCAGCCAGACCGTCGGCTCATCGGTCGATGTCTTCGCGACGCGATGCTTCTGGTGAGCGGGGATCAGAATGTAATCGCCCGGATGCAGCTCGACCGGGCGTTGTTCGTCGGCGAACTCCAGCGTCGCGGAACCTTTCAGGAGCGCGACCCACTCAGCTTCATCCTGATCGTACCAGAAGTCGGGCGGGCTGTGCTGTCCGGTCGAAACGATCCGTTCAATGCGGAGATGACTGTTTGCCGCGAGGACTTCGATGAGCTCTTCGGGGAGAGACTTCGGCAGATCCGAAAACAGATTCGAAAGCTCAGCCATCCCATTCTCCGAGACAGCGGCGAAGATCGACCAGCTGGCCGAGATGATAGGCGTTGTGATCGGCGACGAGCAGCGCTTCGCGGAGAATCGTCTGGCCGTCTCCATGCGGGATCTTCGCGTACAGATCGACCGACGGGTCATTGAACAGCGCAACCATCTGGCGATGTTCTTCGCGAAAGGCATCGACCGTGCGGTCCCAGTCCGCCGGCTCGGGCGGACCATCAGTCTCCGGCCAGAGGCCGTCCGGGAACTCTGGGGAGACGTGATCGGCGTTGCGGGAGAATTCGAGAATGTCCCACTGGCAGATGCGGAGATGCCAGAGCAGCTGCCAGGCGGTGTGCGGGAGCCCAGGAGCTTTGCGACCGCGGGCTTCCTCAGGAAGATCCGCGATCGCCGCTTCGAAATCGAGATGAGCTCCACCACCGTTGAGGAGCCAGGTCACATGGTCCCGGAGCGTCTGGTCAGACATGCCTCACTCTTTCACGTTCGAACTTTCCAGCAGTTGAGCCATCGCGTCCATCAACACCTTCTCCACCGCCGGAGAAACACGCGAAGCTCGATCGCTTGATTCGTATCCTCCCTGAGAATACGCGATCTCCGTGCAGATGTAACCCGGGGCATACTCGCCGTAAGCCGCCATGGCGACGAACAGATCGGTCCGCATCTTCTGGGCGGCGAGCTGGTACTCGACGAACAACTCGCCGGGCATGTGCAGCACGCGAGCGTTCTTCAGCGTCAGGCAGCCAATGTCGATTGTGTCGCCCGCCTGACACCGCCACATCCACGCCAGATGCTTGGCAGCGTGATGGCGATCGAGCGGCGTCGACTCTGGATCATGAACGATCTTCTGCAGATTCTCTTCAACAAGATGATCGGCGAGCGGCAGCAGAACCGGTTCGGTCGCCCAGGAGACATCGTCTGCGGAAATCGGCTGTCGCTTCATCGTCTCCCAGGCCGACTTCATTCCCGCTTCCACGCGGTCGGCCAGGATCTGGCGATTCTCCTTCGAGCCATCGTTCCATTTCCCGGCTCCGATGTTGCCGCCAGCTCCGTTGAAGTGGATGTGCGGCACGCTGGTTTCATCCTGCCGGGCATTGCGGGCCATGCCGGGAAAGTCGGGATTGGCCAGGCCGGTCCGGTAGTAGCTTTGCGGATGCGTCGCGTAGTAAGTCAGCACGGCGACCGGTTCGTCTCCTTTAAAGAACGTGATCAGCTTCACGGCCGGATCGATGGTGCCGACCGGCTTGGCGCGAACAACCGGATCTTTCGTAGCCGTGTATCGCGTGTATTGGACTTTCCCGTCAGGTCCCAGAACCCGACGATTCGAGGCAACCTTCTCGATAATCCCTTCGCCAAGCCCGATGGAGTCAACGGGAGTGGCGGACTTCGTTGCTTCACGGACCGCATCGGCGGCGTTCTGAATGACGACGCGGGCGAAATTGGGATCGAACTGGCCTCCGCCGACGCCGGCCTGGGCGAGTATGGTTTCGACCGAGAAGTCGCAACGCGGAGCGTCGTGCTGATGAATCGCATGCACGGCGACTCGCTCCGGAGTGGTCCCGGCGGCCTGAGCCAACTTCTCCTTGAAGACTCGCTGACCATCGTTCGAGACTCCCAGCCAGTCGATCGCGCAAAGTACGATCGGATCGTCGGCGCCGAGGATCACGATCCCGCGACAGCTGAGCGGAGACTGAATGTCCTTCACCGGATCGTACGCCAACAGACTTCCGACGGGCGGGGAGGCATCGACGTCGAAGGTGCCGACACGCAGCTGAGTTTCCGCGGCGGGAAGCCACGCGGTCCACGAGAGGAGAAGGAGAAGAAGGAGGGCGGTCGATCTCAGTTTCATTGTGCAGATCTCCATGAAGGCGGGACGCGAGCGCGAAGTGATTCGGATTATTCACTCAGGAATTGCTGGACCTGGTCGACGATGAGCGTTTCCACCTGAGGAGCCCAGGTTGTCGGCAGGCCGTAATACACCATCGACGTCGCTCCTTCGTAACCGCCTTCCAGCAGCACGCGGCGAGAGGGAATGTACGCCATGACGTCGTTGCAGTAACCGGCGACCCAGAGCTGGGGATTTCCGGAATCGGCTTTGAGCCGCAGCGAGTAGTCGACGACGACCTCGCCTCCCAGAAAGACCATCTTCAGGGGGCCGATCGACCAGACCTGAATCGGATAGGGGTAACTCTTGTCGAGACTCCCCTCATCGTCGAGCGTTTGAAGCAGATTCTTCGCGCGATTGGCCGTGTACTTGTTCGAGGACTTTTTGTCGACTTCGAGCTGCTCACGTGTCGGCAACTGCGAAAAGGGGAGGTCGATTTCGACGTACTTTGTTGTGATCTCGCCGGTCAGCTCAGTCAACCTCTGTGGAGAGAGGGCGTCGACGCCGGCTGAAATCTGCTTGCCATAGTTCTCGGCCAATTCGACTTCGCGACGAGGCAGCGGATTCTGATCAGCTCCGCAGCCGGCGACGAAGATCGCCGTTGCCCCGGGGAACTGCTTTTCCAGTTCGATCTGCGCAAAACCGGGCCAGTCGCCACACCATTGATAGAACGAAAGCGTGGTCGCATGACAGGCATAACCGAACAGGAGCGATTCGACCTTGCCGTTCTCGTCTTTGACGAACAGCACGGGTAAGGCATGATCGTTCGGGCCTTTGAGTTTCCCGGCTTCCCGGAGAGCGGGGACTTCCTTCTCGGGGTTCTCGCGGCGGTTCACGGCGAACGTCGCCTCACCAACTCCGTATTCGAAGGTCACCGGATGCAGCTTCGCGAGAGCATCGCCCACCAGGTCGACGAGACGGGGGACGACCTCGTTCGTGTAATCGACAACGCGCTGGCTCTGTTCTTCATCGAGGAAGTACATCGTTTCCAGCGTCTCACCCATCACGGGACCGCAGTGAGTGTGTGAAGTCGCGATCGCGATCTCGGCTCGTTCGATGCCGTATTTCTCTTTAAGTCCATTCGTCACTCTCATCGCCGTCGTGCGACTGATGCCAACGAGATCGAGCGAAAGCACGACGGCTCGTTTGCCGTTCGCATCTTCCAGCACCAGTGCCTTGGCCCACAGTTCGTGCAGTGTGCCCTCAGCCGGTTTCGTGCGGCTCGCGTACCCCGACATCCACATCGGCGTGACCGGTGTGATATCAAGTTTGGCAGTCCCGGCTTTCCACGAAGCCGCCTGACAGAATGTCGAAGGGCTGGCGAAAAGCAGAAGCGTCGCGACCAGCAGGACCTTTTGATAACTCTTCATCGAAGTCAACTCCTGTGATTCATGCGGAACGCGACTATTCGGCCTGCATCAGATACGCGAGAAGATCGGCCACGGCATCGACATCGAGGTCTTTTTCAAGCCCCTCCGGCATCAGTGAAATGCCACTGGTCCGCATTTCTTCGATGTCGGCCCGGAGAAGCACGAGTGGTTCTCCCTCGGCTCTCTGCAGGGAGATCGTGGTCGCGCTCTGGTTGGCGAGCATGCCGGTGTAAGTCCGGCCGTCGACGGTGACAACGACATAAGTCAGGTAGTCGGGCGTCACTTCGCGGTTCGGATCGAGCAGATTGGTCAGCACCGCTTCCTTGCCGCGATTTTTGAAGCTGGCCAGATTCGGCCCGATCGCTTTGCCTTTTCCTTCGAGCTTATGACAGCTGGAACAGGACTTCAGGAACAGTTGCCGACCGTGATCGATATCCCCGGACATCTCCAGGGCAGGGCGGTAACGGTCAATCACGACGTTCCGCGAGGAATCTTCGAAGAGACTGCTGACCTGTCCGGCAAGTTGTTTCAGTTCTTTCGACTTCGATGTCTTCAGAATCTGCAGTTGAGACCGATCGAGATCGGCTTTCGGAAGCTGGCTGGCGAGGACGGCTTTCAACAAAGAAGCTGTCCAGGTCGGTCGGGAGAACAGAGCCACCTGAGCCTGCTTTCGCAGCGTGGGACTGAACTGCGGATAGACGTCGATCAGATAATCGTCGGTTTCTTCCCCGCCGATCGCCACCAGGGTGTTGAGGGCGGCCAGCTGAATGGCTTCCGGGCTGCGTGGATCGAGCAGATCGAGAAGCAACTCGCGATCGGACGCTTCCGTGGAAACCGAAAGGGCGGCAATCCCATCGAGCCGCTGGGCGACGGGAGCCTTCTCGTCCTCGGCATTGGCTCGGGCCTGCTTGAGGAATTCATTCCGCCATTCGTTCAGCGAGGTATACTGCTGCGACTTTCCGCCAGCGGCTGCTGCAAACTGTCCGTACAGCTTCGAGCGAAATGCATAAGGGAGTCCACCGTTGTTGAGAAGGCTGGTGGCGAACGTGTCGACTTCCTCGGCGTTGCCACGGCGGGCGACAAGATCGGTCAGACTTTCGAGGACCGGACGAGCAGCGGACGATTTCAGGAACTGACTGTCGGATGCCAGCGAATTCATGACCTGCGGCAACTGCTGATCGACTGACGTCAGCAGAGCGAACCGCATCCAGGAATCGCTTCCGCTCTGCTTGAGCAGGTCGGCAATCAGGGGAGCGTTGAATGACTGCGGGAAGGTGCCGAGAGTGAACGCCAGTTGATAGCGTACCGCTGGGGCAGGGTCGTTCACAGCGGCTGCCAGCTTCTGTTGAAGCAGTGACGAGTCGGGGAAGTGCTCGCTCAATCGCACGGCGTGCCGGCGGAGTTGCGGCTCGGCATCATCGAAGCTGCGGGCAATCAGCGATTCGTCGAGGGCATCGGCACCCAGCAGCACGTAAAGGGCGTGCATCTTTCCCGGGGCGGACATCGACTCAAACGAAGACCTGATGGCCGGGACCGTCTGCGGATCCTGCCGTTCATACAGCAGGCGACTGGCCGTTTCCCGATGCCAGGCGTTCGGATGCTCGAGTAACTCGACCAGAGTTGAGATATCGGCTTCGGCCAGTTGAGGAACGGGCCGCTGCTTGAAGTCTTCTCCTGTGATGCGATACAGCCGCCCGCGATCGCGGCCGCTGGTCAGGTCAAGAAACTTCTTGATCTCTTCCGGCAGGCTCCAGGGGTGCTCAATGGTTTCGCGATACATATCCAGAACATGCAGAGCACCGTCGGGACCGTTTTCGTACTGCACCGGGCGGAACCAGATGTCAGTGGAGGCGATCATCTCGGTCTGAATGTCAATTCGCTTCCCCTTGCGGAGAATGCCGTCGTCGTAGACCTGCTTGCGGTGAACGATGTTGTTCCCGACGTCGCCGATGATCGCCGTGCCCCGGTCAGCCTTCGACCAGCCGTCGCCGCGGAAGAAGTTGATTCCGGTCGCCGAGGTGAAGTAGCCCGAATACTTGCCGCCGAATTCGACGACGCCTTTCACACGGCCCGATGCCCGCAATCGCGTTCGCACAATTCGCCACGGCTCAAGCGGGCTGATGCGGAAGACTTCCGCCTGGGCTCCGTCATCAGCCACAGACACCAGCGACGAAGGAGCCTTCAGATACTTGTTACGAGCCGCGTAGCGATCTTCATACATCACCATCTGGAAATGGTTGCTGTTCGAGCAGACGAACATTCGGCCCCAGTCATCAAATGCCATCCCGTGCTGGGCGGCTCCACTTTCAGGACGAAGTTCGAGGGTCTTCGGATCGAATGAGAAATTGCGACCTCGCAGATCAATACCAGCCGAATCGGGCTGCTCGGGCCGCTTGACGACGCCCCCGTTGGAACTCGTCGCTCCGTAAATGCGGTTGTCGAGTCCCCAGCGAAAACTGTTGAGCAACGCCTGCACGTTCCGTTTGCCGAAACCGGTGAAGACGACCTTCTTCTCATCGGCCTGCTGGTCGCCGTCGATATCTTTGAGATAGAGAATATCCGGAGCGGCTCCGATAAAGAGGCCGCCGTCGTAACAGATGATAGCCGTCGGCCAGGAAAGCCCGTCTGCGAACACCGCACTCTTGTCGAAGGTGCCATCGCCATCCTCATCGGTCAGCACGCGAATGCGACCCAGGTTCTGACCATCGTCTTCGGAGTACCCGCGCATCTCGACCACACACAACGCTCCGTTCTCATCGAAGCTCATTGCGACCGGATCGACGACCAGCGGCTCGGCTGCGGTCAGCTCGATCTTGTAGCCGTCGACGACTTTGAAGGAGTCGAGGACATCCGGCAGTTCAACAGCCGGAATGCGGGGGAGTTCGCTGCCGAAATCGAGTTCGGCGAGCGGCTTGTGATTGAGATTCTGATCGATGAACTTGTAGGCATCGGAGCGGATCTCGGTCGGGAAGTCATGATCGCACGGCGGTGTGAGCAGTTGGAGTTGATCGGGAGCGTCGAGCAGCTTGAAGATTTTGGAGGCTTCGGCGATTCCGCGTTGGGCTCCTTCGACATCGAAATTGTCGTCCCGCGTGGGAGAGCTGGAAAAGACGGCTCGCGGAGCAATCGCTGCAATGATTTCCGGGAAGTCGAACGGCACCTTGTTCGGATCGAGATCGTACTCGGTCTTGATCTTCGGCATGTAACGGTCGCTCGTCCAGCCGGTCAGGTTGCCTTCCTTGTAATCATGGAAGGGAGTCCACCCGCAACTGGTGACGGCGACTTTCACCCGTTCATCGAAGGCGGCGAGAAACAGAGCATTGTGTCCACCAAGGCTGTGCCCGATGACGCCGATGCGTTCATCGTCGACGCCATCAAGAGAACGCAGCACATCGACGCACCGCATATGGTTGACGATTCCCTTCATCGTGCCGGAGACGTATTCGTCATCGGCGAACGAATAGTCCTTCAGATCACCGAACGAAGGATAGTCGGGAGCGATGACCACGTAGCCACGTCGGGCCAGTTCCACGGCGTATTGGCGGTTATTTCGCGGACCTTCGCCGGCGACGATGCGTTTGCCCTGGGCACCGGTCGGATGCAGAGCGACGACGCCGGGGCGGTTATGGGCATCGCCCGCTTTGGGCGTGTAAAGGTCGGCAACAACCGGATCGCCCGGTTCGGCACTGAAGCGGATCGTCTGACGGATGAAGTCTTCGGTCTCAGTCTGATCGAGAACTTCGAACTCGACGGGGCGCTCCTGTTGAGCCTGTTTCGGCAGAGGCCCCATCACCGCCTGCATGTTGGCGAGAATGGAGGTCCGTCGCTTCTGCCAGTCGGCTGCGGTCTTGATCGGTTGCGACTCCCCCGATTCATCGATGAACCGATCGAGTTTTCGATGATCAAGCTTTGCAGAGTCCTGGTCCGGAGCTGCTTTGCACAGCCCCGCCGCAATCAACACACAAAAGGAGAAAAGGAGGGAAACACGAGGGAGGGAAAATCGCATAAAGTCGACCGTTTTGGGAAAATGAAAGGCGAGTTTTCCGAGCGCAGCTGGAAAGAAAAAGCGATTACACGAGCTCCCACCCTTCTCGGTAGGAGCCGTTGATGATTCGTTCGGCGTCGGAGTTGTTCTCAACGCTCATGTCGTCGTGATTCCAGTGCAGCTTCTGACCACCGAGCCGGACCGCGAGGACACCGAGCAGCGTGATTTCGGTCAGCTTCGCACCGTATTCGAAGTTGCTGAGAGCCGGTTCGGCACCCTTGCAGGCGTCGAGCCAGTCGCGGTAGTGATCCTGCACGCGACGGATCGATTGAGCGGGAAGCTCCGGCTTCTCGATGAGTTCGTCGTTGAGCACCATACGCGGCGTGCCGCCCGCTCCTTCACAGAGCAGATACCCTTTGCTGCCGACGAACATCACGCCACGGGCGTAGCGGTTCCGAACCGGATCGGCTGCCGCGGGGAACTCCGGCTTCACACCGCCATCGTACCAGGTCACTTTCAACTCCTGTTGATCGCCGACCTTCGGGAAATGGAAGTAGCAGATGGTGCCGTGCGGCGCGAGATCGGGATGCGTCTGCCCCACGTTGTGAGCTTCAATGGTCGATGGAGCGAACAGGTTCAACGCCCACGTTGGAGAGTCGAGATCATGGCAGCCGAAGTCGCCGAGGGCGCCGCAGCCGAACTCCCAGAAGTCACGCCAGTGGACCGGCACATAGGCGGAATTGAAGGGGCGCATCTGCCGCGGTCCAACCCACAGATCCCAGTTCAGGCCTTTGGGAACAGGCTGCTTCTCGGTCGGCGGAGCCATCAGTTCCGGATTCCAGCGGCGGGTCGGGACCCATGAATGAACTTCTTTGATCGGCCCAATGGCTCCCGAACGAACCAGTTCGATCGTCTGGGCCATTGTCTCCCGCGAATGCCCCTGATTGCCGAGCTGCGTGGCGACGCCGGTCTCTTTGGCGACCTGTGCCACCAGCCGAGCCTCGCGAATGTTGTGCGTCAGCGGCTTCTCGCAGTAGCAGTGCTTGCCCGCCCGCATGGAAAGCACAGCTCCATGAGCGTGCTGATGATCGGGAGTGGAGATCACGACGGCATCAATCTCAGGATGCTTGTCGAGCATGACGCGGAAGTCTTCGTACGCGCTGCAACCGTGGTTGGGCGTCTTCTGGGCGTAGTAGCCTTCGATTTCCGACTTGAACGGCATTCGCCCGTTCACTGAGCGATAGATTCGCAGTCCTGTTGAATCGGATTCTTCCGCCGGGTCAGCGACTGCAATCACCTGGGCGTCGTTGTGTTGCATCACCCCTTTGAGGTTGCTGCGAGCTCGACCACCGCAGCCGATGATCGCGACGTTGATCTTCTCACTGGGAGGCACGAAGCCGGGACCACCGAGCACGTGTCGGGGAACAAGGCTGAATGCGGCGCCGGCCGCGAACGTTTGCGAAGCCTGCTTGAGAAATGATCGCCGGTTGAGCGAGGGAGTGGACGCTGACGGGGAAGAGGTCGACCGGGGATCATGCAGCATGGCAAGTACCTTCAGCTCTGGAGGGAGGAGCGTTGCGGGCGATGAGCGCGTATCGTGGAAATCAGTCTTACCGCTGTTATAGTGGCCGTCAAGCAAAACCGCAGAACTCTTTCGCTCAATCGATCTCCAGCGAGGACTCCAGGCATGCAGCGACGCGATTTTCTGAACAGTGCACTCGGGATGACGGCCGGCATGGCGGCCGTGCGAACGAATGCGGATGAAGTGCCCGGGGAGTCAACTGGAGAGGAGTCCTCTGGAGTGGAGCGACTCACAGAGCGGCTGCGTCCTGCGGTTCAACATGCTCGTGAAGTGGCGCTCGGAATTCTCAAGCCGACGCCGAAACAACTCGAACACGGACTCCGCCTGCATGCCGAGTCGATCGTGTTCGATTCCTACGGTTTCTCACCCCGGGCGGCGATTGATGGAGACGCCTTCGCCAAAGAGGTCGAAGCCGGCGCCTCGGACCTGGAGCTGCAGGATCTCCGCGAAGAGATGACCATGACACGGTACGTGACCGACACGGCCGAGCAGCAGGAGTATCTTGATGCCTGGCGGGTTTCCGGCGTGACCTGCATTTTTCAGAACGCTGGCGAAGAAGGACAGGATCCACTCCGGTTGATCAAGCGGCTGGCCCGTTTCACGTTCGCCACCGACATGCTCGATGAGTACGTGGTGAAAGCCGGCACTCCTGAACATATTCGCGAAGCAAAGCGGCTCGGCAAACATGCTCTGTACTTCACCGGCAACGGCGTTCCGCTTACGCAGCAATGGGTGTCTGTCCCCGACGAACTACGGTATCTCCGCGTGTTCTATCAGCTCGGCATCCGCATGATGCATCTGACTTACCAGCGGCGGAACATGATTGGCGATGGCTGCGGCGAGACGGCCAACGCCGGGCTCAGCGACTTCGGACGAAGCGTGGTCGCGGAGATGAACCGCGTCGGCGTGATTCCCGACTGCGCCCATTCCGGCTGGCAGACGAGTCTGGAAGCCGCGAAGTTGTCGAGCAAACCGTGCGTCGCCAGTCATACCGTCTGTGCGGCTCTCGACAGCAAACCGCACGCCCGCAGCAAGCCAGATGAAGTCATCAAGGCGATCGTCGACTCCGGCGGATTCGTCGGCATCTGCTGCATTCCGCGGTACCTGAAAGGAACCGGAGACATCGCGATGTTGCTCAATCACGTCGACTATATCGCTCAGAAGTTCGGCGTCGATCACGTCGCGATTGGGACCGACGTGGCCTACAACTCCTCGAATTCTTCGGCCGAGTCAAAGAAGGTGCCGCGTCGCCCGCGACGGCGGGAAGACTTCCGCATGCTCTGGCCCGATGACGACTTCAAAACGACGTCCACCATGACCAACAGCATCGCCTGGACCAACTGGCCGCTGTTTACCGTCGGACTGGTTCAGCGAGGCTACTCGGACGAAGACATCCGCAAGATCCTCGGCGAGAACGTGCTGAGAGTCGCCGAGGAAACGATGAAAGCATGATGGTACGGAGCAGGGAGTAAAAGCCGAGAACACGGATGACACAGAGATTCATCTCTGTGTTGCG